>JBAWAP010000026.1:0-40117 GCA_049589355.1 Anaerolineae bacterium
TGCACCAATGAGCGCACGGTCTTAACTGTCTGGGCGCCTGCCCATATTGTACACGCTTTCTGCGCCGCGCGCTAGTTTCTGTCCTCAGGAATGGCGGGGCACGCCATGGCCGACTCGCAATGACAAAGGGAGCGTCTACACTACCGGTACGCCTGCGGTACATACTCCGGCAACCTCTTCTCGGCGAAGATGGGCTGGAGGCGGGCGAACCGCTGCCGGCCATCCACCAGCGGGATAGCGGGCCAGTCGTCGCCGATGAGGGGGCGAGCGTACTGCACGAAGTCATCCGTGACATCCACCCGACTGGGCGCGATCCAGCTTTCGGGAAAGGCCCGTTCGGAGTCGGCCACTGCTTCCAGTGGCACCTTGTCGTAGCGGACGTGGTAAAAGGGGCCAGGCTCTCGTAAGATGGTGGCCATGAAGCCCGAACCTTCCTCGACGGCTATCAGCACAGCCTTTTGCCCAACCTTGTAGGCTTCCTCCAGGTCAACACTCGAGGCATAGATCATGTTGTGGCGCTGGTCGGTGCCGGGCACGTTACCGCGAGCTGACCCACGGGCGGACAACCCTACCTCATTCAGGTAGTTCACCACCGCTCGTTCAACAGTCATCTGACTGGAGGAGAACATGGTATGGTCGAAGGCGTCCTTTCGTTCGCCGATGGCACCCACGTCGAATCCCTCGCTTATCACCACCAGCGCCCGACCGCGTTCCCTGAGCACATCGTTTACGCCATCGGCCACCTCCTCCAGGGTCAGGCCCGACTCCCGCATGAAGATGAGCAACGGCATCTCCCTATCCGGATCAGCCAGGCGAGCAGCGGCCGGAATGAAGCCGATCTTGCGGCCCATGACCTGCATCACCAGCACCGGGTCGGACGGGCAAGAGCCGGCGTTTTCCTGATCGGCGTTCTGGACGTTGAGCGCCCAGTATCGGGCCACCGAGCCATAGCCGGGAGTGTGATCTATCAGCTTGAACTCCGAATCGCCCACGTCGTTGTCTATGGTTTTGGGCACGCCGGTAGCGATGAGCTCCAGCCCCTGCTCCTGGGCCAGCAGTGCTATCTTGTGGGCCGTGTCCATCGAGTCGTTGCCACCGATGTAGAAGAGGTAGCCGACGTTGTGGGCGCGGAAGACCTCGATCACCCGTTCGAAGTCTTCCTGCTGAGCGGCCTTCAGCTTGTAGCGGCAGGTGCCGATGGCCCCGGCGGCGGGGGTGGTGCGCAGCAAGCAGATCTCTTCAGCAAGTTGAGCGGAGAGGTCGAGCAACTCCTCTTTCAACACCCCTTCGATGCCGTGCCAGCCAGCATAAACCGTGCCGAACACTTCGGGCATGGCGCGGCAGGTCTCCACCACGCCCCGCAGCGAATTGTTGATCACCGGCGTCGGCCCGCCTGACTGGGCGACGACCACGTTTCGCAGTTGGGTCATGCTTTCCTCCTCCCGGGCAATCTCACCAGATTATACCAAAAAGTGGATTGTCTGGCAATTAGGAGCCGCTTCGGGTTTGACAATCCACGCCTTGTGTGGTATCTTGTGATCACATCACAAAAAAGGGGAAACTTCATGGAAGCCAAACTGCAAGAGCTCAAAATTCGTCTCATCGAGATCAACGATCTGGAGTCCGCCGCTGCGGTATTGAGCTGGGATCAGTCAACTTACATGCCACCAGGCGGTGCAGCAGCCCGCGCGCGTCAACTGGCCACGTTGAGACAACTGGCCCACGAGAAGTTCACCGACCCGGCCATCGGGAAGCTGCTGGAAGACCTGCGGCCCTACGAGGAGAGCCTGCCCTACGATTCGGACGAGGCCAGCCTCATCCGCGTCACGCGGCGCAATTACGAGATAGCAGTGAAGGTGCCGTCGTCTTTCATGGCCCAGCTCTCCAACCATGCCTCCCAGTGTTATGATGTCTGGACCAGGGCCCGGCCAGCGAACGACTTCCCTGCCGTGCAGCCTTACTTCGAAAAGATGCTAGACCTGAGTCGGCAACTGGCCGATTTCTTCCCTGGCTACGACCACATCGCCGACCCCTTGATTGGCTTTTCAGACTATGGAATGAAAGTCTCCACCCTGTGCACCCTCTTTGCCGAGCTGCGCCAGCAACTCGTGCCCCTCGTACAGGCTATCACCGCACAGCCCACCGTGGACGGTTCCTGTTTGCACCAGACCTTCCCCGAACCGCAGCAGTGGGCCTTTGGCCTCGAGGTCATCAAGCACTTCGGGTACGACTTTGAGCGCGGGCGAGAGGACAAAACCCCTCATCCATACACGACAGAATTCTCGATAGGCGACGTGCGTATCACCACTCGCGTCAGGGAAAACGACCTGAGTGAAGCGCTATTCGGCACAATCCACGAGGCCGGTCACGCGCTGTACGAGCAGGGCATTCGCCCAAACTTCGAGGGCACGCCGCTAGCCAGAGGAACATCGGCAGGCGCCCACGAGAGCCAATCTCGCCTGTGGGAAAACATTGTCGGGCGCAGCCTGGGCCTTTGGAAGTTTTTCTATCCCAGACTCCAGGCGGTCTTTCCTGACCAACTGAGGTCAGTGTCGTTGGACACGTTCTACCGGGCGATCAACAAAGTCGAGCGCTCACTGATACGTACCGAAGCCGACGAAGTGACCTACAACCTGCACGTCATGCTGCGCTTCGGCTTTGAGTTGGATCTGCTGGAAGGCCGCCTGGCTGTGCGCGACCTGCCCGAAGCGTGGCGCGAGCGCTTCAAGGCTGATCTGGGAATCATTCCACCGGACGACCGCGATGGCGTGCTGCAAGACATGCATTGGTATGACGGCATCATCGGTGGCGCGTTCCAGGGCTATACGCTGGGCAACATCTTAAGCGCGCAGTTCTTCGAGGCCGCTCTGCTAGCTCATCCCGAGATTCCGGCTGAGATCGAAGAGGGCGAGTTCGGCACGCTGCACGGCTGGCTCAAAGAGAATATCTATCAACACGGATGCAAGTACACCGCGTCCGAGCTCGTCGAGCGCATCACCGGCGGGCCGATGAGCATTGAGCCATACATCCGCTATCTGCGGACAAAATACGGCGAGTTGTACAAACTGTAGTAAACTAGCAAACCTCCGAGGTTTTGATCTCAGGCCCGAGTATGGGTAGTCACCCCTTGGGTGTCGCTTCCCCGTGATACTCTACATGCACGTCAAACCTCGGAGGTCTTTATTTGGGCGTAACCAACTGGCCGGGACGTAGCGATCAGGACGTGCGTATTCGAGCGATGAGGCGCACGATCTCGGCAAAGGTCGCCGCGTCCCGGCCGCGTCGTGTCGCACCCAGACCGTCCACGTCGGGACAGGCCAGCAGGTCAGCGGCGTACTCCTCTGCGACGCTCCCACCGTAGATTATTCGCGCCCTCTCGGCCATGGCATCGCCCCAACGCACGCGTAACCAGTCCCGGATGAATCTGCATCCAGTTGCCACGTGATCTGGCGAGGCGGGCGCAGCCACGCCGATAGTAGCTTCGGGCTCGTAGATGAAGGCCATCGTCCCGACCTGCTCCGCCTGGCAGCCTGCCAGCACACGCGCCAGTTGCCGCTCCAGCGCATCCGCCAGCGGGGCTTGGTCGTCGTGCGCCTCGCCGATCAGCAAGATGGGCGCCAGTCCCACGTCGAGCGCCAGGTGCACCTTGCGGTTGACGGCCGCATCGTCGTCGCCCAGGTGCTGGCGGACTTCCCAGTGCCCCAGCATCACCCAGCGGCAGCCGACGTCGGCCAACAATGCCGCCGAGATCTCGCCAGTGCGGGCCAGGTCGGCGGTCGCCGCGATGTTCTGTCCCCCCAATTGTAGGCGACTGCGTCCTGAGCTCGTCGAAGGGCTGCCGCGCAGTGCCTGTGCCACCGACCACAGCGCGGTGAAGGGCGGACAGATCACCACGTCCACCCTGTCGAGCAGGTCCCCCGCTATCGCCTCGAAGTTACGGACGAAGGCCAGGCTCTCGACGATGGTCATCGCCATCTTCCAGTTGGAGAGCGCCAGGGGTTTACGAGTCATTCGTCGGGTAAGAAAATCTCTTCATCGCCGCCCACTGGAAAGAGGAGGTGAAAGCCATCAGGCCCCAGCTTGCGCGTCAGCTTGGCCATGATGCGATCTACGTTGTCGTAGGGGCCAGCGATGAAGAAAGGTTTGCCATCTCGGCCACCCAGCGGGATGGGCACGTCACAGGCATCGGGGTCGGCGTCGCCCAGGACGAGCATGGCGTCGCGGTAGTCGGGGTCGGGCTTGAAGCCCAGGTCTTGGGCGTAGGCAATCGCTTCGCGGACGATCTTGGCCACCAGGTTGATGTCGGCCTTGATCATGTCTTGCCGGGCAGTTATTCTAGCCCGCAGTTTTTGCTCGTACTCCCGTCGAGTGTCGAACAAGCTAGCAAAGGCGCTCTTAACCCCCAGGCAGCCCAGGTCTACCAGGAAAGTGCCAGTGGCAATCTGTCCCGAGGGCGAGCGGCGAGCCACCAGGATTTGAACAATAGCCCCCTCCTCCCGCCACTCCTTGGTCAGGAGGCACTCGTGCAGCGGCCAGTTGCCAGAAGCGCGGAGCAGGGCGCGGGGGCTCTGCATCAGTCGCCTCAAGAGAGAGCGCTTCTCTTTGCGCTTGGCCTCCTTGCGCTGGCGCGCCTTTTGCTGTCGCTTTGCCGATGGTGTGACCATTCACGTCCTCCCTTCGAATCGCTAAGAGCACTGAGCTCCGCTGATGTCACTGTCATCAGCGCATCTCAGCGCCTTCAGCGATTCACTTTCCCACAACCCCCACGTCAGAATGGAGCGTCAGAAGCAGAGAACGCGCCGTGGGCCACTGCCTCCAGCCAACCCTGGAGCCAGAGCCGGGCACCGGGCGGGATCAGCCGGGCCAGGGTGAAGATAAAATCCCGATGCTGGCGGAAGCGGGCCAGTTCATCCTCGTCTGCCGGGTCAATTTCGGTCCCCATAGCCTGACAGATCATCGCCGCGTTCTGCTCCGGCTCACTCAGCCAGTCCAGGGCCACGTTCTGGTAGGGCCAGGCTTCGATCTGGTCCAGCAGCGCCTGGACGTCCGCACCCTGCTGATGCAGCCCAGCCACCAGGGATGTGGCCTCGGCCCGGGTCAGTCGGCGATAACTCAGGCCGGATCGGGCGTTGGGCAGCGACACGTCGCAGCGCTCGGTCAACTTCTGGGCTACCTTATGCAGTTCGGGGTCGAGCCACGGCCGGCGCAGCACCTCCAGAAAGGTCTCTGGGTCCACTTGTTTGCTTTCAATGGGGGGCGGATTGTAGGGTGGGGGCGACCCGGTCTGCCGACGGCGTTCCTCCTCCTGAGCTTCCCATTCTTCGTGACAGGCAAACTCCTTCTGCCAGCGTTCCTCGCTCCCCTCCGGGTCGTAGAGGTCAAGGAGACAGGAGTCGGGGCAGTAGGTCCAGTGCCAGCCGTGCTCGTGGTCGTCTTCAGTTGACTCTATCTCTTGTCGCATCGCCTGGCAGATGGGACAATTGTCGTCGGCAATGAAATCGTCCGCGTATTCCTTTGGAACCGGGTTGGATTCCCCTAACTGCTCGCGCCAGATAACCTCCCGCGGGGCGGAGCCGTAGAGCTCCTCCTGCGGCGTGAAGAACCAGCTCCGGATCAACTCGTCCAGCCGGGCTGTCTCCGCTTCCATAGTGGAATCGGCCTTGGCCTCAGCCAGTAGCTCAGCGGCACGGTCCCGCAGCCATAGGACCAGGTCGCCATAGAGGGCACATTCTTGAACAGACATGGATCACCTCCGCGTGTTTCGATACTCGCAGGTTAGAAAGCAGCACGAATCGCGCGTCCCGTCTAGGTTGACGCGCACGAAACCTTCACCACACGTTGCGGCCAGCCCCAATCGGCGGCGGGTGTAGTCATCGGCCGCCACCACTACACCCACCCTGCGCCCCAGCATAGTGAGCAAGCCGAAAGCATCGGCCAACTCAGCCATCGTCGGGACGAATTCGGGCCGATCCCCTTTGTAGCCCAGGAGCAGCAGGCAGCGAGCGCCTCGACGGATGGCCTCGACGGCCCAGCCGATGACCTGGGCCAAGCCACCGCGCAGCAAGAGCAGGTTCACCGCAGCGCGGGGATGAGAGACCAGCGCCGTCCACTCTCCCTTGCCGGCCGACACACCAAAGCTCTCCAGCAACCCGGCGTCGGCCAGAGCGGTCACCAGGCCGGGGGCACGGGCGTTGGTGGTCAGCCCGGCGCGCAGGCCTCGGCGGTGGGCTGCCGTCAAAAAGTCAGGCAGCGCCGGGTGCAGCGTCGGCTCGCCACCGCCCAGGGCCACTGCTTCCACGCCGTCCGTGGCCAGATCGTCCAGCAGCGCCATGAATTGAGCCACTGGCATGTCCCGGTCAGCCTTGGGCTGGTCGCAGTAAGGGCAGCGGTTGTTGCAGCGCTGGGTGATCTCAACCGAGGCCAGCCGTAGCCGGCCAGTCGTCCGTGAGGGTGCCTTCATTATCGCCTCTTTAGCAGACCTCGTTCAAGCCATTATAGCCTCGGCATAGGTGTAGACAGGCACGCGAATGGTGCGCCTGGGCCTGATCTTGCTGAGAACAGTCTTCTCCATTGTCTTCACCGTTTCCGCGGTGAAGTATGCCTCGCCGCACTGTACACACACCCCCGCCGGCACGTCCTCGAAGATGAACAATTGACCGTTCCAATGGTATGTGTGCCGAATGTGCTTCGGAACAACCTCACCACCACAAAGCGAACAGGGAGCATGAAGGTGCTGAATGATGTCCATGGCCTGTCATCCCTCATTGCCAGGGGATGGCTCGTCTGCCTCTCTCCCCAACAGCCCCTCCAGCCCTCTCCACGGCGGCCGGCGCAAGTCATCGTACAGCAGGCGCAGCGCGTCGGCACCATCGGTGGTGTAGGTTCCCTCAGCCTCCTCGATGATCGCCGGCAGTTGTTTCTCCAGGAATGGACGCGCTCGCCCCCAGCCACGGCATTCGGTCCAGAGCAGGTAGACCAGGGCAGCCCGCTGGTAGAGGTAGGCCAGGGACTCCTCGGCGACCGTATACCACTTCTCGACCTCTGTCCCTAGCCGCACAGCCAGCACTGCCCAGCGGAGGCGCTCGTTGGGCTCCACATCGGCCGGGTCCAGCCGGGCTAGTTCGTAGGTCATCACTGCCTCGGCTCGCGTGCTTACCTCTTGCAGCGCCTTTTCCAACCGCTCGACCGAATCTCGAACCCACCGGTGGCCCACGGTCGGGAAACTGGCCCGGTTATGGAGTACAGCGGTTGCATATTCGTCCATGAGTTGCTGACGGTGGGCGGCCATAGAGGCTGGCAACTCCACCGGGCTCTGGAAGACCCACAGTTCGTCCCAGTGTGCCCCACGTATGCCGTCGGCCAGATCGCGGACGTATTGCTCCCGCGTCTCCGGGGCCGGGCCATCCTGGGGTAACAAGAGGGTGTGGCTCAACTCAAACTGTCCGATGCCACGTTCCGCTGCCTGGGCCAGGAGCTTCCACAACCGCTCCTCATCAGTAAAGTCCCGATTGCTAAAAGTCAGCGGCCGGTAGCCGACCTCGTTAGGCGTTTCCAGGCGGAACCCCCGCCAGGCTTGATCAAACTCCGGCCCCAGTTCGCGGGCCAAATCGCTGAGCTGACAGCCCAGAGCCTGAGCACGGGCGAAGTCCACGTGCCGCAGCACGTTCTCAAACTCCTCGGCCAGGGAGACCACCAGGCCGGGGTCACTACACTCTACCAGAAGTTGATGCATAGTTTCTTCTCCCTCCCTATCGGGCCACGAAGGGTGTGACACCATGTACGTCAGCCAAGCGCAAGGCCTCAAAAGTAGCCTGGATGTAGTGTGGCCCTTCTCCCCAGTAATTCGATGCGGCTAAAGCCTCTAGATCAAATACACGTTCCCAACTGGTGACGATGTCCGAGTGCCACGGTTCCGGCAGGGGCCAGGCCCACCGGTCGAGTACAGCCGCCTCGAAACGCCGGTGCCATGCTTCGTCCTCGTGCTCGCTCAGAGCCAGGTAGCCGCGGTTCAGAACCAGGTGCCAGGCATCGAAATCAGAGAGCAGCACCTGAGACGGCTCGATTTCGAGCTCCAGGCGCATCCCCTGAGTGCCACATGGCAGGTAGCCCGACTGTCGCAGATCAGGGCGCGGACTATGCCAGCTCCACCAGGGATAGTGACCGCCGTAGCCAGGGATACGTCGCTGCATCTGAGCACGCATCCAGTCATAGGCATGGCGAAACTCTTGAGGCACATGGGCCGGATTGGCATACAGAACCTGCCCGTCTTCGAACCGGCTCAGGACTTCTAACGGCTGGATCGTCCACACTCGCATGAGATACTCCATCAAGAAGATGAGGGATCATCTGCCTCAGCTCGATCTCCAGGCACAGACCCGGTCAGCTTGGCTTCGCCCGGCGACTCGGTCTGGCCTATCTCCTCGATCTCCAACGAGATGTGATCAAAGCGCGCCCCGAACAATGCGGCTGCCTCTTGGCTGAGTGCTTCACACGCCGCATGACAAGCCTTGCGGTTGCCAACCACGGAGCGGGCCTCAATGACGATGGATGGCAGGTGGCAGTGCTCCCGAAAGACGTACTTGGTCAGCAGCCCGACGGATAGCTCCTCGACCAGGTGCGGCCTCTTGCTCTCCCAGGCGCTCGTTTCGAGATTATCGTAGAACTCCCGCACAGTGTCCACGGGAAGACGATTGTCGTAGCGCTCGGTCAGGATAGTGTCAATCCGGGCCACACTGTCTGCAAAGGCGGCTTCCCAGTCATCGGGCGAGAGGGCGTCCACGGCGAAGTATTCGCGCCGCCAGGTCCGCGTGCCCAGGCGAGAATCAGCCTCTGGCTGCTCACGCTCCTCCTCGATCTCGAGTCCACAATAGTGTCCCACCACGTCCACATCGCCGTTGAAGTAAGCGATCATAGCCCGCGCCAGCGGGATCATGCAGCCGGCGTAGTCCTGGGGGAAAACGCGCGAGTCGTCCAGCATGCCGCGATAGGTGAGCACGACATCGCGTAAACGTTGCCTGAGGTGCCGCAACTGCACCTCAAGGGCGGTGCCTGCCGGCAGCCCCCGCAAACGGCGATACTCACCTTCGGTCAGGGGCAGGTCCAATTCGTAGTACGTCGGCGGTAAGAGAACCAGCGTGCCGCCAGGCACTGGGGTCTTCGCTTCCAGCCGGCAGGTGCGTCGCTCCGATTTATCGGGCGGGATCCTGGCGTAGTGCTGCCGCACCTCAGTGGTGCGCCAGAGGCGGGTGATGAGCACTGTATCCAGCGAGCACGTCTCCCGCGAGAAGGGGACGGCGGTGAGGGAAAGTTCCAGCGTGGTCCCAACCAGGCCTTCACCGGGGTCAAGGCCGAAGCGGACCATGTCTTCTGCTGTCAGGGTGGACTCGGCTTCGGGCCACGTCCCTGGCTCAATGAGCCCAAGCAGGTACTTCCCCGCCACGCTATGCTGTATCTCCAGTCGGCTGACGGTCGGGTACTTTACAATGTCTCTCATGGTTCTCCTGCACTTCACCAAGCCGCAAAAAGTCGTCTACTCACAGTACCCAGCAGATGTAGTGGTCGTTGTCCCGCCACCAGCGCACCTCGCCATACAGACGACGGGCCTCAGGCGAGAGGGAGCTCAAGGCAGCCATCTGTTCAAGGGCCTCCGCAGCCTCGGCGAAGTAGCCATGCTGAGCGTACACTTTACCCAGCCACCACAAAACGGCTGTCTTGTCGTCGGCTGCAGCCAGCGCCTGGTCGAAGGCCACCTGTGCCGCCGCGTACGTACCCTCCTCGCCCATCAGGTAATCAGCAATCAGGCGACCCCGGCCCGCTTCCAGCGTTTCGGCCACCTCGGCCGGCGGTTCGTCCCAATCGAGCTCCAGCCACCCCTCCCAAGGACTCAGGCAGACATAGCTGAAGCCCAGTTTATGGCGGCGCTGGTGCGGACGGTCGTCCTCAGGGTCAAACATGCGGAACATCTGCCGCTCCATGTCCCGCAGCAGGTCCTTTTGCAGATAGACCAGGCGCAGCTTGTTCTCGGCATTGCGGTTGTCAGGATCGCAAGCCAAAACCTGATAACACAACTCGGCCACGTCGTCCCATTCTTCCCGGTCCATGTGCTCTTCGGCCTGACAGATCAATTGGCGCACCTGCTCATCTGTCGTCTGCATTGTGCCTCCTCTTGTTTTCCGATGAGGTGCCATTGGCGCCAAGCCTATTTTACCACACTCCTGGGCAAATGACAACGGGCTGGCTGCCAGGATCGTATCCCTGAACAAACCAGCCCGCCTCCCCTCGCCTCGGTACGATTAGGGCGGGGTTTCTCACTGCCACTCCGTGTGGAAGGTGCCTTCCTTGTCAATGCGCCGGTAGGTGTGGGCGCCAAAGTAGTCGCGCTGGGCCTGGATGAGGTTGGCCGGCAGGCGGGCAGTGCGGTAGGCGTCAAAGTAGGCCAGCGCGCTGCTGAAGGCCAGACAGGGAACGCCGTTCGTCACCGCCGATTGGATGACTCGTCGGATCGCTCCCTGACGCTGCTGCACCGCCGCACCGAACTCCGGATCCATCAACAGGTTGGACAGCTCAGGGTTGCGATCGAAAGCGGCGTGAATGTCGTCTAGGAAAGCGGCGCGGATGATGCAGCCGCCACGCCAGATGCGGGCTATCTCGCCGTAGTTCAGGTTGTAGTCGTACTCCTGGCTGGCCGCCTGCAGCAGGGCAAAACCCTGGGCATAGGAGCAAATCTTGGCGGCGTAGAGAGCATCGCGCAGATCGCGGATCAATGCCGCACGGTCGCCGTCGAACCGGACCTCCGGGCCGGAGAGGACCTGGCTGGCCGCCACCCGCTCGGCTTTGTAGGCGGAGACGATGCGGCTCTCCACAGCGGCGTTGATGGTCGGCGTTGGTGCGCCCAGGTCGAGGGCGTTCTGGCTGGTCCATTTACCAGTGCCCTTCTGCTGTGCCTCGTCCAGGATGACCTCCACCAGCGGCTGGCCGGTCTCATCATCTGTCTTGGTAAAGATGTCAGCCGTGATCTCGATGAGATACGACTTTAGCTCACCCCCGTTCCATTCGGCAAAGACCTGGTGAAGCTCTGCCGCCGTCAGGCCGCTGATCCGTTTCAGGATGTCGTAGGATTCGGCGATGAGTTGCATGTCGCCGTACTCAATGCCGTTGTGCACCATCTTGACGTAGTGCCCCGACCCGCGCGGGCCGATGTAAGTCACGCACGGGTCGCCGTTCACCTTGGCGGCGATGGCAGTAAAGATCGGCCTCACCATCCCCCATGCCTCCGGCTGGCCTCCGGGCATGATGCTAGGTCCCCACAGCGCCCCGTACTCGCCGCCGGAGACGCCGGTGCCCATGTAGTTTATGCCATCCTCAGCCAGTTCTTTGGCCCGCCGCTCCGTGTCGCCGAAGAAAGAGTTGCCGCCGTCAATGATCAAATCGCCCGGTTCCAGGTGGGGTTTCAGTTGAGCGATGGTGTCGTCCACCGGCGCGCCGGCCTTGACCATGAGCATGATCTTGCGCGGCTTTCCCAGTGCATCCGCCAGTTCTTCCATGGTGTACGCAGCGTGGATGTTCTTACCCCTGGCCGATCCGGCCATAAATTCCTCGGTCCGCGCCGCCGTGCGGTTGTACACCGCCACCGAAAAACCGTTCCGCTCGACGTTGAGGGCCAAGTTTTGGCCCATCACTGCCATACCGATTAAGCCGAATTGTTGCTTGTTCATTTCTACCCCTCCTGATCTTCGTAGTGCGTGATGCGTAGCGAACGGCAGGGTGTGTCGTGATCCGTTCGGAATCCTACTCGGACGACAGCAGTTTGACGAATCCTGTGACTTACCCTTTTTTCGGCTTGTTGTAGAGATAATGGTCGTGTTGGTGCGCCAAATCGGTGATACCCGTCTCAACAGCGCACTCCTCCACCAACTGCGCCAGGGCATCCCAAGCCGACTCATCCACAGAACGCTCTGGGCTGGTGACAACTTCGTCCAGGAACGTAATGATGACGCTCTGTCCGTCGCTCGCTTCGACAGGTTGGATAGGTCGCACCACACCATTTTGAAACACACCCCTCACTGATAACATGGTTTACCCCTCCCTTCGCTTGCTCAAATTATACATCGGAGTAGCCTGGCAGACAAGCGGCCAGTTTATCCCATCACGCGACGCGATACAGCATCTCCCCTGCCTTGGGCACGATAATAATACCCTCATCTGCCCTGTCCTCCCACTCGGCCATGTCAATCTTGGCCGGATCCAGGTAGCCAAGGTTGACCTGCCGACACCGCTCCTCCGGAATGCCCGTAGCCAACGTCACCCGGATCCGTGCCCTCTCCACCCCGTGCTCAAAAGTTCCGATCCCCCTCAGATGAGTCGAGTGGGCCAGCACCCCCCATGGGTATTCCTTGAAGCGATCCCACTGCTTGAGGAAGTAGTCACGAACGTGGTAACCGATCTGGTCAATGATGTGACCGTGGGTATAGGAGACCTCGGTGATGTGGGGAGCGTAGACGATCACCTCGCCGCCGTCGGCGATGGCCGGCTCCAGCTTGTACATCCCCTTGGCCGCTGTCCACAGGTCGTCGTACATCGCTGGCATGACCGACAGCACTCGTTTGAAAGGCTTATCCACGTAGACAATGTGCAGTTGGGCCGAAAGATCGGCGGCGTGCTCGTAGGCCTCCTCCGGTGTGCCGATGAACAGCCCGGCCAGACCACAGGAGGGGGAATCCACCAACTCGGTCCCCGCTCGGTCCAGCTTGGTAGGGCAAGCCTCGGAGATATCTCTCACCACTAAGCTAAAGCATAGCTTGGGCGCATCAATGAACGAGGCCGCCCGGTCGATGACCTGTCGCACTGGGGTATGCTTGGTGCCGATGACTTCCATGCTGGTGATCACCGCCCCCAACCAGTGGGTGAAATTGATCACTTCCGGGCCACCGATGCCGGGGAAGAAGTACTTGTTGCCACCGGAGAAACCAACGACTTCGTGGGGGAAAGTGGGGCCACAAATGATGAGCTGGTCATAGTCGAAGATAAGCTTGTTGAGAGTGACCGGCACCTCCTGGCGCATCAGCCCGCTGGTGATCTCCTCGATCTCCGCGGCAGGGATCGTGCCGATGGTAGTGAAAGTGTCGGGCAGGTCCCAGCAGTGGTTGAAGATGCGGACATCGCCGTAGGTCTTCGCTCGCTCTGCCGCAGTGACTCCCACCAGCTTGTTTAACGCTTCCTCAGTCATTGCCTGGTGCGTGCCTAGTGCCACCAGGTAGTCAAGCGCAGCAACTCTTCCCCCCAGCAGCTCATGGAACAGCCGGAAGAAGAGCGGGGTGGGTGCGGTGCGGGTGTGGTCGGGGATGATGACCAGCACGCGCTTGCCGTCGAGATTGGCCCGCGTCAGTGCCTCGGCCGTCAGGTCGTGGATTTCGCGTTCAGTCAGGAATCTGTCTGTGTAGCCTTTGCCAAGGACCATAGATGCCTCCACCAGAAGACATGGAATCGTCAGAAATTCCGTAGTACCAGCGGCAGGTAGACGCGATGGATCTCTACCTGGAACGAGGTTGTGACAGAAGCCGGATTGCCCACCACATCTGCCGCTGAAACGGTGACCGTGTGCAGACCGTCAGCCAGGGGTGTGCCCGGCAGGTACAGCAATTGCCCCGTGCCGGTGATGTACTCCGCCGGTACCACTTGTCCATCCAGTCGCATCTGGACCGTAGCGGGATTAATTCCCACCCCCGTGTCTACGACCAAAGCGCTGATGAGAGGCAGTGGATTGGCCATGACACTCCCATCGGCAGGAGTCAGGATGCTCACTTCCGGCGGCGTGCCGTCGTAGCCCAGGGCGAAGGTCCCCAGTTGGGTAATGCTGGCTGTAAACATGTTGTTCGCCAGGTCTATCTGCGCCGCCATCGGCTGCCAGTTGCTTCCCTCCAGGTTCCAGCGGAACATCCCGATGCGGCTCTCGTCCACTCCGGCTGCCGCCTCGTCGGTGTAGGTGATGACCAGGGTGGCGGCCGGGCTCATCGCCAAGGTGTAGGGTTGGAACTGGTAGATGCCTCCCACCACAAAGCCCTCCCCGGAAGCGGTGGTCACCGCCGGGCTCAGCCCAAGACGGCTGGTGCTCCCAGTGCTCGTCGGCACCCAGCCCACAGCGGTGAGAGTGATGGAATTTGCTTGTCGGATGGTTGCTGCCCGTGGCCCGGAGACCGTCGCGTATAGCTGTGTGCCTGTCGGGGCGATAACTTGCGCGCCGCCTTGGATGACACCGTCCACCGTCTTGGATACGGTGCCGATGACCCAGCCCATGCCCGATGTCACCTGCCGCCAGACCCAGTTGAAAGCGTCTTTCACCAAGTCCCATAGCCCGCCTACCGCATTAGCAGCGAGTTGCAACCAATTCTTGCCCGCACGGGAAACGTAACCATCGGCCTGATACGAAGCGGTCGGATAGAGTTGGCCGTTCAGAAGCGCACCTTGCTGGTAAACCAACTGGCGAGCTTGCTTGAGTTCCACTCCTATCCCCAGATCAATCTTCAGGATTGTACCCTCCAGGCCAATCTCGGGCACCAGGTTCAGTTGTGCTCCGTCCTCGGCGATTATCTCATACTCAGCGAAGTCCACATTGCCCAGCAGACCATTGATCTCCGCGATGATGGGATCGTTGCCCACCTCAAGGTCGGCGGACTCAGAGGATGCCACGCCCCGGATCAACCCTCTCAGGTTGTGGGCAGCGTTCAAGACCGTCTGGTCAATCTGATCGCCAGGGATAATGTATCGGGTAGTCACTCGGTTCTGATCAATATCGGTGAACGTCAGGTCGTTTCCTTCACCGGTGATGCTCAGCTCAATCCGGTTCACCTGCCCTGTGTTCTGGTGATAGAAGACCTCCTCTTGCACGGTGGCCACATACTCCCCGACATAGTTGCCGATCAGGTTCTTGATCGGCCCGATCTCTGTAGCCAGTCGGGAGGCCTGCCAACTGAGATCCAAGACGCAAAACTCGCTGACCAGGGTGTCGTAGTACCTGTGGCCAGTCATTACTGTCATATCGCCGGTGGCGGCCAAAAGGTTGAGATCAATGGCATTCAATTCGGCATCCCTCTTGCCGATGAGGAAGCTCAATTGGAGGCCGTCAATTCCCAGATCGACCTGCTCGTGCACTCCAGCGCCGACTGTCACCTCATCGTAGGGCAAAGTGATGTTGGCCCGGGCCAGGATGTCTGCCAGGAACGGCTGACCGGGGAAGCCGGTAATAGAGTCAGCGATGCCGGCCAATAGCATCAGCCCCTGGGCCTCTCGTGCTGCTTTCTGGTAGGGGTCAGAGAAGGTGCTGCTCACACCGGCCTCGGTGCGCAGCAACAGTTCACCCACCAGATGCGAACCAGGTCCTTGCACCTTGACGAGGCCTCCCTCAATGGAGGGCGAAAAATCGGCGCCGAAGCCTGCCCCTGCTTCGCCCGTGTAATTCTCTGCCATCGTCACCTGATCGTCATCTGTGGCATCAGGATCATTCTCCTCCAGGGTAAGGGCCATCCCGCCATTGACCTCCCCACTGAGGTAAGCCACCAGACCACTGCTGACACCTCCGCTGGCTTTGCGCACCGCACCACATTCCCAGCTATGAGCGTATCGCCGCTCAATGACTTCAACCTCGAAGCTTGGCTCTCCCTGAGTGAAATAGGTCTGGCCCCCGTAGATCACACTCTCCACGCTCACCGCATGGCCGCCCAGGCCACCTAGCCTGTCTGCCTGAATGGCGACCGTGAAATAGCCACTGGCGTCGGAGATGGCCGTTTCGCCCGTGCTCAGAACCACCGTGGCATTGGGGATGGGGCTGCCACCGGAGTCAGTGAGGCGGAAGTGGCGGTAGGCGGTGCCGCCCTGCATCACGGTGCTGACCGTGCTATGGGCGGCGGGATAGATGGAGGAGATAGTGCCGGCGAAAGGCCCCGGCCCGCCCGTAAACTGCAGGATAAGAAGTCCCCCATCGCCATCAGCCACGTAAGCGTATGAGCCAGAGACAGCCACGTCACTGGCATATCCCGGTGTATCGTAGTATCCGGCCCCCGTCGGACTGGTAGGTGTGGAGACATCCACGACTCGAAGACCCTCATACCCACCGGCCAAGTAGACGTACGTGCCGGAGACAGAGACGGCCACGGGATGGTTCCCTCCCGTGCGGTATCCAAGGTAAAGGCTTCCCACCTCCTGGGGGTTGGCAGGATTGGAGATATCCAGAACACGCAGGCCACCATAGTCATATACGCCGTCACAATAGAAAGTAGCTGCCACGTAGGCATAGGAACCGGCGACGAAGACTCCCACATAACCCCCAGGCATCTCGTGGCTTCCGACCACATGGGGGTTGGCAGGGTCCGATACATCTATCACCCCCAAGCCGCTATGGCTATCGGCCACGTATGCATAGGAGCCGAGGACGAAGACATCGGTGTCCTGCTCCATCATGCAGTATCCTACCTCGCGAAGGTTGGCAGGGTCGGAGACATCTACCACCCTCGGCCCGTACCCACCATCGGCTACATAGGCGTAAGAATTAGAGACAAAGACATTGAGGCCAAGTCCTGGGGTGT
The DNA here is from genome assembly GCA_049589355.1 of Anaerolineae bacterium. Classification (GTDB taxonomy): domain Bacteria; phylum Chloroflexota; class Anaerolineae; order VGOG01; family VGOG01; genus JBAWAP01. Next base: position 16,578 of record JBAWAP010000026.1, read on the forward strand.
CGCAGTATCCTACCGCACTAGGGTTGGTTGGGTTAGAGACATCTATCACCCACAGGCCCTGACTCCAAGTGACCACATAGGCATAGGGGCCACAGACGAAGATATCCTCCACACTAGTTGGGAGAATCCCCTCCACCACATCTGGGAACGCTTCCGTCTGGCCAACCCTGATTGGATTGGCAGGGTTGGAGATGTCCAGCACTACCAGGCGATTTCTCTCGCCGACATAAGCGTAGTCCTCTTGCACAGCTACGGCATAGATATCTCCCGCAACGCGCCCCACCAATTCCACATTCGGCTGTATCCCGCCCGGAATGAACTCACTCACGCCATTCGATGTGCCAAACCATATGTGTCCCGCATCGTCAGTGGCAATGGATAACACGCAATTGTCCACCAGACCATCAGCAGTGGTGTAGGTGTGCCAGGTAACACCGTCGAACTCGCTCACACCACCCCCATCAGTACCAAGCCATCCATCCCCACAAGTGCCAAACCATTTGTGGCCTCTTTCATCAACAGCGATAGCTCGAACGCGATTGTCCGCCAACCCGTTATCAGTAGTGTAGGTGCGCCAGACAGCGCCGTCGAATTCGCTGACGCCGTCAAGGTGGGTACCGACCCAGACATGCCCCGCTGCGTCAATGGCGAGGCTGCAAATAGAGTTACTCACGAGCCCATCAGCAGTGGTGTAGGTAGCCCATGTAGTACCATCAAACTTACTCAGGCCATCATTGGTACCAAACCACTTGTGGCCTGCTTCATCAATAGCGACAGCATAAACGAGATTGTATGCCAGTCCATCATCCGAGCTATAGTTGTACCAAGTGCTGCCATCGAACACGCTCACACCACCGCCTGTAGCAAACCATTTGCGTCCCTCACTGTCAACAGCAATGTCTGTGACGGGCCAACTTGGGAGACTATAGGCATGCCATTCGTGACCATCGAACTCCCTGACGCCGCCCCAGCTATACGAGTCAGCCACGCCAACCCAAATATGCCCTGCACTATCTACGGCCATGGAAGAATACCCGCGGCCTCCAGGGTAGATAAGGCAATGGTTGCGCCAGGCGCTACCATCGAACTCGCTCACGCCAGGCATGGTGCCAAACCATTTGTGCCCCACCTGGTCCACGGCGACAGCCATCACATAGTTGCCTGCCAGATCATCGGTGATGCGATGAGTGTACCACACAACGCCGTCGAATTCGCTCACGCCACAACAGTGTTTACCAAACCACTTGTGGTCTGCTTCATCTACAGCAATAGCGTAGACCCAAGTGCTCACTAGCCCGGTAGTCCAGGTAAGTCCATCAAACTCACTCACGCCCCCCCTGGTCCCAAACCATTTGTGCCCCACCTCATCCACGGCAATGGCCATCACATAGTCGTTAGCCAGCCCACTGGCGGTGGTGTAAGTAGTCCAGGTAACTCCATCGAACTCACTCACACCACCCTTGGTACCAAACCATTTGTGCCCCACCTCATCCACGGCGATGGCCATCACGTAGTTGTGCGCCAGCCCATCGGCGGTGGTGTAGGTCGTCCAGGTAACTCCATCGAACTCGCTTACGCCATCCTTGGTACCAAACCATTTGTGCCCCATCTCGTCCACCGCGATGGCCATCACGTAGTCGTTAGCCAACCCATCGGTCATAATGTGAGTACGCCATACACTTCCATCGAATTCGCTCACACCACCGCCCCAAGTGCCAAACCACTTGTGGCCCATCTCATCAATGGCGACAGAGCGAACGGAATTGTGCGCCAGTCCATCGGCGATAGTGTAAGTACGCCGTGTGTTTCCGTCGAACTCGTTCACACCACCTTCAGTGCCAAACCATTTACGACCCTGCTCGTCAATAGCAATAGCTCGAACCACACTGCTTACCAGCCCATCATCTATGGTATACTTGATGTAGCTGCCATTATTGCGGTTCCAGCGGACCACACCACCGCTCGTGCCGGCCCACACATAGTTCCCTTCTGCGGTCAGTGCGTTGACCTCGTCGCAATTAGTATAGGTGTGCCAGATGCCACCGTCCTGAGCAGCAGGTCGGAATGAAGACAGGGCGGCAGTGGTGGAGGGCAGCGCAACGAAGGAAGCTCGTTGGAATTGGGCCGCCGTGGACCTCATTTCGCCTGGCACAAGGGCCAGCAGCAGGGCCAAGGCTATAAACAGGTTTATGAGGAAGTACTGTTTGCGTTTCATGGTTTTGCCTCCTTGTTCTGGCTTCCAATGCCAGACGTCAGAGATTGTTCCCGGCCTCATGACCCCAGTGGCCTCCGCAGGCCTCGCCGCACCGCTTCGGCCAATGCCTCTGATTGGCGTATCCAGAGTTGGTGGTAGACTTGCATTGCATGGCTTACGGCTCGGAGATGGCAGCGAGTTGGGCGTTGATGGTCTCGACAGCGTCGGCGTACCACTGCCATTGCAGGTAGTCATCGTCCGCTTCAAAATCTTCGCTGCCCTGGGCTGTGTAGCACGTGCGTAAATCCTCCAGTGTGCAATCCCACTTGGCTTCCAATTCTCGAATGTCAGCTTGATAACGCGCCAGGCGTCCTAGCAGGATCATGCGGGCATGTTGTCGGGCTGCCACCAGTGGATCAGGATAGCCCAGGGTTGCGAGGATACTTTCAGTAGTGTAAGATTTGACAGATATGTCCATCAGCACTCTCCTTAAACTGAGGCAGCGGCATAAGCCAGTGCAGCCCGGATATCCGCCTTGGTCAGGCGCGGATATGCATCCAGCAAGTCGGCCTCTGTAGCGCCTTCGCTAAGCTTGCGGATGATGAGCTCTACCGGAATGCGTGTGCCGCGAATCACTGGTTTGCCAAGCATGACAGCAGGGTTGATTTCGATACGATCTGCTGTAAACATGACACTCCTGCAGTCCATTTGTGTGGGTAGCGAACAGGGCACTCATCGCAGTCCCAGTGCTTTCTTCAACCGAATGTCTACCTCAGCCATCAGGCGCTCGCTCAACTGTCCCAGACGGCCGGTTAGCAGTGTGTGGTCTAGCGTCATCAGCTTCCCACACCGCACCGCTGACCCCACTCGTAGCCCCGTAGCTGCAAAATCCCCATCGCTGAGGTCAAACACCAGGTCGGTCGCTTCGATCTGCCCGGTGCGGGACGTGATGAAGGCCAGGATGCAATCACGACCTGGTCGCCCGGTCGCCGACACCACCAGGGCCGGGCGTCGTTTGGCCGACGACAAGTCGGTGAACGGGTAGATGGCCAGTACTACCGATCCCCGTCTCATGCTGTCGTCCATTCAAACCGCTCCTTCAGGTCATCGTCGCTATACAGGTCCGGCTCGTCGGCCAGCCAGTCAAACGCTCCCCCTTGCATAGCCAGATGGGCCAGCTCATCGGCGCTCGGCTCGCTCAGGTCCAACTCCAACCTGCTCATCACGGTGGACATCATACGTATCGCGGCTTCCAGCACGTCGGCCAGGGCCGTGCTCTCCTCCGGTGAAAGATGGACCTCCAGCCGCTGGCGAGTTGCACCAGCCAGCCGTGCTTGCTGAGCTAGTGTATACAATCGCGTCCAGGTAGCCTGTTCAATGGTCATCGCACTCTCCTATTCTTCCTCTTCGTGTTATATTCCGCTTTTCATCCCTTGCAATACCCGCTCCGGCGTTAGCGGCAGCTACACGCATCATCATACCCTATGCAGGCAGTGGCACCAAGATATCGTGGTACATCACTTCGGCAGCATAAGCCAGTGCTGCCTGAATATCCCCCATAGTTAACTGAGGGTAGGCATCTTGAATCTCTTCCGGCGTCATCCCATCGGCCAAGCTCCCCACGATCATTGATACGGGGATACGTGTGCCCTTGATGCACGGATCACCGTGATGCAAATCTGGCGCAATCACAATCCTTTCCCGCCATTGTACTCGTTCCATTTCTGTCACCTCCTTGACCTCATGACACACCCAATCCACCTGCGATTGTAGCACACCCGTACGTAACCTGTCAAACCAGGCTGATTTGTCATCGCTTCCACGGTGGCGTTTCGGGCATGAATCGCTCGAAATCGGCGATCAACCCGGCCTCGTAGTCGCCGGCATACTCCTCGGCCAGGAACTTGTGCAGTCCTTCCTCGTAGAACCGCTGCCACGACTCCTCTTCGTGGCCAGGGTTGATGGGGAAGAATAAGGCATCGCTGTCCCGTGCGGCCTCTAAGTCGCCTAACGCATCGCCGATCACCATTATGTGGTTAGGCACGTACTGTCCCTTGGTAGCCAGGGCGATGTGTTCGCCCTTCGTGCCCATCTCCTGTCCAGCGATGACCCGAACGTAGCGAGCAATGTCGTGCTCCTGCCACTCCCGCGTCAGCGCCTCCACCGGCGTGGCCGAGACGACGATCATGTCGGCTTTGTCGGCCAGGAAGTCTAGGCTTTCGCGCACATAGGGGAAGGGCGGCACGCCGTGAACCATATCGGCCACCGTGGCATTGATGCCGGTCGTCCAGGCCAAGGCCCGTTCCAGTTCCGGGTCAGGGTGCTCAGCCATGTAGGCCCGCAGGCCATCATTGCTCTTGGGAAACCTCCCATCGGCGATGAACTCGCGGACGTGGGGCACTTGTGGAATGTTTGCGTGGCGGGCAATCACCTCGGGTCGCTCGCGCAACAGATCTAAGACCATCACCAGCGCGGGCCAGCGGTTGATGCCGCGCCACTTGGAGTAGAGATTGACAAACAGCGCAGCATCACGGGCATATTTCGAGACCGGCTGCAAACCCCAGTGCTTAATAGTGTTAGGAGTGAAACACTCCTTGTGCTTGATCTCCATCGTGTCGAAAGCGCAACCATCCGAGTCAATGCCGACGAAGAAATCGAACTCGGTCTGCATTTTCATCAATGGCTGTGCTGCTTCGTGGACTTTTGTCATAGTTCCACCTCCAGTAGTCTGGTCAAACCTATTATACCCCAAACGATGCGAAACTTCAAGATGGAATCTTGACAGATGGCTGGAAGTGTGTTACAATATAATCAGAAAGTGAGACCTCCGTTTCACAGAATGAAACCAAAGGCCAAACAATCCCCTCAGCGCGACTACTCCATCCAGGTCTTACAGCGAGGCATAAAGGTACTCGATGCCTTGCTCGATGCTCGTATCCCACTCAACCTGGAACAAATCTGTGCTTACACCGAGCTGCCCAAGTCAACGGCTTTTCGAATCATCATGAATTTACTCCAGGGCCAATACTTGGTCGAAACAGAGAAAGGCTACTGGCTAGGGTTGAAAATGCTGCGTTTTGGCGCCTTGGTCGAAGAGAAATTAGACCTGATGCAGGAAGCACGCCCCTTTCTTAATCAGTTACGCGATCAAGTCAATGAAACCATCCACTTGGCTGTACTTGATGACGACCTGCGGGTGGTCTATGTGGAGAAGCTTTCTACGCAACACGCCGTTGGACTGATGATGTCGCAGATTGGAAGTACCGCTCCTATGTATTGCACTGCTTTGGGTAAGGCGATGGCAGCATTTCGACCCGAGGACGAGGTCTGTCATTGGATTCGAGCGCATGGCTTAAAACCCATTACCGAGGCCACACTTATTGATGAAGATGCTTTCTTACAGGAGCTACGTGAAATCCGCTCTCGAGGTTACGCTGTTGATAACGGTGAATTCGAGGCCAGTGTCCGATGTATTGCTGCGCCAATTCGAGATAGAACTGGCAGGGTTATCGCCGCCGTCAGCATTTCCAGCCCGGACACCCGCATGCCTATGCCCCTGATCGGCAGTTCTATGGCCATGCAAGTTGTCAACACTGCCCAGCTCATCTCTCAGGCTCTCGGCTACCCATCGGGTGTTGGAGGTGACGTTATCCCAAGATAAATGTTGGCAGATTGCCACCCATCATACTGTACTTGTTTCTGCAGAATTATCTGGTCGAGGGCCTGACCGCCGGAGCGGTTAAGGAATAGTAAGGATGGAGGAACATGAAATTCGCAGGTAAAGTGGCTATCGTAACCGGTGCCGCCCGGGGCATAGGTGAAGCCATCGCGCTTACGCTGGCCCGTGAGGGGGCAGACGTCGTCGTTACCGATGTGGATTGGGAAGGTGCCCGGCGGGTAGCGCAAGAGATCGAAGGACTGGGGCGTAAGGCCAAGGCTATCCAGGCCGATGTCTCCCAACGCGAAGCAGTACAGCAACTGGTTAGCGAAACGGTCACCGTCTTCGGTAGGATTGACATCCTGGTGAACAACGCCGGGATCATCCGGCGAGGGACCTTCGTCGAGCACAGTCCACAGGACTGGGAGAAGGTGCTCAGCGTCAACCTGGGAGGTACTTTCAACTGTACCCAAGAGGTGGTTCCTCTTATGATAAAACAAGGAGGGGGAAAGATCATCAACATCTCCTCCGTGGCAGGCAAGGTAGGAGACCTCGCCTCCGCCCCGTCGTATGGGACGTCCAAGGGAGCTATCAATACCCTCACCAAATCCCTGGCGCGGGAGCTGGCTCCTTATGGGATCAACGTGAACGCCGTGGCCCCCCACGCCATCGAGACCGACATGAGCCGGGAGTGGTCGGAGGAAAAGCGGCGGCAGATTGTGGAAGCCATCCCCTTGAAGAGACTGGGAAAACCACAAGACGTGGCCGAAGCGGTGGCATTTCTCGCCTCGGATGGTGCGGACTTCATCACAGGTGAGATCCTCGACGTCAACGGCGGTTATTTGATGGATTAATCCTGAGGTATGCTCTATGAACCCTTCGACAAGGCTCAGGGTGAACCTGGACAGACCGTTCGATTTCACCGGGAAAGTGGCTGTAGTTACTGGGGGAAGTGGTGTGCTGTGCGGTACGCTGGCGCTGGCCCTTGGCCAGCAAGGGGCAGCCGTGGTAGTAGTGGGACACACTAACATGGCCAAGGCTCAAAGGGTCGCTGATCAAATCGTAGCCAAAGGAGGGCAAGCCATCGCGTTGCAGGCGGACGTGCTTGATAAGAAATCTCTAGGGGCCTTGGCTCGACGAACTATTGATACTTTTGGGCATGTTGACATCCTCATAAATGGAGCTGGCGGCGCCAAGAAGGAAGCGACAACCAGTGAACAACTGTCCTTCTTCGATTTGCCTGAAGATGCAGTGCGTTGGGTTTTCGACCTCAATTTCATGGGTTCTTTCCTGGCCTGCCAGGTCTTCGGTCGCTACATGGTGGAACAGGACAGCGGGTGCATCCTTAATATCTCCTCAACAGGGGCCAGCCGTCCGCTAACCAGAAGCGTAGCCTACTCAGCGGCAAAAGCAGCCATTGTCAATTTTACGCAATGGCTTGCTGTACATATGTCCCAGGAATATTCGCCCGACATCCGTGTCAACGCCCTCATGCCCGGCTTTTTCTTGACCGAACAAAACAGATTCTTACTACTTGATGAGAAGAGTGGTGAACCAACCGAGCGGGGTCAGAGAATCATCAACCATACTCCTATGGGGCGATTTGGACAGCCTGAGGACCTGGTTGGACCAGCCCTCATGTTGCTGTCAGATGTTGCTGCGTTTATGCACGGAACAACAATCGCAGTAGACGGCGGAATTTCTGTCTTCGGTGGCGTGTAACAGCAATGGTAAACCACTCCTTTCAAGCTGTGTTAGTAGACTACGACGAGGACCTCTTTGCTCCGCCGGATTGGGTGGGCGGGGAACTGGCTCGCTACGCCATCACGTGGACTGTGGGCCAGCACCGCACCCCCGAAGCCGTTCTGGAGGCAGCACGCACCGCTGATGTGGTGATGATTCAATCGGTGCGTCCATTGCTCACCCGGTCTGTCATCGAGCGACTCGTGAGGTGCCGGTGCATCGTGCGGCTGGGCATCGGCTACGACAGCGTTGACGTGGCGGCCGCCACCGAGCGAGGCATCCCCGTCTGCAACGTGCCCACGTACTGCGTAGACGACGTGGCAGACCACGCTCTGGCGCTGCTCATGGGTGCTGTCAGACATATCGCACGCCAGGACCGCTGGATCCGTGCCGGGCGCTGGGACCGCAGCGGAGCGCGACCTGCCCGCCGCACGAAAGGCTGCACCCTGGGATTTGTCGCCTTCGGCCGCATCGCCCGCGCCCTGGCCGAGCGGGTGAGCGGCTTTGGCATGACCCTACTGGCCTATGATCCTTACCTCGACGCCGAGACCGTCGCTCGTTACGGAGCGCAAAAGGTGGACCTGGACGAGTTGCTGCCGCGCGCCGATTTCATCTCGGTACACTGTCCGCTGACGGACGAAACTCACCACCTGCTGAGCACCGGGGAATTCAACCTGATGAAAGAAGGCGTGTTCATTGTCAACACCAGCCGGGGGCCAGTTATTGACGAGGCGGCGTTGGTGGAGGCCTTGCGCTGCGGCAGGGTGTGGGGCGCCGGGTTGGACGTGTTTGAGCACGAACCTCTGCCCCCCGATTCGCCCCTGCGTGGTTTTGACAACGTGACCTTTACCCCTCACGTGGGAGCCAATTCCGAGGAAAGCGTGGCCGATCTGTATCGTACCGGTTGCCAGATCATCATTGATGTGTATAACGGGTGCTGGCCACAAGGAGTGGTCAACCCCGAAGTCAAAGTTACAACGCAGAAGAAAGGAGACAAGCAATGACAGACTTACTTGAGAAACTGGGGGTCCTCGGCGTAGTGCCGGTCGTCGAGATCGAGCGGGCCGAGGATGCAGTCGAACTGGGCAAAGCCTTGATGGCCGGTGGGCTGCCATGCGCCGAGATCACCTTCCGGACGGCAGCGGCCGAGGAGGCGATCCGGCGGATCTCCTCAAGCCTGCCCGAGATCATCGTCGGGGCGGGGACCGTGCTCTCGGTGGACCAGGCTAATAAGGCGGCCTCGGCAGGTGCTCAATTTATCGTCTCTCCTGGGTTCAACCAGAAAGTGGTAGACTGGTGCCTGCAAAATGAGATCCCCGTCACCCCAGGGGTGTTGACGCCGACCGAGATAGACATGGCGCTCGACCGGGGGCTGAGGATCCTGAAGTTTTTCCCAGCCGAGGCGATGGGCGGGATCGCCGTGCTGAAGGCCATCTCAGCACCTTACAGAGGTGTCAAATTCATCCCTACCGGGGGTATCAGCAAGGACAATCTGGCAGACTATCTGACCCTGCCAAGCGTCCACTGCTGCGGGGGGAGCTGGCTGGTAAAGGCCAGCCTGATTTCGGCCGGCAAGTTCGATGAGATCACCCGGCTGACCCAGGAGGCCGTGTCTATTGTACGCCGGGTACGAGGATAGTAAAACGTGGGCTTTATCCAGTGGGTAGCAGGCCAATCGCATTGGCCGTCTTGAGGCATATGACGCCCAACACGGTTGGGCTACTACCCTTTTCCGGGAAAACTCACGAGGATAGTGGAGGTGGGATATGGATGGTCGAGTGGTAACTTTCGGCGAGGTGATGCTACGGCTGAATCCGCCTGGATTTGAACGGTTACTCCAATCCCCGGTGTTGGAAGCGACCTTCGGAGGTGGGGAGGCCAATGTCGCCGTCTCTTTGGCCTGCTTTGGCCTGGACGTCGCCTACGTCACCGTCTTACCCCGCAACCCGATCGCTGACGCCTGTATTGCTAATCTCCGGGGCAGAGGTATTGACACTTCGCTCATCGTTCGCGGCGGCGAGCGAATGGGGATCTATTTTCTTGAGGCCGGCGCAAACCAGCGCCCGTCTCAAGTGATCTACGATCGGACGAACTCGGCCATTGCTACCGCTGACCCACAGAGTCTGGACTGGGAGTGCATCTTTGATAACGCGTCCTGGTTCCACATCACCGGCATCACCCCTGCCCTCAGCCAGAGTGCCGCCGACCTTTCGCTCAAGGCAGTCCAGGTGGCCAAGGACAAGGGACTGACTGTCTCCTGTGACTATAATTATCGTGCGAAGCTGTGGAAATATGGCAAGACAGCTCCGGCGGTAATGAGCGAACTGGTGCGTTACGTGGACGTCGGCATCGCTAACGAGGAGGACTGTCAGCTCTCGCTGGGAATCAGTGTCGAGGCTGGCGATTGGAAGCGAGAAGTCGAGACGGGCGAACTTGACCCCGGCAGGTATCGGGCACTGTGCGAGAAGGTGTTGGAGGCCTTTCCCAGCTTGAAGTACCAGACCATCACCCTGCGCGAGAGCTACAGTGCCAACCATAACGGCTGGTCTGCCTGTCTGCACAATGGGCAGGGGTTCTTCCTGAGCACTCGTTACGACATCACCGACATCGTTGATCGCGTCGGCGGCGGAGACGCCTTCGCTGCCGGTCTGATCTATGGGCTGACCACAGGCATGGATGACGAAACGGCGCTCAACTTCGCCGTCGCTGCTTCGTGTCTGAAACACTCGATCCCAGGGGACATCAATCTTGTCTCTGTGGATGAAGTGAAGCGATTGATGGCGGGGGAGGCGTCGGGGAGGGTGCAAAGGTAGGCGACGAGAACCGCATGTTTTGAAAGCCCACAGCGGTTTTTTCCCGCAAAAGAGAAAGCTCCCCCCGAAAGCTCCCCCCGAAGGAAGAGCTTTCGCATACCATACTGGATATTGGCGTTTTTGGTTCGTAGTGATGACTTCAGTCGTCGGTATCAGGAAGAAGCGACTGAAGTCGCAACTACGAACCCATCAGGAAAGCGAATCCTGATCATGGCTAGAACAGCGAGGGCCCTCCAATGGATTCAGGGAGGGCCCTCGCTGCTATTTGGACTGCTCAATAGACCTCAGGGTTCACCACATAAGGGGGGCGCTCGCCGCGCAACACCTGCAAGGCATTCTCTACAGCTAAGACTCCCATGCGCAGGACTGACTCATGGGTAGTGGCACCGATATGGGGTGTGGCGATGAAATTATCCAATTTTATCAGGGGACTGGCAGTGGCGGGCTCCTCCTTGAAGACATCCATCGCTGCTCCGACGATCCAGCCCTCCCGCAAGGCACTCAGCAAAGCCTCTTCATCCACCAACTCCCCACGAGCGGTGTTGATCAGGTAACTGGTTGGTTTCATGGCTCTGAGTTCCTTCTCCCCGATGAGGTTGGCCCGCTCCGGACTGAAGGCGCAGTGGAGGGAGACGAAATCAGCCTCTTTCAGTAAACGCTCCAAGGGCAGATACTCCACACCGTATTGATCGGCCAGTTCTTTGTCTGGGTATCCGGTCTGCGCCATGATTTTCATGTCGAAAGCAGAAGCCCGCCGGATCACCTCCCTGCTGACCTGGCCCAACCCCACAATTCCCAGAGTTTTGCCCGCCAATTCGATACCCGTCACCCTGCTCCATGATCCAGCCTTGGCGCTGGCGTTGTGCTGGGGGATACGCCGGGCCAGGGAGAGCATGAGCCCCAGGGTCAGCTCGGCCACGGCGATGCTATTGGCCCCCGGCGTGTTGGTAACCACCACTCCCGACGCGGTAGCCGCCGCCAGGTCTACGTTGTCCACCCCCACACCGTATCGGGAGATGACCTTCAAACGCTTGCCAGCGGCGATGACCTTCGCCGTGACCTCATCCAGTCCCAGGATGGCCCCATCCACGTCGGGGATCAACTCCACCATCTCCGCCTCTTTCAAGGGACGATCCAGAGTGCTCTCCACTACCTGGTGGCCGGATTGCTCCAAGAGTTCTTTGTGTCTCCCAGGGGTCATGCGAAAGGAGCGAGCGGTAACTAATATCTTCATCTGTCTACCTCTCACTATTTCAGGATGGACATCCCGCCATCAACGGAGAGCGCCTGGCCGGTGCACCAATCGGACTCCTCAGAAGCAAGATAGAGGACCGCTCCGGCGATATCTTCTGGTTGCCCCAGCCGTCCTAAGGGAGCATCGGCGGTGAGCTCCTCTCTCTGAGCCGCATCCGTCGCTCCCAGGAGCATATCGGTGTAGGTGGGGCCCGGACAGACGGCGTTCACCGTGATCCTATAAGGGGCCAATTCGATGGCCAGGCCGCGGGTTAAGGCTAGGATGGCCCCCTTAGAGGCGCTATAGGCAGCGTGATAAGGCTCACCGACGACGGCCGCCTTAGATGAGATGTTGACGATCTTGCCTTTCTTCCTCTTCATCATCTCCGGGACTACGACTTGAGAAGGGAGAACGGTGCCCATGACGTTGACACGGAAGAGCCTTTGCCACATCTCCTCGCTCTCTTCAGCGAAATGCGCCCCGTCATGGATTCCGGCGTTGTTGACCAAAATGTCGATCTTGCCGAACCGATCCAATGCCCCTTGCACCATCTTCTCCACATCGGCTCTCTTGCTGACATCGGTCCTTACGAATATGGCTTCTCCTCCCCCTTTCTCGATCTCCTGCACGACTTCTTCGCCCCCACTGGGAGCGATATCCACTACCACCACCTTGGCCCCCTTCCTGGCGAGTCCCAGGGCTATGGCTCGCCCCATCCCCCTGCTGGATCCCGTCACGATGGCAGCCTTATCTATGAACCTCATCTTTCTCCCTCCCTCTGCCGATTAGAAACCCGTTTTTTGCCCAAGTCTAGGGCTTACCTCCCCAAGAAGGGCTTCAAACAGGCGATCCGTCCCACTGAGCGGGATAAAAAAACGGGTTTCTGAGCTTTATAATCATCAATCCGTGGGCGGCTCAGGGACCTTGACGAGCTCCTGATAGGTCTCTCGCAGCGTGTCGAAGAGGGATACGTAAACCTCCACCAGTGGCTGATAAAAGGCGTGGTATGCGGGGCGAGGCTCGATGCGGCTGATGGGCCGCACGAAACGCTTGGCGGTGGCCTTGAGGTCGTCGAAGACCCCCACTGCGTAACCGGCCAGGATGGCCGAGCCGAGCACGGCGTATTCCTCGCGGTTCAGTTGCACGTAGGCCAGGTTCAACACATCCGCCTTGATCTGGTTCCACACGTTGCTAGTGGAGCCACCACCGATGACCCGTGCCTCTTTGAACTCCAGGTCAGGGAACAGGCTTTTCTCGATCCCCAGGTAGTAAGCGTATTCGTAAGCTACGCCCTCCAGCAAAGCGCGGTAGAAGTGGGCCTTGCGATGCTTCCAGGTGAAGCCCAGCCAGAGCCCGCGGATGTCGGGGTCGCTGGGGCAGACCCGCCCCCCGAGATGGGGCAGGAAAACGAGGGAATCCGATCCTGCCGGCACAGAGGCGGCGGCCTGGTCCAACAGGGCATAGATGTTCTTCCCCTCGCGTTCGGCGGCGGCTTTTTCCTCCCTGGCCAGCTCATCCCTGAACCAGCGCAGGTTCAACCCTCCGCCGTTGATGTAAGCCAGGGCATACCACAGATTGGGCGGAACCAGCCGGGCGGTGAAGAGGGTCCCGTGCTCCGGGTCTGGGACAAAGCGATCAACGCAGGTGGCGAAGACAGAGGCCGTGCCCGCCACGTCGAACACCAGGCCCGGCTCCACCATGGCCGCTCCCAGCATCCCAGCCGCCTGATCACCGCAGCCGGCAGCGATGGGGGTGCCAGGAAGCAGGTCGCAATCCCTGGCCGCCTCTGGGGTCACCTGGCCGATGATCTCCCAGGGCTCGACGATGCGCGGCAGCTTCTCCATCGGGACCTCGAAGAGCTCACAGAGCTCTGGGTCCCAGGCTGCTTTGGCGGTGTCGCTGAAGCAGGAAAAATGGATGTACGTATAATCAACAAAAGCCTCGTCACCCATAAGGCCAGCCATACGCCCTGCCACATAGCCGGCTGGCATCACAAACTTGCAGATATTGGCAAAGACCTCTGGCCGCTCGTTCTTCCACCAGAGGATCTTGGGGCCGTGGGAGTAGGTCGGAGGACCTCCCGTCTTCTGGATGATGAGGTCCTGGTGGGTCTTCATCTGCCCGATGCAAGGCCCGCATCGGGTGTCCAGCCAGGAGTCGTAAACGGTGGGTGCCCCCCACTCCGCGTCCACCGTGCTGATGCCCGCCATCTGGCCATCCAGGGAGATGGCCGCCACATCTGCCGGATTGATGCCGCTCTTCTCCAGGCACTCCTTGACAGTGTGGGCCACGGACCAATAGATCTCGTCCGGGTCCTGCTCCACCCAGCTTGGCCTGGGGTAGTAAAGCTTCGATTCCTCGAATGCCAGGGCAATGAGGTTGCCCTCCGTATCGAAAATGGCCGACTTCGTGCCCATGGTGCCCACATCAATGCCAATGAGGTAGGTCTTCTTGCTCAAAGCAGCTCACCTCCTTGGGCGGTCATCCGCCCGAAATCAAAGGGAACAGCAGAATCACATCTCCTTCTCCGAGCCTCGCTTCTAACCCTTCTGACAGTTGGCGTATGCCCTTCCCGTTCAGAGTGACCATGATGGCCGGGTCCAGCAGCGATAAGCGGTGAGATTCCTGGAGCTTCACCGCCAACTGGCTCAAGGTTGAGCCATCGGGCAGCTCGTATTCCTCTGCCCCTCTGCCCACCTTATCCTTCACGGAGGCCAGAAACTTAACCAGGACTCTGGGCATTCTTTCCTAAGCTCCGGTTAGACCTCCGAGGTCTCGAGGATGCCTTCTCAAGGGAAACATCGCTGCTTTTGTGGGCTATTCGCCAAGCGAAAACGTCCTGTAAGACCTCGGAGGTCTGGAGGATCCTTCAGCGATACCGAGGGTTGTCAACGATAACAGGTTGCCCGTCTTTCTCCACGACCAGCTTGGCGAAGCCCCCCTCCTCAATGGTGCCGTAGTTATGGCCAGCATCGCCTGGGTAAACACCGAAGAAAACGAACTTCTCGTCGCCGATGTTAATCGTTCGATGAGACCAGAAAGGCGGGATATAAGCAACGATGCCCGGCACTATCTCAATCACGTTGACTTGGTCATCGTGGGTTTGCATGAGCAGGCAGCCTTTTCCCTGTAAGCCAAGGTAAATCTCAGCCGTGCCCTCTTTGCTATGGAAATGCCCCTTGGTCATGTGATATTCGTCGCCGACCTTGCCGGGATAAATGATGCTTGTGCAGTAGATCAACTGCCCTTCCTCATGAGGGACATCCACCTCGTAGACCTCGTAAAGCAAGGGGTCACCTTGTTTGAGAAGCTCCTCCGTGGCGGCCATATCCAGATACATTCCCCTCATGTCGCTGAGCCTTCTCACAGTTTTTCTGCCAAAAGGCTCTATCAGTCCGCTTTGGAATTGCAATTGAGCAGCAAAGGGTTGCATAAGCTTCATCATCGGATCTCCGTTAAAAGTTCGTCGTACCTGCCCACCTGTCATTGCGAGGCACGGTTTTTGTGCCGAAGCAATCTCCAATTCGCGGGGTGGGGATTGCTTCGCCGCCTGCCCTGAGCCCGTCGAAGGGTCGGCTCGCAATGACAGTTCGTCCAGGCCGAGCTTGTGGAGTGTTTCCTGGGTAGGCACCCCCTCCTTGTCCCAACCCCGCACGGCATAGTATTCGTCGAGCATGACCTCATACATCTCTCTGGTCAAGATACGGCCTTGGGCCGGGCCGTCGGGGACCTTCTCGGTCATGATCCTCGACGGCAGCATATCATCCTCGCGCCTTATCCCCTCCCGGACGAGGATCATCCTCTCCAGGGTGTAAATCCTGCTGCCGATTTCCATCAGCCCAGGGGTGAAATCGAAGCCGGTAACCGCCTTTAAGACATCCCCCTGCGGGTTCTCGGTGAAGCCCAACGAGCGTCTCACCACCGTGCAGAGTCCCAGGGAATCCACGTAGGCCCTGTTGTCCTGTATCTCTTTAACCAATTTGCCTTTGCCTTTGAGGGCGAATCTATCGTATTCGCCGCTCAATAGCTCTGCCCTGATGGTCCACCCCCCGACGTTGTGGCAAGCTCCCCTGCTGGATGTGCCGTAGGCGAGACCCATGCCGTGGAAGCCGCGCGGATCGTAGGCCGCGAAAGGCATCCCCTTGACTTCGAGAATGTACTGGCGCCATTCTGGCTTCTCCCTGGCCACGTGGGTCATCCCTTCTGCCAGGAGGTCGCCGAGGCCACTGCGCTCGCCGATGAGCTTAACCATCTCCACCAATGCCTGGCCGTCGCCGAAGCGCGCTTCGATACCCTCTGTGTCCGCACTGGTGATAAGGCCGCGCTCGAAAAGCTCCATGGCCAGCGCCACAGCGTTGCCGGTGGAGATCGTATCTATACCGTATTCGTCGCACAACTCGTTGGCGGCGACGATGGCTGCAAAATCGGTGACCCCGCAGGAGCCACCCAGCATGCCAATAGTCTCATACTCAGGCCGCGCTCGCGCACCCGCAAAGGGCCCTTCATTGACTTCGCATACCTTGCCGCAGGCCACAGGGCAGTGATAGCAAGCGAAATTTCTCGCCCAGAAATGCTCCCTCATGTATTGAGCGTAAATACTGCTAGCGCCTTCGAGGTAGGAACTCTGAAAATTGCGAGCGGGGTAACACCCGAGCTCGTTGATCACCTCCGTATACTGGGGTGTGCCGTATTGGGTGTGATTGGCTACAGTTTTCCTCAACTCTTTGATGGCCGCGGCTCGAATCTCTTTCACCCTCTCCGGGTCGGCCAGGGGTATCTCCCCGCTGCCCTTGATGACGATGCCTATGAGGTTCTTGGAAGCCATCACCGCGCCGGCGCCACCTCGGCCGAAGGCACGCCCGTCAACCTGGATGTAGGCAAATCTGACCAGCCGCTCGGCGGCAGGGCCAATGCATAGAACGGAGGCCTTGGAATCGCCCCTCGCCTCCAACAGCTTCTCCCTCACTTCACTCATCTCGAGTCCGAGGATATGGCTGGCGTCGTGGAAGCTTACGGCTCCATCTTCAATGACGAGATAGGTTGGGCGCTCCGCCCGGCCCTCGATGATCAACCCATCGAAGCCGCAAAATTTCAAGTGGGGGCCGAAATCGCCACCGGAATTGGAGCAAAGGTAAATCCCTGTTTCCGGCGATTTGGTGCTGACACCGAATTTGGTGGTGGAAGGCAGAGGCACGCCTGTTAGCGGGCCGGTGAAAAAGAAGAGCTTGTTGGCTGCGCCGAGAGGCTCCGTCCCAGGCTCGATCTCCTCGTAGTACCACTTGGCGCCCAGCCCTCGACCCCCGAGGAACCTCCTCAAGTCAGCCTCTTCCAGCTCCTGCACCAAGGTTTCCTCTCTGGAGAGCCTGATCCTCAAGATTTTGCCCAGATAACCGCCCAACATGACCGTTCTCCGATAAGGGTGAGTTAGGGATTAATGATTACCTTCAAAGCCTTTTTGCTGGCGGCTACAGCGAAGGCTTCCTGTGCCTCCGAGAGGGGAAAACGAGCGCTAATCAAGGGCGCAAGAGCGACCCTCCCCGAGGCTATTATCTCCATGCTGCGGTGAAACTCGTAATTGCTGGAGCCAGTCGTTCCCGTCACCGTGATCTCCCTGTAGTGCACCCAATTGGATTTGAATCTGATGAATTCGCTCCCCTTGGGAAGGCCGCCAAAAAAGTTAATGCGCCCACGGGTCGCTGCCAGGTCCAGCGATTGCTCCTGGGCTGAGGGAGCGGGGGCAGCTACGATAATGACATCGGCTCCACGGCCATGGCTCGCTTCCCGCACGGCAGCCAGCAGGTCCTGCTTGCCGGGATCTACGGTCAGATCGGCGCCGAACTCCAAAGCCTGAAGCCGGCGCTCCTCTATCATCTCGCTGACGATGACGGTAGAAGCCCCGCTGAGGCGGGCCAGGAGCAGGTGCATGATGCCAATGGGGCCAGCTCCCACGATCAACACCACGTCGCCGGGCTCGATGCGGCAGGCTCGGGAGCCGTGGTAGCAGCAGGAGAAGGATTCGTTAAGAGCTCCCTCCTCATAAGAGATACCTTCGGGGACGGGGACGATGTTCCCCCGGCGGATGAAAGAGGCGGGGATGCGCATGTATTCGGCGAAGGCGCCGTCGAGGCTGATGCCAAAGGCCTCGTAATTCAGACACAGATGGTCGCGGCTCTGGACGCATTGTTCGCACGTGCCGCATCCAGTGTTAGGGGCGATGGCAATCCTCATGCCGGGGACGAGGCCGCTCGCCCGCGCCCCCACCTCTACCACCTCGCCGGCCAATTCGTGTCCCAGTATGCGCCTCATCCCCTGCGGGATTTTGAAATGGCCTGATGCGAGAATGCGCAGATCGGTGCCGCAGATGGCCGCCGCTTTGACCCTTAACAACGCTTCATCTTCACCGATGGTCGGCTTGACGATGTCTTCCACACGAAGGTCGTTTAACCCATGATAGACCGCTGCTAGCATGAAATCCCCCTCTAATCTAAGGGCAGCGAGATGGGCCTGCCAGATCGAATGGACTCGTTAGCGGCCAACACCGCTTCAACGGCCTTTCTCCCGTCGTGCCCTGTCACCAGAGGGTCACGATCCTGGAGGATGCACTCCACGAAATGACATGCCTCGGCGATGTAAGCATCCCGAAATCGGTTGCGCCAACTCCGAAAAGTGGGGGTCACCATCCCAGCCTGCTTCGTGCAGGTGGTTACCGCCCTGTCCTGCAGTTCCCCGATGAGGATCACTCCCTCGCTCCCCAAGACCTCCGCCCGGGCATCGTAGCCATAGTCCACAGGGCAACTGCCGTCTATGATTCCCAGGGTTCCGTTCTTCAAGCGGAGGGAGACGATAACGTTGTCGTAGAAATTGGGGAACTCTTCCTTCAGGTCAAAGCACTTAAGGGCATTAGCCTCCGCCCAGATCCTCTCGAACTCACTATCCGCCAGCCAGCGGATGGTATCGAAATCGTGACTGTTCACCTCCGCCAACATGCCATTGCTGGTGCGTGGGTCACAAGCCCACCGCGGAGGCAGTCCAGGCCCACGGGTGAGAGAACGGATCACCATAGGTCTTCCGATCTCCCCACCCTCGATCCGCTCCTTGGCAGTGACGAAGGGAGGGTCGAAGCGACGCATGAAGCCGACTTGTAGTTTGACCCCGGCCTCGTCTGCAGCCTGAATCATATCATCGGCCTCCTCCAGGGTAAGGGCCATAGGTTTCTCACAGAAGATATGGACCCCCGCTCGGGCTGCAGTGATGGCGATCTCTGCGTGGGTGAAGGTGGGCGTGGTAATGCAGATAGCATCAATCTCCGCCCTGTCTAAGGCCTGGCGGAGATCAGAGAAGAAAAGGTCAACGCCCAGATCCTTTGTCCTCTCCTTACCCAATTCCAGGTCGGCGTCCACGACGGCGGCCAGGAGACCTCCTGGCACGTTGTTCTTAAAGTTTGTGGCATGCACCATGCCGGCTCGCCCAACACCGACGACGCATACCCTCACAGGGTTCACAGTTCAGCCCTCCTGGCAAATTAAAAAGGCATCCCAACCTTGTGCTCAGGTGTGGGACGTTGTAGGCTAGCCTCAGATGATCAACAGACCGAAGAGCGAGAAGCACCTTCTCTTCTGCTATTCCTTCCCCAAACAAGGCAACAACTGATCGCGGCTCTTGATGATCGCTGGTCAGCCTTTGTAGCTCTCAATTGTCCCTACAATCCGCACACACTTGCCGACCAAATCGGACAAATCGAGGTCCGAAACGCCACAGAAAGTATTTGATTCCTTGCTGAAAATCACCAGGAAGGCCCCCTCCGACGACTTATCAACGCGGAGGACACCTCCTTCAACACACTGGGATTGGCCTAAATACTTTGGCGCCGAGTGCCAGCAACGCATTCGAAAAGCCGCGTTGGTGTGGGAGGAATCGCACCCGATACGGGTGTGAAAGTTGCCACCGGCGTAGGCCATTCATACTGAAAGGTAGCTTTCGGTGCACAGGCCGATAGGATAAGCACCGAAAGCAGGATAAGCACCAGAAGTCTCTTCATTACCATCAACCCTCACTCGTCTGAATCTACGCCCCTTTACACTAGACGGTAAAAGGAGCAGACCTTGGCCAATAAGCTGATGCCCTCAGACCTCTCTCTCGTACTGGCGAAGGCGCGTGATGCATTCCTCAGCGTAGACATCCCTCAGGGGCAGAAACTCTTCCATCGAGATAGCCATGAAAGCGTCGGGGGCTGGCGGCACAGGCTCCATGGTGAGTATTCCCTGGTAATCGCTCTCTTTCAAAACCCGTATGATGGCCTTGAAATCGGTATGACCGTAGCCAACCGCTCCACGGTTGGAATCGGAGATGTGCATGTTGATCAGGAGATCACCAGCCTTGCGGACAGCCTCGGCGGGATCATGGTCCTCGATGTTCATGTGGAAGGCATCGAGATGAAGTTTTACCACTTCGGAGTTCACTTCTTGGACAAAGCGAAGACCTTGATCCACGTTGTTGACCAGAAAGCTCTCGTAGCGATTGATGGGCTCGATGGCGATGAGCACACCCCTCTCCTCAGCATAGGCTGCTGCGGCCTTGACCGATTCCACGGCGTAATCCCACTCCCGTGCCACCGCCTCTTTCCAGGCTTTCCCACCACCCGGCTGGCCGACAGGGCCGGTTCTCCCCGCCGAGGCAGGGATGACCACCACCAGGGGGGCTCCTACGGCTACGGCCAAGTCCACACACTCAGCGGCATACTTCAGGGCCTTGTCGCGCATCTGGGGGTCTGGATGAGCCAGGTCTCTTTCCAGGGGCCAAATGGACCAGCCGAGGACAGAGAGGATGGAGAGCCCGAACTTCTGGCAGAGCCCTTTGACCTCCTGGATGTCATAGCGCTGGGGCTCGCCCACCAGTTCCACACCATCGTAGCCGTACTTCTGTAAGCGTTGGAAAGTGATCGGTAAGGGTTCGTTGCCGTATATCCAGTTGCTTATAGAGTACTTCATAAATAATCTCTCCCTTCTTTCCTCACCGGACATAGACTTCTGCAATTCCCGGCCAGGAAGTGAAAGCAAAAAAAGAGGGACCCCTCGCGCTGCCGCCGAGGGAATTTCCCCCTCGCAACCTCGCCCTGCCAGCCTGCTCAGGCACCATACCTTCTTCGCAACTGATCGAACAAAACGACCCCGATGATCAGCAAGCCCATGAATACCTTCTGGGCGAAGTCCTGCACGTTGTGTAGGTTCAAAACGTTGCCCAGGATGCCCATGATGAGAGCACCGAACAATGTGCCGATGACGCCGCCCTCGCCACCGAAGAGGTTGGTTCCTCCGATGACCACGGCAGAGATGCTTTCCAAGTTCGCTGGGTCTGCCATCAAGGCGTTGGCAGAGTTCATACGTCCCACCAGCACCAGGCCGGCCAACCCTGACAACAACCCCGAGAGGGTGTAGACCATGATCTTGGTGCGGTCAACGTTGATGCCCGAGACCCTGGCCGCCTCCCTATTCCCGCCAACGGCGAAGAAGGCACGTCCAAACCCGGTGTGCATCAAGATTACCCAACCGGCGACGACGACCAGCAAGCCTATGAGGGCCCCTGCTGGGAAACCGAGGAGGTCTCCGCTCCCCATCCAGATGATCTCCCGAGGCAGATAAGCCTTGAGGGTGACGGCTGTCAGGTGGGAGGGGACGGGCAACCCTCTGGTCAGGATAAGGGCCACGCCACGGGCTGTGCCCATCATTCCTAAGGTAGCGATGAAATCGGGGATCCTCCCCTTGGTGATGATCAGGCCGTTGATGCAACCCAGCAGGGCCCCGGCTGCGAGACCGAGCAGTACGGCCGGCAAAACGGGGACGCCCCAATAACAATAGGCTACCGAAGCCAAGGAGCCTGAAAAGGCGAGGATGGCCCCTACCGACAAATCAATGCCCGCCGAGATGATGACCATCGTCTGGCCCACGGCCACGATGATGCCCGGTGCTGTGCGCGCTCCTACGTTGGTTGCGTTAGTAAGACTGAAGAAACGAGGTGCCGTCGAGACGTACCAGACAAATAGAACCACAGCGAACATAAGTATGGCTCTGATCCCAAACCGTACCCTCAGTTCAGGTGTGGCCACCCATCTCCTGACCCATCCCAAGCCCGAAACGCTCGATCCCGAAGGGTTTTCGGCCATTTGCATGCTCCTTTCCTATCCCGCTACAGCATCTCTCATGATATCTTCCTGTGATGCCTGGTCCGCCGCATACTCGGCTACAAAGGAACCACGAGCCATTACCAGAATACGGTCAGCCATAGCCAAAACCTCTGGCATCTCGGAGGAAATCATAATAATCCCCACCCCTTCTTTCGCCAAGTCGTTCATCAAGCGGAAGACCTCCACCTTAGCCCCCACGTCAATTCCTCTGGTAGGCTCGTCGAAAATCAAGATTTTCGCCTGGCAACATAACCATTTGGCCAAGGCAACCTTCTGCTGATTGCCACCGCTGAGGAACTCGACCCTTTGATCCAACTTAGGTGTATGGATATCCAATTCCTTGACATATTTTTCCGTTGATGCCCTTTCCTCACCATGCTTGAGGAAACCAAATTGACATATCCGCTTCAAACTGGCTAGAGTGATGTTGACCGGGATAGGCAATCGTAGTACCAGCCCGTCCTTCCTGTCCTCGGTTAGATAGCCCAGGCCTAGCTCGATGGCCTTTGAAGGGGAGGAGATTTCGACCTTTCTCCCATCGAGAAAGACCTCACCGCCATCAATTGGATCAATCCCAAAGAGGGCGCGAGCAAAATCCGTGCGACCCGCCCCCAACACGCCAAAGATGCCCACAATCTCACCTTCATGGAGGCTCAGGCTGAGATCGTTCAGTACACCCTTCACCGTCAAACCTTCAACCCTCAAGAGTTCCTTACCGCGTTCTATTTCCTCTTTGGGGAATTTCTCTCCAAGCTCCCGGCCCACCATCATCCGAATCAAGGCGGCTTCATCAACCTGATCCACCGGAAGGGTGCCTATTTTCGCGCCATCACGAAGAACAGTCACTCGCTGGCCAATCTGGGGAACCTCACCCAATCGGTGGGAGACATAGATGATCGCCACTCCCTTCTCTTGAAGCCCCCGCATGATGTTGAAGAGCCGCACTCGCTCCTCATCGGATAAAGCCGAGGAGGGCTCATCCAACAGCAGGATCTGCGCGTTCATGGATAAAGTTTTGGCGATCTCGGTCAATTGCTGCTCACCCATGCTGAGGCTGCCAACACGCTCCTCGGGGTCAATATCAACGCCCAGATTATCCAGGATCCTCTTGGCCTGCGATATTGCTTCGGACCAATCAACGGTTCCGAACGGTTTGCGCTTGGGGAGTCTGCCCAGGAAGATGTTTTCCACTACACTGAGACCGGGGATGACGCTCAGTTCTTGATAGACCATGCCGATCCCCAATTCCCAAGCATGCATCGGACTTACGATCTCGACCTCCTGACCACAAAGGAAAATCCGGCCACTATCCTTCCGCAGAGAGCCGCTGATGATCTTCATAAAGGTTGACTTACCCGCACCGTTCTCGCCTAGAAGGGCATGGACCTCCCCCTCGTAGAGGTCGAAATCCACATGATCGAGGGCGTGAACACCGGGGTAACTCTTATCAATCGCCTCAGCCTGCAAGATAAGAGAAGAAGACATAGTCCGTGTAGCCTCCTGGTATAATAGGTTTCGTGGATGGTTGACAAAACCATCAACAAGAGTAAAGTATCTTCGCCCCATCCTTTGGAGAGGTCGGAGCCTGTTAACAAAGACGGGAGACGCACAGGGTTTTCGTTCCGTTCCGGCCTCACCGACGGGGACACTCATTTTCAGGAGGGACCAGTCATGAGCCGAAAACGACGTACTCACCTACGAGGTAAACGAGGGCAAGC
>JBAWAP010000027.1:0-2062 GCA_049589355.1 Anaerolineae bacterium
GAATGGATTCTCAGAATCCGTCATCCCTGTACAGCCTGAAAGAGTTAGTGCCATTGGGCTCCCGTGCCCGCGAATCGGCGGCGTGGGGGCCGCCTCTGCTAATAATTTTCCATCTACTGAGTCTACCTAGTGGTGCCCTACTACCATACTCAGGTGTTAAGACAAGCATATTGGTTTTGGACAAGAAACCAAGTTCACGACCCTATGAGGTTTTCATGTCTCACATTGAGGACATCAGGCCGAAAGACATCTCTGACAGTCGTGACATTCCTGGTATTGCGAAAGCGCTCAATGAATTCGAGGAATGGACCAGGACTCAGCAAATAGAATCAGGATCGATTTCTTGGACAGTCCCAATAGGGACTCTGCGAATCGACAACTTCACAGCTATCCGTTACTTACCCTCGGACCTTTCTAGGTACGAAGAATTGATTCCGTCATACCCGATGGTCCCTCTCAAGCAAGTAGCGAAACTGACTAAGCGTGGGGTCCGCATTAAGCTTGACGAAGAAGGAAACCTCCCAGTTATCGGCCCGGGCGCTATTCGCCCAATGATACTTGATGCCTCTAACATCGAGAGCACTACAGAGGACAATCTGCCATCACGTCCGGTTACGGTAAAGGCGGGCGACATTGTTCTCAACAACATAGGCATGCATCTCGGTTCAGTGGCGATGATTGATGAAGATGTCGCGGGCAGCTACATCAGCCAACATGTGCTTCTAATTCGCCCAGACACTTCACGGATTCTGCCCGAGTATTTCGCTGCTGCCCTGAACAGCGATTATGTCAGACCGCAAATAGAACGTAGAGCGACGGGATCAATCATGCCAGCTCTTTCTGTGAGCAGATTAACAGACATCACGATCCCGCTGCCTGACCTGGCGACGCAACAGCGCATTGTGGCGGCCATCGTGCGGGCCCGTGATGACTTAGCCCAAAAAAGGGAACAACTTGAGCGCGCAGAGGCCAGGTTTGAGAACATGATCCGACGTCTGTCTTCAGGCATAGAGGTCGAAGAATGAAGCTCATATTCCATATCCCCACCCAGAATCTGATCGATACCTATACGAGGGTACGCAGGGTGCTGCGGGGCAACGACGAGGTAATCTTCCAATCAATGGAGGCAGTCACTCAGGATCGCCGTAATCCCTTTATCCTGCCTGCCAATCCAGGCGAGTTTGAGCAAAAGCACGAAGAGATTATGAGACAGCTCGATTACCCAAATGTGCTGGGAGGACGCGAAACAGCAATAAGTTTGATGGAAGAGATCGGGAGGCGAATCCAATCGGGTGGGGTGGTTGGGGTGTCTGCTGATGACGTGTTGGATGAAGTTGTGTTCAAGACCAGCAGGTCGAGCGTCGCGGTCCGTCTAAATCAGGATCTGCGCTGGGCAGCTGAGTGGATCATATTATCTCCTATCCTAGGCGTTGATGAGCCGAGACCCGTTCTTCTAGAGATCTATGCCACCATCTGGGGAGAAGTTGTTCCCACATATGTAATTGAATATGTTAGCAATGCTATCCATGCCTATCATCAAGGTATGCGTACAGTTGCGACCGTTTTGCTTTCCATAGCTGTCGAGGCCACGCTCCGGGATGTCCTTGAAACCAGGGGGTATACGTTCAATCCAGGAGCTTCGCCAGTGGATGTTTTCTCCTATGCGTGCGCAGACGTTGGTGTGGCTGGCAACTCTTACACCTTGACCTTTCGCCAACCGATGTCTAGATCCCCGGCACAGTTTCCTCAGTCCACGGGCGGCGATCCCACTGTCGAGGTACGAGTGCGACGTGTTATCAAGTGGCGTAGGGGCAACAGGGTCGACCTATCTATCATTGCACCTCCTGGTATAATAGGTTTCGTGGATGGTTGACAAAACCATCAACAAGAATAAAGTATCTCTGCCCCATCCTTTGGAGAGGTCGGAGCCTGTTGACAAAGACGGGAGACGCACAGGGTTTTCGTTCCGTTCCGGCCTCACCGACGGGGACACTCATTTTCAGGAGGGACCAGTCATGAGCCGAAAACGACGTACTCACCTACGAGGTAAACGAGGGCAAGC
>JBAWAP010000028.1:0-8875 GCA_049589355.1 Anaerolineae bacterium
GTAGAAAACAATGCCGCCCGATGTTGCCTCGTCGAGGAGTATGGCATCAATGCAACCCTTGACAGACATTCCCACGACCGCTACGATGGAGTTGCCTTCCTGAAAGGCCAGGGCAGGCTTGGACCAAAGGGTGACTTCTCCGCGTCCATCCCAGTCGCAAAGCCATCCACCCTCAATCTCACTGACCGCCGTAGGCTGCGGCAGCTCTGTCGGAGTTGGTGTTAGTTTCTCGGCGCCCGCTGTTATTACCACCCTAACAGCATCTATTATGGTTCCCACCTGTTCCGTTATCTCTGCAAAGCCTTCTTCGCCCGGTCCCACCAGTATTGGCATGTCGAGGGATGTTGGCGTCGGCGTTGCTTTCGGAGCAGGGTGGATAAAAGTGGTAAGGCTAACATAAAGGCACAGGAGGAAAACCTGCACGCCCATTGAGATGATCATCTTGCCAAGCCTCGATTGTCTCCTGAACCACGGTATCGGTGAGCCCACTCGCACTTCGTACTTCTTTTCTGGAATGATTTGTTTCCGTTCAACCTTGCGCGGTGGTGCGACCGGTTGGATTCTAATCGGCTCATCAGGCGTCGGCATCCTGCGGCTCAATATCTCGTTGGCCTGTGCAAGCCCCTTCAGGGCTTCCCGGCTGGAAGCGTCCAAATCAAGCGCCTGCTCAAAGTATTCGCGAGCCTGGTCATACCAGCCCTGTTCAAGCGCCATCTGGCCGAAGGTTATGAGTTTATCCACCTGTTCTGGCGTCATCTTCGTCCTGCTCTTCTTTCACCCTCCACGCCAGCACTGCCGGCCACGGCCAGTCCCCAGTAGCCTAAAGCAAGCCCCCTCCCCAAGGATTCCCCGCACTACTTTCCTCACTTTTCTCTCCATCTCCCTGCTCATCTCTGGCCGCACCACGCTGAACACCTCGCCTGCTTGCCCGCCTCGTGCATGGCGGTGGCGAGCAGGAACTGGAAAGCCTCTTCAGAAAATGGAAACGGGGCGACGACAATATCGCCTTTCACAAACTTGCCCATGCTTCATCCTCTTCTGGGCGATCCCAATCGCGTCGGAGAACAGCCTCGGATGCTAACATGGTCTGAAAGGCTTCCGAAAACTTCCCTGACAATGCCCGCGCTGTTTCTCGCTCAAGTAGATAAGAAACAAAGTCGTAGACGACGATAAGCTTGTCAGTTGGTAATTTTTCCAGGCGTTCAGTGATTTGAGGAATTGCTACTGCTTGCATACGTCTTACTCCTTCCTACCCCCCTTTGTTTGGCTAAGTATAGTATCAGTAGATGGAAATTTTGTCTGTTCTGATAGTTGACAACTTGGGACAGATGAGTATCCTTGGGACCTCTAACCCTATCATACCTATCAAACCATGGAGGTCTCATGAAATCTGCCACCCTCAAATTCAACTGCCGCAAGTTCAAGTGTCGCCCTCCACTGCCTAGTCTGTCGGCGGGTGACGCGCGCCGCAAGGTCACGGAACTGCTTACGGACCATTTACAACTTAAGTATTGAGGGTTACGCCTGCGACACCCAGACGGTCTGTGACGTGCTGGTCAAGGCCTCAGTGGAAGGCAAGGCCATCGAAGGCACGTGCAACGACCTGGATAACGTCCCGACTGGCCATACCGTGCGGGCATGTCTCAACGACCAGTTTCGGCCCGCCGACTTGGCTGACATCGAGCAGCAGGTCAATGCCGCGCTCACCGCCGACCTGCCAAAGCGAGTATGGGCCAAGTGTCGCGATATGGCAGTGGACTTGCACGATGAGCCCTTCTACGGCAAGTTGCCGGAGTTGCTTCAGTACGCCTGTCGAGGGGAAGCCAAAGCCGGGACGACCTACTTCTATCGGGTGGCCAGCGTGTACATCATTGACCACGGCGTGCCGGTCACCCTGGCTGTGACCTTCGTGCTTCCAGGCGATAACCTGGTGGCTGTCCTCAAACGGCTACTGGCTCGCGTCCGCCGCCTGGGGCTGCATTGGCGCTGCCTGCTGCTGGACAAGGGCTTCTGCAGCATCCCCGTCATCACCTACCTGCAGCAGGCCCGCTACTCGGCGATTCTGGCTTGCCCCATTAGGGGCAAAAAGGGCGGCACCCGCGCCCTGTGCCACGGTCGGGCCAGCTATCTGACCACGCACCAGTTCGCCAGTGCGACCTACGGCACCCGTCGAGCTAAGGTGGCAGTGATGCGGACCTTTGACACCAGTCGCCGCCGTAAGGCGCGGCGCAAGTTGCGCTGGCTGGTGTACGTCGTGATCAACCTGGACCTGCGGCCAGACCAAGTGCACCAGCGCTATCGGGCACGGTTTGGGATCGAAAGCAGCTATCGATGCATGCGTGATGTCCATGCAATGACCACATCACGCAATGCTGCTGCGCGCTTCTTCCTGATCGCCCTGGCGTTCTTGCTGGTCAACCTGTGGATCATTTTGCGCTGGCGTTTGTGTCAGATTCCGCGCCGGGGTGGACGGCTGATTGACGAGAAGCGGCTGGAGTTGCAGCGGCTGGCGCGGTTTCTGGCACGGGCTGTTGAACAGGTCTACGGCACCATCTCAGTTATCTATGCCATGGCCCAGCCGATCAATCCTTAAAATGTCCATCTACTGATACTGTTGGTGAAAGCTCCCAAAAGACACAAAGGCACAAAGACTTGTTACCCCAGAATAAGGAGATATCCATGACCAGGAAAGTGTTCTTGCTGACTCTCATCTCTTCTCTGCTGATTGGCACAATCTCGGTAGCCGGCTGCGGTGGCCAGCCGCCCGGCGGTGCAACTACCCGCAAGCCGGTCCCCATCACCGTCGAGCTCGGAGAGCGGGCGACTGAATACGATGCCAGCGAGGCCATCCGCAGCTACGCCAGCACGGTGCTGGGCATCAACGTTACCGTGAAGTCGGCTGGTGGGCAGGCCGGCACCATCACCTTGCCCAGCGAAGCGCAAGAAAGCGTGGATGCTGCTATCACCCTGGCCGGCGCCACCTATTTCGGCATCCTCGAAGACGCGCTGGCCTCGGTCAGTCTCGGCGACGGCGAAATCAGCGGCAACATGACCGCCGACATCGAATCGGCATCGCTGGGCGTGTTTGTGATGACTCAGCAAGGAACGCTACCAACCAGCGCGGACGAGGCCCTGGCACGGATCAAGGCAACCTTTCCGGGCATCGCCAACCTCGACTACGTAGCCAGACCGCAGCAGGGTAAGGGCTATTCCTTCCAGGCCATGACCACTACCCAGGGCCTTGATCCCAGCAGTGGAAAGGTCGTCGCTGTTGCCCAGTCGGTCATAGCCTCGGTCACCCCTGCCCTGCGCCAGGGACGGGTGCTGGTGTGGGCTGTGGTGGCCAACGGCACACTGACCAAGGCTTTGACGTTCTAAGGGGTAATGGGGAACGAGTAACGAGTCAACGAGTGACGCATCAAGGAGGCGACAATGAGAAAAGGCCATTTTCTGTGTATCATAGCTATCGCCTTGCTGACATCGCTGGCGTGCAGGAGCACGCCCTTGTCTGCGACAGCTCCTGCCCCCACACCAAGGCTGCCGAACATGCCAGTCGCCGTGAAGGCTTCGGCTTCGGACTACACTCTCACCGAGATCGAGGATTTCTTGGAGAACGCTGCTCGGCTGGACTGGTCGCCACAGGGGGATTGGATCGCCTACGATAAGAGAGGAGCGGACGGCTACGATGACTTGTACCGCATCCGGCTGGACGGGACGGACAACGAGTGCCTCACCTGCAACCACCCGGCCCTCCCCAACAAGCACGTCGGCAACCCGACCTTCCACCCGGACGGCCGCTGGCTGCTCTTTCAAGCGGAAAAGCAGGATCACGAATGGTCCCCGGCAACGAGCCCAGGGCGAGGGACATATAACGACCTGTATGTGATGGATCTCGAATCAGACTCTCCTTACGACGTTTACCAGTTGACCGACGTCAGGTCGGGTTACCCGGTCGGTGGAAGCCTCCACGCCCACTTCTCCCGCGACGGCAAGCAACTGCTCTGGGGCGACTTGGGGGGCGGCGGTGGCTGCTACGGGGACTGGCGGATCGCTATCGCAGGTTTCGACGACCAGGATCCGGCGCTAAGCAACGTCACCTATTACCAGCCGGGCGACAACACGGAATGGTACGAGATGGAGGACTGGTCGCTGGACGATTCAGGGATCTACTTCTCCTGCGCGCCTCTCAACGGCCAGGATGACCGGACGATGGACCTCTGCTATCTGGATCTGGAGACCGAAGAGCTCACGCGACTGATGGAAACGTCGGGCCTGAGCGGCGAGCTGGATGAGTGGGACGAGCACGGCAAGATCACGCCTCTCGGCGACGCCATCACCTGGATGACCAGTACTGGTTACGAGATCAACTACAGCAGTTGCAGGCATCTCGAGTAGCTGGAAACCGATCTCTGGATCATGAACACAGACGGCACTGGGAAGACCAAGCTCACCCACTACAATGAGCCCGGCTATGCGGAGTACTACGACCCGGACGGTGTTTGCGTCAGTGACATGTCGTGGAATCCAGAGGGGACGAAACTGGCGGTGGAAGTCTACTTCAGGGGTATTCAGACATCAAAGATGAAGATCTTCCACTTCTCCCGCTGCGGCGACGCCGTGTGCGACGGGCCGGAGACGGCCGAGACCTGTCCCCAGGACTGCGGCAAGGACTACGAGGTGGTGAGCATTACGACTTTGACGACGGATGGAGGCCGCGTGAACTGGTCGCACGACGGCCAGTGGATTTACTACGACCACCTGGAGCCGGACGGCCTCTGGGACGTGTACCGCATCCACCCCGACGGCACCGGCAGCGAGTGCATCACCTGCGACAGGCCAGAGTTGCCCAACCACAACCAGGGCCAGCCGCAAATGCATCCCAACGGCCGCTACCTGGTCTTCCAGGCGGAGAAGGCTGAACACGTGGGAGCAATAGGTGACCCGGCCACTGGTCCCGGCCACGGTTACTATAACGACCTCTGGGCGCTGGACCTTGAGACCGGCAGCTTTCACCAGTTGACTGATGTCAGGTCCGGTTTCCCGGCTGGCGGGAGCCTCCACTCCCACTTCAGCAACGACGGCACCAAGCTTCTCTGGAGCGACCTCGAGCGGTATGACGGGCGCTTTGGTGACTGGCAGTTGGCGGTGGCGGACTTCGTCACCTTCCCCAGCCCCCACCTGGAGAACTACCGGTACTACAACCCCGGCCCTCAACCCATCTGGCTGGAAGCCCACGGCTGGGGTCCGGACGATTCCTGGATCTACTTCACCTGCACGCCCGTCGCGGGGATGGACGACAACAACCAGGACATCTGCCGGATGGACTTCTCCAATCCCACTGAGGTGACGCGGCTGACCTTCACCTCCGGCTTGAGTGGGGAGCCGGGGGAGTGGGATGAGCACGCTCACCTGTCCCCCTTGAACGATGCCTTCTCATGGATATCGAGCACGCCGTATGGCACCGAATCCACGGGCTCCTACGGGCAGTGGCTGCAGACCGAGATCTGGCTGATGAACATGGACGGCTCCGACCAGCGGCGGATCACCTTCTTCAATGATACCGAGGACGTCATCGTCGCCGACAACGACTGGAACCCTTCGGCAGCGCTCAGGGCAGGCCCTGCAGCAACTAGGAACCAGCAGTTGGCAGTCACCATGTTCATGAGAGACAGGAACGAGAACCACATCAAGGTCATTGAGTTCTCTCATGCCGGCCCGCCCTGCACTCTCGCTGGCGACCTGGATTGCGACTGCGATGTGGACATGGTGGACATCATGCTGGTGGCCAGCCGCTGGCATGCCACTGAAGGCGATCTTGACTACGACCCTCTCTACGACCTCGACGGCAACGGCGTGATAGACATCGTGGACATCATGCTGGTGGCTGTCCACTGGGGCGAAAGCTGCGCGGAACCCACGTCCAACCCCTGATACCCTTCACGGAGGTGTAAAGATGCTTAGACGATGCGTTCTTCTCACATTGACCTTGCTGATCGCGAGTATGGGACCGGGCTCGATGCGAGCTACCGGATCCACCGTGACAGCCCAGGCCACTATCGTCGTGGATGCAGCCGAGGTGACCGGTACCATCCGCTCGTTGCAAGGGATCAACGCCGGCCCTCGCGGAGAGGACGGGCAATCCCATCTCTTCCGCCAGTACGAGGACATCGGCGTGGACTACGTGAGAACCCACGACTACTACGGCCCCGCCGACATGCACGTCCTCTTCCCCGACCTGCAGGCCGACCCGCAAGATGAGAGCAGCTACGACTTTGTCTCGACGGATCGTGAACTGGAGGCTATCAACCGGGTGGGGGCAGAAGTACTTTTCCGCCTGGGCGAGAGTTGGGGATCCCCGGTGACCTACGTGGCCCCGCAGGACCACGCGGCCTGGGCCCAGGCCGCCGTGCACATCGCCAAACACTACAACGACGGCTGGGCTGATGGCTTCCACTGGGACATCGGGTACTGGGAGATCTGGAACGAGCCGGACATCACCCAGTTCTGGGCGGGCACGCGGGAGGAGTACTTCCACCTCTACGAGGTCGTAGCTCGGGCCCTCAAAGCCTACGACCCCACCCTCAAGGTAGGTGGGCCGTCCTGGTGTTGTGACCAAACCTTCTTCAAGGATTTCCTGGCCTACTGCCGCGACCATGACTTGCCGCTGGATTTCGTCTCCTGGCACTACTACGGCGGCCCCATCGGGCTGCTGGAGCGGACGTTGGGTGTCCAACAGGCACTGGACACCTACGGCTTCACCAACACCGAGAACCTGCTCACCGAGTGGAATATCTCGGTCGAGGCCGACTTCGAGCACCTGCGGGATGCGACCGGCGCTGCCTATACCGCCCTGGTGCTGAGTCACCTGCAGGACACCAGTGTGACCATCGCCAACCGCTATCGCGGCGATAGCGTGCTGGGGATGTTCAGTCCCGAGGGGGAGTACACCAAGCCGGCCTACAGCTTCCTGGCCTTCCGACGGATGCTGGAGACGCCTCAGCGCCTCGCGGCTGAAGGCCCGTGGACGTACAACTGGTCGGCCCTGGCCGGACGGGACGAGGACGGCGAGATGGTGCAAATCCTGGTCAGCAACTACGCCTCGAACTACACCAGCTTCGACCTCACCGTCACCAACCTGCCCTGGGGTGCAGCACAGCCTTACCGCTACGAGCGCTACCTGCTGGACGAGACGCACAACCTGACGCTGGTGGAATCGGCCGACATGCCGGCTGGATCAGACACTTTTACCACCAGCGAGGAGATGATCGCCACTGCCGTGCAATTGATTCGCCTGTTCGTTCCCGCTGGCCAGCCGATGCCCCGCATCGAGGTCCACGCTGACCGAACCCTGGACCGCATCAGCACGCTCCTCTACGGCCTGAACCACCGTTACCTGAACAGTGGCTACGGCGTCTGGGACGCTGAGGCGCAGCAGGTGCATCCTGAGGTCATCACCCGCTCCCTCCAGATCGGCTTCCCGGTCACCCGCTTCCCCGGCGGCACGGTTGGCAGCACTTACCACTGGACCGATGGCATCGGCCCGCCGGAGGAGCGGCCCACCGGCATCTCCGGCTTCGACGGTGCGCCAGCCACCAACGAGTACGGCTTCGACGAGCAGATGCTGTTCATGGAGCAGGTGGGAGCGACGACCAACGTGGTGGTTAACTTTGGCACCGGCACGGCACAGGAGGCGGCCGCTTTCGTGGCCTACGCCAACAGCGCGGTGACCGACACCACGGCCATCGGCGTGGACGAGCTAGGGGTGGATTGGGGGACGGTAGGTGAGTGGGCGACGCAGCGGGAGGCTAACCAGATCCGGCTGGGGATGACACCCCATCCCTACGACATCGAGTACTGGGAGGTGGGGAACGAACTGTACGGCGACTGGGAGTACTCCTGGACCCACGGTCCCATCAAGTACGCCGCAGGCGGTACGGCCTGGCAGTACGATCAGCCGGTGGTGAAGGCCGACGATTGGCGGGATTCGGTCTCCCGCTCCAGTGGACAGCCCTCGCAGGTCTTCTACGTCCGCTACCCGCCGGTGGTCACCGCCACGCAGACCATCACCGTGTCCGGTGTCGCTTGGACCGAGGTGCCGGACCTCTCCGCCGCCGTGCCGGACGATGCCGTCTACGAGTTCGACCCACAGCAGGGGGAGATCTGCTTCGGCGACGGCGTCCACGGGCGCATCCCGCCGCTGGCTGCGGCTATCCGGGCCAGCTACGAGTCTGGCCCCCACGACGGCTTCGTGGACTACTACGCGGCCATGAAAGCGGTGGACCCGGACATTAAGGTAGGAAGCTGTTTTTACTCAGACACCTTCCTGCAGGTCATGGGCGAGGAGTACCCCTACGACTTCCTGGCCGTGCATCCCTACTACAGCTCCGGCGCCTTCAGTGGGGGCGGCCTAGCCGAGGCCCACCTGCGCACCATGGCCGGGCCGCTGATCAAGCAGATGGACCTGGAAGACCTGCGGGCTGGGGTGCGACTCTACGCCGGGGAGCAAGCCGACCAGGTAGAGATCGCCATCACCGAGTACAACCTCCACGTGTCGGAGAGACATTCCCCCACACCCCACTACGGCATGTCGCTGGACCAGGGGCTCTTCGTGGCCGACATGGTGCGGACCATGATAGAGCTGGGCGTTCCTTTGGGTGACCTGCACTGCCTGATCAGCCTCAGCGAGGGCGAGGGCTGGGGCAATACTCCGGTGCTGAGCCCGTACCCAGAGCTCATCCTCCGCCCGGCGGCCTACGTCCTGCAGCTCTTCAACCGACATTTCGCCCCCGTGCGGGTGGAGAGCGAAGTGGAGGGTGCGCCGCTGCTCACCGGCTCCCTGCCGGCGCTGGAGGTAGTGGCCAGCACTGACGCAACA
>JBAWAP010000029.1:0-18280 GCA_049589355.1 Anaerolineae bacterium
GTGGGCTTCCTGGTGGTGCTTTTCACTTTCCTGGGCGTAGGTTGGCTGGCCCGCCGGGTTGGCCTGGAGAGTCTGCATGTGTATTAGGTGGTGATAGCAATGAGACAGGTTTCACGACGGGAGTTCCTCAAAGGATTAGCGGGCTTGGGCCTGTGTGCCTTGGGTGGAGGAGCGCTGGCTTCGGGGCTCTCCTGCGCGGTGAGGGAAGAGACGCCTGCCGTATCGCGGGCTGGATTGGCCTCACTTGCCTCATCTTCCCACGTTCGCGAGGCGATGTACTATATGGGTGTCGAGGAGGGTTTGGATTGCCGAGCCTGCCACGGATCAACCGAGCCCTCCCGCGTCCTCTACTGCCACACTTCCCACGCTAGCAATCACGTCAAATGCCAGCTCTGCCCCAGGGGCTGCGTCATCTCCGAGGGGCACCGCGGGGAGTGCCGCGTGCGGGAGAACCAAGGTGGCAAGCTCTATACCATGGTCTACGGCAACCCCTGTGCTGTACACGTTGATCCCATTGAGAAGAAGCCCTTCAACCATTTCCTGCCCACCACCCAGGCCTTCTCCATCGCCACGGCTGGTTGTAATTTCCATTGTTTGTATTGCCAGAACTGGCAGATCTCCCAGGTCCCGCCCGAGGAGACGGACAACGTTGACCTGCCGCCGGAGAAGGTTGTGGAATGGGCCCTGAAGACTGGCAGCCGTTCCATTGCCTATACCTACTCCGAGCCGGTCGTCTTTTATGAATACATGCTTACTACGTCCAGGCTGGCCCGGTCTGCCGGAGTGAGGAATGTGGTTATCACCAATGGGTACATCAACCCCGCACCTTTGAGGGAGCTTTGCCGCGCCGTGGATGCTCTCAGGATAGATTTCAAAGGCTTCAACGAAGAGTTCTACGAGGAAGTCTGCTCTGGAACCCTTTCGCCAGTGTTGGAGGCCATGAAAGCCGTCTACGAAGAGGGCGTTCACCTGGAGCTTCCCATCCTGGTGGTGCCCACCCTCAATGACGATGAGGGTGAAATCCGCGGGATGTGCCGCTGGATCAGCGATAACGTAGGCCCTGACGTGCCCGTCCACTTCAACCGCTTCACCCCCATGTACAAGCTGCAGAACCTACCTACCACACCAGTGGAGACCCTGGAACGGGCTCGGGAAATCGCTATGGCGGAGGGTATCAACTACGTCTACATCGGCAACGTGCCTGGCCATCCTGCTGAGAACACCTATTGTGCTCATTGCGGCAAGCTGATCATAGGCCGGGTGGGCTTCTACGTGACGGAATATCACCTCGTCGAGGGGAAGTGTGAGTATTGCGGGAATCCCATTCCGGGCGTGTGGGAGTAAGGCATTGCGGATTGCAGATTGCGGATTTCGGATTGCTCATCGTGCAGCCTCTAGCCTCCGCCTTGTGGAGAGTTTTCGGGCAATCTGGAGACCTATCGGTCGGGGCGGAGGCACAGTCGGGAGACCAGTCTCAGCACTAATCCCATTCCAGGAGTATGAAAGGCATGGGCGCTGCTGAGGTCAGCATTAGCGTGGGAATTGGCGCAGTAGTCTTGGACGGCGATGGTCGGATCTTGTTGGTGAAGCACGTCCCCAAGAGGGACGACTTCTGGGGCGGCCAATGGATGGTTCCTGGTGGTGGTCTGGAACTGGGGGAAACTCTGGAAGAAGGAGTGGTCCGAGAGGTAGAGGAGGAAACCAACCTCAAGGTAGAGGTGCTGAGGCACCTATCTACTCTGGATAGGATCGTGAGGGAGGGCGATGGGGTGAAGATTCACGTGGTGTACGTGGATTTCCTGGTTCGTCCTGTAGGTGGGGAACTGCGCCCCAGTTCGGACGTTGGAACAGCCCGGTGGTTTTCCAGGGATGAGATTGAGGCCAACTGGGATGAGATCCACGTTGACACCAGGCGTTTACTGGAGAAGATTGGCTTTGAGATCCGGAGTGCAGACGCAAGTCTGCTTTGAGCCCTGTAAAGGCGGACTTGTGTCCGCACTCCATCTGATGAGGTGGACCTATGATTAGAGCTCGGCTCATGAAAAGAACGGTTGTCTTAGCAATGGTGGTGCTGGCTGCAGCTTGCGCCGGCCCAACGGCTACGCCAGCTCCGACGGAGACTCCGGAGCCCGCTGTGGCTCTCACCCCAACGACGATGCCCACCCCTAGCGAGGTGCGTAAGCCTGCGGTGGCCGGCCAGTTCTATCCCGACGATGCTGAGCAGCTCTCAACGATGGTAGACACCTTCCTCGCCCAGGCTGAGGAGTTGGGGGCAGAGCGCCCGGAGCCCATTGCCATCATCGTCCCCCATGCCGGATACATCTTCTCGGGCCAGGTGGCGGCTTATGCCTTCAAGCAGATCGAGGGAGTGGACTACGAGGCCATCGTAGTGGTGGGCATGAACCACTACGCCTCCGGGTTTCATCAGGTATCTGTCTACGCCGAGGGCGCTTTCGAGACGCCTCTGGGATTGGTGCCCATAGACACGGAGTTGGCCAAAGCCCTCATCGCCGCCGACGAGCGCATCGTCTTCGACCGGGCTGTGCATCGGGACGAACATTCCATCGAGGTGGAGCTGCCATTTCTGCAAAGATTGTACCCCGGCCATGCTATCGTGCCGGTCATCGTCGGCGAGCCTTCTCCCGAAAACTGCGAGGCGCTCGGCGAGGCATTGGCTCAGGTCTTGTCTGGCAAGAAGGCGCTTATCGTTGCCAGCTCCGATCTCACCCACTACCCAAGCTACGACGACGCCCGCCGCGTGGACCTGGCGACTTTGGCGGCCATTGAGACGCTGGATCCCCAGCGGCTGACCGAGACCATCGGCCAGTATATGAGCGAGGGCATCCCCGAACTTTACACCCTGTGCTGCGGCGAAGGTCCCATACGGGTGGCCATGATGGCGGCGAAGAAGCTAGGTGCAAATCAAGCGACAGTGCTGAAGTATGCTAACTCAGGAGATACCCCCTTCGGTGATCGGGATCGAGTCGTAGGCTACGGGGCGGTGATGTTCTGGAAGGGGAAAGAAAACCTGGCCAGCTTTGCTATATCCGCTCCGCCTAGTCCTCCGCAGGAACTGGTCCCTCTGAACTCCAATGAGAGGGATGAACTGCTAGTCATAGCTCGCCAGACCATTGCCCAGTTTCTCGAGACGGGTACGGTACCGCACTTTGAGGTCAGCGAGCCTAACCTTTTTCAAGAGAGAGGGTGCTTCGTAACCCTCAGGGAGCACGGCGAGCTGCGCGGCTGCATCGGTCACCTGGTTCCTCGGATGCCCCTCTACCTCACCGTTCAAAATGTGGCTATCTCAGCGGCCATCAGCGACCCCCGCTTCTTTCCAGTGACAAAGGAGGAGTTGAAGGACATCAGCATCGAGATATCCGTCCTCTCGCCCATCGAGCCAATTGCAGACGTCGGCGAGATCGAGGTGGGTCGTCACGGCTTGATCATAGTCAAAGGGCAGAATCAGGGCGTGTTGTTGCCTCAGGTGGCTACAGAGCAGAACTGGGACCGGGACGAATTCTTGCGCCAAATCTGTCTCAAGGCGGGCCTGCCAGAGGATGCCTGGCAAGAGGGGGCACAGCTCTACGTCTTTACAGCGGAGGTGTTTGGGGAGGACTGATGTCATTGCGAGCGGAGCGAAGCAATCTCCAAGCGTGTTAGGGGATTGCTTCGGCGCAAACCATGCCCTGAGCGTAGCGAACGGGAGCGCGCCTCGCAATGACACACCGAGGCTGCAAAATATTAGGTGCGCTCTCGTCGCAGCGAGGGCGCACCTAATATTGCCTAATCATTTTGTCAAGTTAGCCGTGCAGCCTGTGGTACTTGGCCTCGAGTTCTTCTTGGGTCTCCTCGTGATCCGGGTCCGGCACACAGCAATCCACGGGGCAAACCAGTGCGCACTGGGACTCATCGTACCAGCCCACACATTCCGTGCACTTCTTGGGGTCAATTACGTAGATCTCCTCCCCCTCGCTGATGGCCTCATTAGGGCACTCTGGCTCACAGGCGCCACATAGGATGCACTCTTCGGTGATCATATAGGCCACGGCGTTCACCTCCTTCCTTTGCTCAGATTGAAAGCCGGCCCTCGCGTGTATGCTCATAAGGGCAACGGCCAAATTATACAAGGCTTGTCCAAATTGGGCAAGCGACAGATACTTTACAACGGCATGGCGTTTTTGTCAAATCTCGCTTTGCCGGGATGAGGCGGCCGAGTTTGTGAGCTCGGCTTTCCACACTTTGACTCCTCTGCTCAGTCGTCCCACTAGCCAACGCTATCCTAACGCAACCCTAACGCTCACCACGACGGTTCTGTTGTATAATCAGGGGGGGCTGCAAGGCCGACGGGTTGAATGTCGGTCGGGATCGGTACTACTTACTCCTGAGGCCAGAAATGGGGTCTTTTTTTGCCCAAAGGTAGGGTAATACCGTATAGACAAAGGCAGGGAAATCTGGTATGATGTAATCACTTGGACTTTGGACAAAGCTGAAGAAACCCGTTTTCTAATGATTCTGTTACCGAAATCTAACTGAATCAACTTGTTTCAAGTCAACCTGGACAGCACTTTGGCGTGAGAAAACGGGTTTCTGGTTGCCATCGTGGTTTTGTCCAAAGTCCAGAATCGCACGGGGCAAGGGTTTCTCTTCAATGGCATAAAGTCCGATAAGGGCAAACCCATCGAAAGGTGGGGACGCAAAGCCCCGGGTCTACGTTGGCGGATGGTAACTGCTCAGCCTGTCATTCTGAGCGAAGCGAAGAATCTCGTTTGGTGCGAAGAACGAGACCCTTCGCTTCGCTCAGGGTGACACCAAAAGCGTCCAAATCTGCCAGGGCTGAGCAGTTACGCGGATGGCGGATAGCTGATGGCAGATGGCAAATGGCTATCGGGCATCGGCTATCGAGCTATGAGTCTCAGGTCGAATGACTTTCGGAGCAGGTTCTGCGGTAATCAGGATTCTCTCCGATAAAGAGGTGTAAAAATGGCAGAAGATAGGATGAATATCATGACCGCGAAGGAGGCTGCAAGGTACCTGCGGGTGAGCATGTTCACCCTGAGCAAGATAGAGAGCGAGGGCAGATTGGTGCCCTATCGCACTCCTGGGGGGCACCGCAGGTACAGCCTCAGGATGTTGAACAGATACCTCAACAATAGTCGCCGCTAAGGTGCAAGGCCGACGGGTTCAATGTCGGTTGGGATCGGTACTACTTGCTCCTGAGGCCAGAAATGGGGTCTTTTTTTGCCCAAAGGTAGGGTAATACCCCATAGACAAAGGCAGGGAAATCTGGTATGATGTAATCGCACGGGGCAAGGGTTTCTCTTCAATGGCATAAGGTCCGATAAGGGCAAACCCATCGAAAGGTGGGGACGCAAAACCACGGGTCTACGTTGGCAAGTAGCAGATTAGCGGGAGGTTTATTAAATGTCGGCCACTACACTCACTCAGGTCACATCCCTTCTTATTGGTCAGCTCTCCGCACCGCTATTTC
This sequence comes from Anaerolineae bacterium, assembly GCA_049589355.1. Classification (GTDB taxonomy): domain Bacteria; phylum Chloroflexota; class Anaerolineae; order VGOG01; family VGOG01; genus JBAWAP01. The sequence continues at coordinate 5,489 of JBAWAP010000029.1, forward strand.
AATCTGCACAGCCGGTCTAGCACATATATCTCAACGATTGGCGGTTCCCGCACCGTGGCAGCGATGGCGCTGGTGAATCCCTGATCACAAGACCTCGGAGGTCTCCGCAGACCTCCGAGGTCTTTTCTCGTGTAGCGTGTGAGCGTTCCGCGTTGGGGACAGACATGTAGTCTGGAATGGCGATTTGCGTCCGTAAAAGTGGCCAAAAAGGTCATTGAGCCTGTGCATAATGGTGCATAATGAGTGTCCTTACCAGTTGCCGCTTTCACCCCCTACATCTTGTGTCAACAATGCCGTGAATACCCAGGATATAGGAGTACGTCTGCCATCCGTTCTGCGAGCTGTATTGACCTTGTCCCGAATGCGTAACGCTCCCGTAGCGTGCTATTGCTAGGCGGCTTCTTTTATGGTATAATCAGCCGTAACTATGAGGACCATCACGGAATTGAGCCCTGAGCGACGAGAACAATTGATCGGGGAATTGGCTGCGAAAATAGCCCACTGGGGTCTGATCACCCCCGCTATTTTATTCCTGGAGGTCAATAGGCCCTTCAGCTTCATTGGCAGCCAGGCTCTGCTCCTCTTTCAGCCTCTGTTGAGCCCCCTGTTGGGGAACAAAGTGGTAGAATACGCTCAACTCTTCGAGGACCGTGCCAGCGTTGAGCGGCTGCTGCAACGCCTGGAAAAAGGGGTTGGCAATTCTTAGCTGCGGAGGACGTGCACGATGAGAACGATACTATACGTCTTAAGAACCTCGAGCATGAGTCAAGTACAAGGGCTGGCCTTAGGGCTGTTTCTGCTGTTTTTCCTCTTGATGACAATCTGCATAGATCGAGCGAAGGCGCGACGATTGATAAGCTTGCGTTCCATTCCCGCCTTCACTGCTTTACGAGAGCTGATGGACAGGGCTGTCGAGAGCGGTCGGTCGCTCCACTTTTCCCTGGGAGTCAAGGGTATAGAGGGAAAAGACACAGCCACCACTCTGGCTGGCTTGACGATACTGGAGCACGTGGCCGACCGGGGAGCCGTCGGGGATGTCCCGCCGATGGTGACTGTCGCAGACCCCATCCTCTTACCTCTGGCACAGGACGCGCTGAGGCATGCTTACACACGCCGCGGTCGCGCCGAAAGGTACGACCCCGGTCGAGTACGCCTGGTTGCCCCCGAGCCGACAGCCTATGCCACAGGCGTGATGGATATCTTTGAACACGAGGAGTTGGCGGGCAACGTTATGGTTGGGGCCTTCGGAGATGAATACCTGTTGATGGGGGAGACAGCGGCTAAGAAGGGCCTCAGCCAAATCGCCGGGGCAGCCGATCCCCAGACGTTGCCCTTCATCTTCACCACAGCCGATGAGAATCTGGTTGGCGAAGATATCTACGCCGCCGGTGCTTACCTCTACTCATTGCCGGAGCACATCGGGAGCCTCTTGGCCCAGGACTGGATGAGGGTCCTGATCGCTCTGATCATCCTGATCGGCAGTATCCTAGAGTCGCTGTATTGATCCAGACAAGGAGTAATCCCCATGAAACGAATCCTGCCTATGGCCATCGCTATTGCCGCTGGCCTGATAGTCCTCGCTGATTTCTTCATTTACAACCCCCAGCTCCGTGCCCTCCAACAGACCCTAGTTGACTGGGCGCTGATTCTCGCTGCTTTCGCCCTTATCCTCGGCCTCTTCAACGTTCTCACTGTTCACTTCAAGAGGATCAAGGACCGCCAGCAACGCTGGAGATACAGCCCTTTCTTGATTGTGGCCCTGTTGGTTGTCCTGGTCTTTGGCCTTCTCGACATAAGGGGGCCTGAGGGCAACGTGGTGAGGGGGATCTTTTGGAACCTGATCTTTCCCGTCCAGGCGACCATCGCTTCCCTGCTGGCCTTCTATGTAGCTTCGGCCGCTTATCGAGCTTTTCGCGCCCGCAGCCTCGAGTCGGTTGTGGTCCTCGCGGTGGGCGTCATCGTGTTGCTGGGGCAGGTCCCCGTCGGAGTGTATCTGTGGGACAGGTTGCCCATGATCAAGGCCTGGATCCTGGAGGTGCCTGCCACCGCTGGTGCCAGGGGGATTATCTTGGGGGTGGCTCTAGGGACTGTGGCCACCGGCTTGCGTGTCCTTCTGGGCATTGACCGCCCCTATAGCGAATAGGTCACAGATACGTTCAGCCACCCTTGCGAAGGTTGCGAATAGATTTGGCAATAAGCCGATTTCTGATGGACAAAGGGGCCTGTGGTCCGAAAGCTACTGCCAAACCTTCGCAAGGGTTACCACCACCTGAACGGATACAGAGTAAGCGAGTTTTGGTGATAGGAGTGCTTCGAGATGATCTACTGTCCGAATTGCGGGACTGCCAACCGGGACGGAAGCAAATTCTGCAACGAGTGTGGCACCGGGTTAGCGCCTCAGGACTTGAGCGAGGCTTCGGCGGTGAGCTCAGCCGAACCGCTGAGTCGAGCCGTCAAGCCACCGGAGGAGGCCAAGGCTCCGCCAACTCCCGTCGAGCAGGTGGCCGAGGTTCCCTCCCAGCCTGAGGAAGTTATCGAAGAGGCGGGCGTGCCCCCGGCCGAGGCTAAGGCTGTGCCAACTCCCGTCGAGCAGGTGGCCGAGGGTCCCCCCCAGCCTGAGGAAGTCATCGAAGAGGCGGGCGTGCCCCCGGCTGAGGCTACGGAAACGATCCTTCGACGGGACTTCGGCGAGCCCCTCCGAGCCGCTCAGGACACCGCAGGGCCTCTGGCTGGCATCCGAAGTATCCTGCCCATTGAGCCCATCCCTTCGACAGGCTCAGGGCAGCGCTTCCACAGGCCCCGCGCGGGCAAAGCTTTGGTGCCCTCCGTCGTGCCCACGGTCGGCGTTAAAGAGGCGGAGCTTTTCGAGGAAGCCATCGCTGCCGCCCCACTGCCTGTCGTCGAGCCAGCCGAGAAGCGGCGGGAGAGGATCCTGACCAAGGCCCTGCACTGGTTCATCTATATCCTCATTGCTCTGGCCGTGATCGTGCCCCTGATTTTGGGCACCCACTGGTTCGGCTCAAGTGGCAATCCTGCAAGTGTGGGAACGACCGAGTTCTACGAATTCATCGAGGCCCTACCATCGGACTCAGTGGTTCTGGTGGCCTATGATTATGACCCGGCTACTGCAGCGGAGATGACCCTTCAGGCCGAGGCCATCGTCCATCACCTGATGGAGCGGGACTTGAGAATAGTGGCTGTTAGTCTGTTCCCTGCGGGGCCAGGCATCGCTCAAGAGATGCTGGACGAGGCCGCCTCTGAGCACGGCTATCAGTACGGGGAGGACTACATCAATCTGGGTTATCTCCCCGACCAACCTGCCTCCCTGCGAGCCTTCGTTAGCAGGCCAGCCAGTGGTCGCGACTATCGCCAAGGCCGGGCTGTAGCTGGCTTCTCCATCGCCCAGGACGTTCATCACATCCAGGACATCGTCCTCATCATCGAGCTGGCTGGCGGCCAGGACACCTTGCGGTGGTGGGTGGAGCAGGTGGGCAGCCCCTACAGCGTCCAGATGGTAGCGGGCGTAACCGCCAGTCTGGAGCCAAACGCGCGGCCCTATCACCATTCGGGTCAGTTATCAGGGCTTATCAGTGGCCTGCCCGGCGCTGCCGAGTACGAGAGGCTAAGCGACCGCCCTGGGGGGGCAATGGATAGCCTGGACTCTCAATCTCTGGCTCACCTGGCCATCGTGGGCCTCATTGTCTTGGGCAACCTGGGCTACATGATCACGCGATGGCGGAAAAGGCTCTAGCCGTTCAAGCTTTGTTAATGGGAAGCGAGGGAGATGCAAGAGAAGCGGTTGAGGGCGATCATTCTGATCGCCGTTGTGATGATACCGACGGGCCTGCTGGTACCCCACGAAGCCGCAGGGAACGACTACTACGTCTCCCCCGACGGGGACGATGCCAACCCGGGTAGCTTCGACCAGCCCTGGCACACCATCCAGCACGCGGTGGAAAACGTCGGGCCAGGCGACATCATCTGGGTGCGCGGCGGCACCTACAACGAGGGGGTGGACATTGAAACCAGCGGCCTGCCAGGACTACCCATCACCGTGATTGGCTACCCAGATGAGGTGGCGATCCTGGACGGCAACGGGCTGGAGCGGCGCGATGGCATCGTCATAGGCAAGGCCGATACTTCGGCTGAGCTCAGTACAAGCTACTGGACCTTCCAGAACTTGGTGATCCGGGATTACATCCAGGAGGGAGAGCGGGGCTTCGGCTTCGTCTCCTGGGACGGCAGCCAGGGCATCACCCTGCGGAATCTGGAGTTCTCCCTGGTGGGCACCCCCATCAAGTTCCACCTGGGTGGTGAGGAGGTGCTAATCGAGGACGTCTACGGCCACGACTATGACTACGCGGGCTTCGACTGCGGGCCGGATGGGCCCTGCTGGTATTTCACCCTGCGCCGGGTGACCATGATAGGCCCCGGCGAGGGCAACGATACATCTGCGGACGGCTTCGCCGTGGAGAGTGGGTTTGGCATCCTGGTGGAGGATTGTATAGCCGAGGGCCATGCCGGCGACGGTTTCGACTTCAAGTCGGATCACACCACCCTGCGGCGGGTCATCTCTCGCCACAATGCTGGCAACAACATCAAGCTCTGGGGCTCGAGAAGCAGCCTGATCAACAGCCTGTCCTACGACAGCGGGCTGACCAACCTGGTGCTGGCCGAGGGCGGCAGCTACACCGTCATCAACAACACCATCGCCAACCGCACGAGCGACGGCTACCTGGCCACGCTGGGTGGCTACGAGACCTCTACCCCCACCAGCATCAGCCTCCACAACAACATTTTCTACAACGACAATCCGGAGATGGGCGGCACTACGATTTATTGTCCCGAGGGCGCGATCCTGACCGCCGATCACAACCTCTACTACAACCCCTATCGCGAGGACGACGTTATCTGCGCTGACTTCCTGGACCGTTGTTTCAGCGGCGACGAGATCAACGACGGGACCTGGTACGCTGCCTCGGGCAGCGGGGAGCACAGCCTCTATGTAGATCCCTTATTTGTTGATGCGGCTAACCGCGATTATCACCTGACTGCTTACAGCCCGGCCATTGATGCTGGTACAGCGGAGGGAGCGCCTACGGTTGACCTAGATGGCATCTCCCGGCCACAAGGCGAAGGCTGCGACATTGGACCCTATGAGTACCCCCTGACCTACATTGTCAATACCACCGACGATGCAAACGACGTCATCTGCGATAGCACACACTGCTCCCTGCGGGAGGCCATGATTGCCGCCAACTTCTGCCCCCGCCCCAACACCGTCGCTTTCGACATCCCTGGCTGCGAGGGTGTCTGTACCATTCGGCCTGACAGTCCCTTGCCCATCCTGACAGACGACAGTACAACCATTGACGGCACCACTCAGGCAGTCAATCGAGGCGACTCTAATCCCGATGGACCTGAGATCGAGATTGAGGGGACGAATGCCGGTGCTGCGGCCGGCCTCCGTATCGAATCAGCTAACAACATTATCAAAGGCCTGGTGATAAACCGCTTCGTCCTGCAAGGGATACGCATATCTGGAAGCGGAGCCTTTGGCAATATCATTTCTGGCAACTACATCGGTACCGATGCTACGGGTGCCTCAGAACTGGGAAACGGGAGGGAGGGTATCCAGATCGCGGACGCTGCCCACGATAACACTATTGGCGGTACGTCGCCCGAGGAGAGGAACGTAATCTCAGGGAATGACCTTAACGGCGTTGAGATCAGTGCGGTGTACAACACCCTCGTCATCGGCAACTACATTGGCACCGACGCCAGTGGCGTGGTGGCTCTAGCAAACGGCCGGTCTGGCGTTTTAATCGGCTTGGGCGCTCACGATAACGTCATCGGCGGGGCAGCGAGTGGAGAGGGGAACGTCATTTCAGGCAATGACTCCGTGGGAGTTTACATGTATGCCAGCGGCACCGTAAGCAACACCATCTCCGGCAACTACATTGGCACCGCTGCCACAGGCACTACAGCTCTGGGGAATCAGTCTGATGGCATCTATATTGGCGAGCCCACCGGAGGCGCCCAGAACAACACCATCGGGCCTGGCAACGTCATTGCCCACAATGGCGGGAATGGCATTCGGGTGGATGGGCCGGACACTACAGGCAACAAAATCACCCAAAACTTCATCACAGACAACGCCAACTTGGGAATTGACAACTACAACGGCGGCAACGCTGAGCTGGCACCGCCCACCATCACCAGCATAACTGATAATTCCATCTCTGGCATTGCTTGTCTTAACTGCACAGTGGAGATCTTCTCCGACCCAGAGGGCGAAGGCAAGATCTACGAAGGCGCAACCACTGCTGATGGCGATGGCAACTTCACTTGGACCGGGAGTGTGGCCGGACCTTACGTCACGGCAACGGAAACCGACGGGGCTGGCAACACCTCGGAGTTCTCGCTGCCCATCTTGCCAGCCGCCACGTCTACACCGACACGTACTGCCACACCAACCTCAACTTTAACTGCTACCGCTACCCCGACACCTACGCCTACTGCTACGCCCAATGAACCTACTCCTACTGCCACGCCCACTGAACTTGCGCCCACACATACGCCAACTGCCACACCGACGGCAACAGAACATGCAAAGTATTTCGTCTACCTGCCGCTTGTCTATAAACGCTACCAGGGAGGTGACCGGCACTTGTCAAGTCATCCTGAAATTAGTTGCTTCAAGGGCATCACAGGCAAAGATGTCACCGGAGTTCGGATGGAAGTGCCGGTCACCTGAATGATTCTTGCTCGCTTGGGGAGGGGGAAACGATGGAAACCATACGAGAGCTGATAACCAATGGAGCTTTGGGGACCTGGTTGGCGGCCCTGCTGACCATCATCGTCTACAGTTACCTTCTGGGCGATAACCCCTTGTATCGCCTGGCTGAGCATCTTTTCGTCGGCTCGGCGGTGGGCTATGCTGCTGTCGTGGCCTGGCACAGTGTCTTGATGCCTCGGCTGATTATTCCCCTCGCTCAAGACCCCTATAGGAATTGGCCGCTTTTCATCCCCTTGGCCCTGGGCTTTCTCTTGCTGACTAAGGCGAAAGCCTCCTGGGCTTGGCTGGGCAACTCGGCGGTAGCTTTCATTTTGGGTGTGGGCGTGGCGGTAGCTATCGGCGGGGCTCTATTCGGCTCCCTTCTTCCCCAGCTCAAGGCCACCATCGTTTCTCTTAACCCTGCTCACTATCCCCAACGCGGGTGGGCAGGAGTTAGGGATGCCCTGATCATCATCGTTGGTACCATCAGCACCCTGCTCTATTTCTACTTCACCACTGGCGGGGAAGGCAAGCTGGCCAGAGTACGGGCTGGCATCGGTCGCTTCTTTATCCTGGTTACCTTTGGCGCTATCTTCGCCAACACCGTCATGTCCCGCATCTCGTTGCTCATCGGCCGGGTGCGGTTCTTGATGGAGGTGGCTAGGTCGTTGGGTGGCTAGGATTGCTGACCAGCCATTGAAGTTTACCCTGGGAGGGACACTGGTGATCAGAAAATGCGGGCCGGAAGATCTCGAGCAGATGTATGTTATCATTAACGACGCCGCGAGGGCCTACAAAGGTGTTATTCCTCCCGACCGCTATCACGAACCCTACATGCCCATGGATGAATTGTGGGAGGAAATGCAGCACATAACCTTTTTCGGCTGGGAGGAGAATCGGAGGTTGGTTGGGGTGATGGGTTTCCAGCTTCTCGAGGACGTCACCCTCATCCGCCATGCCTATGTGCTACCTGACTACCAAGGGCAGGGTCTCGGAAGCAAGCTCCTGGAGCATCTGAAGACATTGACCACCACCCGGCGTCTATTGGTGGGGACGTGGTCTGATGCAAGGTGGGCCATCGAGTTCTACGAGAAGCACGGATTCCGCCTCGCAGCCGACAAGGACGAGCTTCTCAGAGCCTACTGGGATATTCCTGAGCGCCAGATAGAGACCTCCGTCGTTCTGGGCATAACCTTGGGAGGAGATTCCGAGCCAACCGGTTGAGAGGTGCCTATGTCCGAGGAAGATAGAATTGAGTCCATCTTGGCTGCTGATTGTGGCAGCGCCAGAACCAAAGTCGTCTTGATAGACCTGGTCGAGGATCAATACCGCCCTTCGACGGGCCCTTCGTCAGGCTCAGGATACCGCTTCGTGGCCAAGGGGGAAGCGCCCACAAGTGGTGACCCACCTTGGTCTGACGTGATGGTGGGCCTTCGCGAGGCGATAAGCCATATCGAGGAGATCACTGGCCGGGCGTTGCTCGACCAAGAGGGACAACTGATCACTCCTGAGCAGGCCAACGGCCATGGCGTTGATGCATTTGTGGCCACGAGCAGCGCCGCCCCACCCCTGCGACTGTTGGTAATGGGGTTGGTGGACGACCTTAGCTTGGCGAGCGCGCGGCGGGCGGTGGCCTCCACTTACGCCGTTATTGAGGACGTCGTCAGCTTGAACAGGAAGGGGAAAAACACCGAGGACACGATTGACCTCATCCGACGTCTTCAACCTGAGGCCATCCTCATCGTTGGGGGAACCGATGGCGGGGCCACCACCCCCGTAATTGACCTTGCCAAGATCGTGGCTTCGGCTTGCTCCTTCCTGGAGGAAGACGCCCAACCCCAGATCCTTTTTGCCGGCAACGCGGAGCTTCTCCTGCAGATAGAGAAGACCTTGGGCCGGGAGGCGAAACTGAGGGTTGTGGGCAACGTGCGACCGGCTCTGGACGTGGAGAACTTAAGCCCAACCGAAGCGGGGGTTGAGCGCCTGTACCAGGACAAGCTATCCAGTCTGCCAGGCTTTGATAAGCTGAAAGCTTGGAGCCAGTCACCAATTCTACCCACAGCCAAGGCCCTGAGCTATGTCATCCGCTACTTGGCACGCTGGCAGGACTCAGAGAACGGTATCCTGGGAATTGACATCGGCAGCTCGGCGATAACCGTAGCAGCGAGCTTCGACGAGGACTTTGCCATGAGGGTTTGCAGCGACCTGGGCGCCCCCCCTCTTTCCCCCCCATTGGGGGGGATGAAAGGGGGGGATAGTTTGGGCCACGTCCTGGATCAGATTGATATCGAGGACATCTTGCGCTGGCTGCCTTTTGACATGGAAGCTGACCGGGCCCGCGACATAATCCTGGGCAAGGAGCAGCAGTTGATGACGGTGCCTCAGGCCCACGCGGAGTTGCTGCTGGACCAGGCGGTGGCCCGTGAAGCGTTGCGATTGTCCTTGGCTAGGGCGTGGATGAGTTCGCCTTGTACTGACCCTCTAGTCGCCTTCAAAACCATCTTAGCCAGCGGCGGGGTGCTCTCCCATGCTCCTCATCCCAGCCAGGCAGCCCTCATCCTCCTGGACGCCCTGCAACCCGTTGGCGTGAGCACCTTGCTGCTCGATACCAATCAGTTGCTAGCCCCTCTGGGGGCTCTGGCTACGATTCACCCTCTGGCTGCAGCCCAGGTCTTGGACTCCGGCGGCCTCACCACTTTGGGCACGGTGATATCCCCTGTTGGCGGAGCTCGGAAAGATAAGATGGCTCTCAAAGTCAAGATGAAGTTCGAAGGCGGAGAAGAATGGGAGACGGAGGCATCGTACGGGTCCTTGCAGGTGTTGCCCATCCCTTTGGGCGAGATGGCTACCTTGGAGCTTAAACCCGCGAGAGGATTCGACGTCGGTTGGGGCCGAGGTAAGAAGAGCCCCCCTATTGAGGTGAGCGGTGGGACGATAGGGCTGATCATTGATGCCCGTGGTCGGCCCCTCGTCCTGCCTGAAACCAAAGATGAGCGTCAGGCCAAGATCCAACAGTGGCGTCGAGACATGGGAGTTTAGCCTCTGTACCTTTCGCCTGGCCTTGTCCTTTTCGGCAAGCCATGCTAAAATAACCTGTGAGGATCACTTTTTGAAATTTGGATTTTGAGGTTTGAAGTTTGAACATGGTATCCCGTGCTCAATTAGACTTGCTCATTGTCATCGTCAACTACAACACTCGCGACCTTCTGAGAGATTGCCTGGCTTCTATCTACGAGAGCCAGGGCGATTTCAGTTATCGGGTGTGCGTGGTGGATAACGGTTCCCGTGATGACAGTGCCCGAATGGTGCGCCAGGAGTTCCCCCAAGCCCAGCTCATCGAAATCCCTGTCAACCGGGGATATGCCTACGCCAATAACCTGGGGCTCATGGCCTTCGGTTTACAGAATGGTCCTCTGGCCTGGCATCCCTCGCCCCTTGTTCCCAGGTATGCCCTATTGCTCAACGCTGACACCCTGCTTCCCCCCTCGGCACTCCGGGATATGCTGGACTTCATGGAGGCTCACCCTGAAGCCGGCGCAGCGGGACCCAGGCTGGTCCGCGAGGATGGCAGCCTTGACCTGGCCTGCCGCCGCGGCTTCCCCACACCGAGCGCTTTTGTCTATCGCATGGTGGGCTTAAGCAGACTTTTCCCCAAAAGCCGGCGCTTCGGGCGCTACAACCTCACCTACCTCGATCCCGATGAGCTGACCGAGGTTGACTCGGTGGTGGGGGCCTTCATGCTGGTGCGGGCCGAGGCCATCCACCAGGTGGGGCTATTGGATGAGACTTTCTTCCTGTACGGCGAGGACCTCGATTGGGCATACAGGATCAGGAAAGCTGGGTGGAAGATTTACTACAACCCTCAGGTAACTGTGCTTCACATTAAGGAGGCGTCCACCAAACACAGCCGCAGGGCCCGCTACGAGTTCTATCGCGCCATGGACATTTTCTATCGCAAGCATTACGCTGACACGACCCCATTGTGGCTTCATTGGCTGATTATCGGCGGCATCGCCTTGCGGAGAGGCCTGGCCATGTTAGGTGAGATCGCGAAGGGCTCATCCCGCGTCGAGATCTCCACCCCTCGACGAGCTCAGGACACCGTGGAGGCACGAGATGAAGGGTAAGGCTAGACTGGTTTTCGGCATCTCCCTGGTCGTGCTCGACGTTTCGGCCACGGCTTTGGCTTTTTACCTGGCTTACAGGTTGCGCCAGTGGATCAGGTGGCCGACTCCCCCCCTTGATATGGGCCCTTTTCACAGCTATGTGGGGATGATGGTCGTCCAGGTCTTGGCCATGGTAACGGTCTTCTTCTTTTACCGGCTGTATCATCGCCCCCGAGCTATCTCCTCCATTGATGAATTGTATTCCCTCTTCGGCGCTGTTTCGGTAGGTACTATCCTGGCCATTGCCCTAACCTCATTGATGTTCAAGAACAGCGTTCTGGAGCTGGATTATTCGCGGGGCATGATTCTCTACGCCTGGCTATTGACCATTGTCCTGGCTGGCATAGGGCGCTTCGCTCACAGCCGGGTGCAGCGGGCTCTGCAGGCGCGAGGCCTGGGCGGGGCTCGGGTGCTCATCGTGGGCACAGGCGAGGTGGGCCAGATGATCTTGCAGAAGATCCGCCACCTGCCGGGCCTGGGCTACGAGGTGATGGGGTTCGTAGATGACCGCAGCGACCTAGAGACCACCATGGGAGTCCCCGTCTTGGGCCGGATTAGTGATCTTCCCGCTCTCATTGATGAACATTCCATTGACGAGGTCATCATCGCCCTGCCTGAAGATTCCCACGAGGAGATCCTGACCATTATCTCCCTCTGCGAACGGGGGAAGGTGAACATCAAGGTTTATCCCGACGTCTTCCAGATCATGGCCGCTCAGGTCACCATCGGCGACCTGGGAGGGCTGCCCCTCCTCACCGTCAGGGATATCGCCCTCAGGGGATGGAGGCTGACTCTAAAAAGGGCAGTGGACTTGATCGGCAGCGCCATTGGCCTGGTGGTGATTTCTCCCCTCATGCTGTTGGTTGCTGCCCTCATCGAGTTGGACTCACCTGGCCCCGTTTTCTACGCCCAGGTGCGCATGGGGCTGGATGCCAAGCCTTTTTGGGTGATCAAGTTTCGCTCCATGCGGGCGGACGCCGAGGCAGAGACGGGTCCCGTTTGGGCCACCAAGGACGATCCACGCCGCACACGTCTGGGGGCCTTCATTCGTCGTTTCTCCATTGACGAATGGCCCCAGTTTATCAACGTGCTCTTAGGTGAGATGAGCCTGGTGGGGCCGCGGCCTGAGCGCCCCGTCTTCGTCGAGCAGTTCAAGCGGAGCATCCCCCGCTACATGGATAGGCACCGCGAGAAGGCTGGCCTCACCGGCTGGGCTCAGGTCAACGGCCTGCGGGGCGATACCTCCATCGCCGAAAGAACCAAGTACGACCTCTGGTACATCGAGAATTGGTCCCTCCTCCTGGATTTCAAGATTATCCTCAAGACCATCTTCAACGCATTTACCAGTAAGAACGCCTATTAGTTGTAAGACCTGACGGGTTTCCAAAACCCGTCAGGTCTGAGCAAGATAGAACTGCAAGTTATCAAAGTCAACCCGGCGCGACGCCTCTACGAGCGGCTGGGCTTTGCTGTGATTGGGGAAACTGAGACTCAGTAGATGGAAATTCTGAAGCAGCGTGGGTTCCCATGCCCAATGTCACTGACATTTTGCGCTGCATCGCTTTGAGAAAATAATCGGGTAAAAGGACGGTGGTATGGTAGAGCGACACTACACCATGAATGGTGTAGTTTGGGCAGCAAGTAGCCTTTTTGGCGATATGAACTGGCACAAACTACAGCTTTCAAGCTGTAGTGTAGCAATAAAAATCACCCTGCGGTTACCCGAATGGATTCTCAGAATCCGTCATCCCTGTACAGCCTGAAAGAGTTAGTGCCATTGGGCTCCCGTGCCCGCGAATCCGCGGCGTGGGGGCCGCCTCTGCTGATAATTTTCCATCTACTGAGACT
>JBAWAP010000030.1:0-13719 GCA_049589355.1 Anaerolineae bacterium
TTTTCGCTTTCGTAATCTGGTTTAGGGCGCTGCAGAGGATGGAAGCCAGTCGGACGGCAAGCTTCGTCTATTTAGAGCCCCTGTTTGGAGTGTCTTTTAGCAAGCTGCTCTTGGATGAGCCGATTACGCTGGCCCTTCTAATCGGCGCTGCCTTGCTCGTCAGCGGGGTCTATTTGATTAACCTTGACTGACCTACCGCCTCTGTTTCCGAGGCAGGAAGGCTGGCCTGAATGAGCCTGATAGGCGTTGTTTTGAAGCTGAGCTACCAATTGTGCCGCCACCGCCTAGGCCCTCTGCGCTTAAACCTCGTGCCGCTGCTCTTTGCCCTGGCCAGTGGTTTGATCTGGAGAGCTGGCGGACTGACGGGGGAGCAGGCCGTTTTGATCATTGTCCTCTGTTTGGCCCTCGTTTTGGTTTCGTTATTGGCCAAGCGGCAGGGTTTCATCATCTTTCGCAGGAGCAGGAGGACGCTTTCCCCATCTCCAGACCATCCTGAGCGTTCGACTGAACGCTCCCGCCGAAGGCTAGTGCCCGACGAGAAAGTTGCCGTCCGAGCCACCGGCCTATTTGAGGTTCGAGATGAGCGGCACTATTTCGTGGAGGCTACCGCTGACTTTGCTACCATGGAGACCAGGGAGCACATCCTGATGGCCAGGATGCTTGATTCACGCTTCCTGGTCGGCGCGCCCAAAGATGATGTCGGCTGGTGGTACGTATTCTTCAAGCCGCACATGATCAGTGAGATCGGAGTAGGCGAAGTCCACTTTGGCCTGAGAGCTCGCCCAGCCATCAAGCTAAGATACAGGACCAAGGAAGGAAAGGTCGAGCCCGTTTATCTCTCTTTCGATGATCTCCTTCAGATGCAGCGAGTTTTGGAAGACCTGCGTCACGATGCCGAGATTAAGCCCCAGTCCGTAGATCAGCCCGTGTAGCTCTTCATGACGAGGGGCAGGTAGATGGCGTAGCGATGGTACTCATCGGCGCCGATGTCCACCCCCGCGCCCATGGGCCTGGGGTCGTTGTCTATGTCAGTGGTGACTCCGGCGTCGGTGCCAGCATCAATGCAGGGCGAGCCTGCTCGCAGGTGATAGTCCCACCCGGCGGGGTTTATGAAGAGCGGGTCGCCGATGACAGCATTGGTGCTGTTAATGACGCCGCGGCCGCCGGTGTCGTTAGTGTTGCCATAGAAGAGAGTGTACCTGGCAGTGGCAGTGCTGCTGCCCCCGTTATAGATGCCATAAGTGTGGCTGACGACGATATTGTTGGTCAGGGTGAGGGTGGAGTAGCCAGTCAAGTATACCCCCTCTCCACCACTGCCCAGATTGTTCTGAGCGATGGTGTTGTTGACCAACTCACCATTAGAAGTCCAAATACCGTTGCTGCCATAAACGTACAACCCACCTCCGGCGGTGTTGGCGTAGTTCTGGGCGATGACGTTGTTGGTCAGCGTGAAAGGGCCAGTGAATTCAATGTAGAGGCCACCGCCGGAGCTTTGGGCTGTGGGGCTGACAACAGCCGTGTTGCCGACGATTTGGTTTCCGTTGAAGGTCACGCCATCGCTATCGTGGAGATAAATGGCGGCGCCGCCTCGGCCAGCGGTGTTGTTGATGACCTCGTTCCCACTAACCTTGACGGCGCTCGAATAGAAACAAAGACCGCCGCCCAGGCCATAGTATGTTGTGCTGGCGGTGTTGGAGAGCACCCGGTTGCCGCTGATGATGGCCGAGGCCGAGGCATTGGACAGGTAGATGCCGCCGCCCTTGCCCCAGGGAGTCGTGCCCATGTAAGCGATGTTATTGGTGATGATGTTGTTCCGGATGACGGGGCTGGCATCTGAGCTTAAGATGCCACCTCCCACTCCGCCCTGGTTATTGGCGTTACCCCCGGTAATGACGAAGCCATCAATGGTGGGGGAGATGTTGCCGGAGATGTACACCACCCGCCCGTTGCGTTGGGCGTCCAGCGTGCTGGGGTAAATGTTCGGATCGCAGGTGGTGAAGCCGTCATTCCAGCCACCCAGCAACGTCACCGTCTTGTTGATGGCGGCCACCGTGCCTGCCGCGTCAGTATAGGTGCCCGTGGCCACCCGTATTTCATCGAAGGGGTCGGCCACGTCAATGGCCCGCTGGACGGTGCGGCAGCGGTCGGCGATGCTGTCGCACAGCTTGCTGTCGTCCCCGTCGGGGGCCACGTAGCGAATGCCTGCATCGGCCCGGGCTGGGATCATCGCCACCAGCCAGAGGGCCAACAGCAGGCCCGCCAGTCCTATGACCAGGGCCAGGCGCGCAAGCCGATACCGCACGAGTCGAGTAACGCTGGAAATCTTCATCACAGATCCTCCTTAATTGTTTTTGGTTCGCCCCTCCTCCTATCGAGGTAGTGATGGAAACCCACCCTACTCGGCCGCCCCAAAACGCCGGATCAACTCCCCAATGTACCTGATGCCCTCGAAGTAATCAGCCAGGCGGATGTTCTCGTTGGGGGCGTGGACATTAGCGCCGGGATAGCCGATGCCGGCCAGGACGGCTGGAATGCCCAGAGCTTCGGAGAGGGGATACATTGGGCCGCTGCCTGCCATCGTGGGGTAGATCACGGGCTGCTGGCCGTAGACAGCCTCCGCTGCTGCCACAGCCGCCTGTGCTATCGGCGCATCCAATGGTGCCCGGGCCGAGCGTTCGCCAACCCCAGGGACGATCTCAATGTTCTCGAAGCCCCGGCGATCAAGATGTTGGCGCAGCAACTGCAACACTAGCTCTGGGGTCAGGTTTGGCACCAATCGGAAGTCTAGCTTGGCCGTGGCCGTGCTGGGCAGCACCGTCTTCGAGCCCTCCTCGATGTAGCCGCTCCTGAAGCCGCAGATAGTGCAGGTGGGTTCATAAAGGTGTTTTTTCAGGGCCTCAACCCCCGAGAGCCCTCGGATGAACTCAGGGATGCCGAAATTTTCCTTGATCTTCTCCTCTTCAAAGGGGATGGCCTCCAGAATGTTCATGTCCGCCGCGCTAGGCTCCGCCACGTGGTCCATGAAGCCATAAATGGTGATGTGGTCATCTTCATCTTTCAGCGTGGAGAGGGCCCAGACCAAGCGCCAGGCGGGATTGGGCACTATCGTCGCCAGAGAGGAGTGAAGGTCGCTTTGGGCTCCCCTGGCCCGCAACTCCAGGTAGGCGATGCCTTTTAGACCCAAGGAGATGACAAAGCGCTCGGCCTCGTCCTTGCCGCCTGACTCCCAGAGGCAGCCATCGGCGGCCAGGATGGCCTGGTGCGCGGCGGCAAAGGAAGTCAGATGTGGGCTTCCAACCTCCTCCTCCCCCTCGACGACGAATTTTATCCTCAGGGGCAGTTCACCGAAAGCCGCCCGATAAGCTTCTATGGCCTGGATGCGGGCCATGAGATTACCCTTGTTGTCGGCCGCGCCGCGGGCGTAGAACTTCCCTTCACGAATGGCAGGCTCAAAGGGTGGCGATTCCCACTCCTCCAGAGGGTCTGGTGGCTGGACGTCGTAGTGGTTATAGATGAGGAGGGTGCGCTCCCCCTGGCCAAGCTCGGCGAAGACCACCGCTGGGCCATCATCCACTGGCATGAGGCGCACCTCCGCACCCAGCCTCTCCAGCCGAGCTCTCACTAACTCTGCCATTTCCTCCAGACCCACGTTTTGAGTGGAGATGCTGGGCTGGCGGCAGAACTCCTTCAACTCCTCGATGAAACGCTCGGCGTTGTCCTCGACGTAGGCGTTAAACTGTTCCACGTTTTCTCCTTTCTGCTATTTTCGACTTATGGTTCCGTTGCAGGTCCAAGGACCATCCCGTCCCTCGTAGGGCGAACTGAATCAGCGTGCGAACATGTCTAACCGCCGGCCGGCATCCAACCATGGTCCACGTCGGTCATGTCCCGCTGTCCTCATGACATTGAGGATTGACTCAGACGGTGCTACACTCGTGGCCGTGCCCGTTGGAGCGGCTGAAGCAGCAGAGCCGGTGTAGTTGATAATCAACTGCGGCGGGTAAGGCCCTTCCTTGGTAGAGAACGCTCGCCACGAGGAATCGGAGCCAGAGTGTTCAGGACCACGAACCATAATCCCATAATTAGGCTGCGAACCGTTGACCCAGGCCTGGACTAGCGCTGTCACGTTGAAGTCATACCATCCCCAGGCGTCTTCCTTTACTGAGTTGGAGCCGTAGGCCTCCTGACATGACGGCTTATTATGCCAAGTCACAGCCATCTCGGCCCAGCCTGAGCCGACGCGGTAGGCCGTGATGGTGCGGTAGCGATTAGGGTAGTCCCAGGATTCAATTAGATAAAGCTTCAGGGAGGCACTGGCGATTTGTGTCCCCGCTGGTATGCCAGCTAGATCGAATTGGACCAAGCTACGCACGGTCTTGCCATCAGGGTCGAGATAATCGTCGTAGCCTGCCCACATGTCGCTGGTATAGCCGTAGTTCTCGTCAGGGTAGCCCTGAAGTACAGTGGTGTCCGCGACGGAGTAAAACTTGCTTGGCGGCTGATGAACACTGACCGACTGGACGTTACTCCAGCCGCTATTTCCCCAGGAGTTGCTCGCCTTCACACGGTAGTAGTACGTCCCTATCTCCTTGTCACTCGTTG
This sequence comes from Anaerolineae bacterium, assembly GCA_049589355.1. GTDB lineage: Bacteria > Chloroflexota > Anaerolineae > VGOG01 > VGOG01 > JBAWAP01. The sequence continues at coordinate 4,603 of JBAWAP010000030.1, forward strand.
TCCAGGACGTCCCGGAGCCGGTGTACCGCGTCGTTGGGCTGGAGAAGGCGGGATTGTCATCTTCCTCCAAGGTATAGCTCGTAGCCCTTGCTGCTGGATTCCAACTTACCGTGTAGTTGCCATCTCCATCCGGGTTGCTGATATCGTGTAACACTGGGACATCAGGGATAGGAGGCCAGACTTTCATGATGATGGGGAAGTAGATTGTGGAGCCGGGCAGTGGCGTGCCTGTTGGCGTCGGTGTCCCCATCGTCGGAGTGGGCGTCGTGGTCGGAGTAGCTGTCTGTGTTGGCGGCGGTGTGAGTGTGCCCGAAGTACGCAAGCGGATGGCTACGTCAGCATGGTAATCCACTCCCACGTCCTGCCACGAGCCGGCGTTGCCTGAGCAACTAAGATACGTGCGCCCTGTCTCATTTGGGCCCTCAGTATCAACCGCGACGGGATAATTGTAGCTATCATTGGTGAACTTCACCACCGCAATGACGTCGTCGCCATGGGTCACCGTCAAAGGCGGATCCACCACGACCCCGTGGTAGCCCGCTTCATAGAACGAGTTGTCCAGGTCACTCCACAGCAAGTTGCTGTGCGTCGTCCCGTCGAAGTCGTCGTAGATGTACACGTCAATGTCGGTTGTCTTGTCCGTGGTCCAGAACTCCACGCGCGTGACGTATGTATCGCCCGAAGGGATGAATTTGCATAGACCCCAGCCAGTCGTTGAGCTGCTGCACCCCCGTTGGCTCCACCACCCGGCCTCGTCGTAGTACATGATGTCACCGTCGGGGTCGTAGTCCTGCCAGGCGTAGATAGACGAGGAGTCCGTGCCGATGCTGGCCGAGCCATAGGCGATGTAAAAGTAGCCGTCGTCCCCCCAGTCGGCTCCCCAACTGTTCTTCACGATCCAGCCGCCCGTGCCTCCCGCGTGAGATAGGTCGTCGTCCCAGCCGACGATCAGCACGGCGTGGTTGGGGGAATCTGTTCCCGGATAGTAGAGCGTGTAGGAACCGTCATAGCTCCCGAACTCCGTCTCCCAGGCGTCGCCGTTGCCCGCATATATTGTGACATAGACCGGACCATACGTCTGAATGTAGCCCTTGAGCACATTCGTATCAGGCACCTCGTACGATATATACCTCCAGTCCAGCAGCGTCTTTATGTACGGACAGGTGTCATTGCAGTTGACGTCACGGTCCACGTACGGGTCGCACCATTCCAGCACCGTGCCTTTTTGGGAGAACAAATTGGCGAGCATGAAGTAGTTACCCCCATCGCAACTGCCCCATCGGCTTCCAGGAGGGTACTCGAAGTTATTTAGCTCTTCCCAGTTGCATTCCTTTGCATTGTTCTCTGAAAAGTCATAGGTGCCAGCGCCGTCAATCTGTAGCTTGGATTCGAAGTTCGCGAGGGAGGCAAAGGTGAAGCACGAGCCGCAACTGCCTTGGTTCTGCACCCGAGTGACCACGCCTTGCTGGCGCCAATCCCATTTGCTGGGCAGAGCCGCAGCGCTAACCTCCTCGGGCATTCTGTCTCCCTTCAAATGAGATAGGTCCATCGGCGGCGGTATGTAACCTGTGTGGGAAGGTGGCGGCTTCAGCGGCGGCGTGGGCGCTAGCTGGCCCACAGGCCCTGGCGATGGGGGTAGTGGCCCAACGGCGAAGACCCCTCCGCTGGCGTTCAGCACCAGCAGCAATAAAATGCCGACCAAAATCGTTGTCCTTAGAGCAAACACCAGCTTAGGTCTTGCCTTGTTGCTTTTCATTATCCTCTCCCTTTGAGTAACTGCTCAGCCCGTGTCATTGCGAGGAGCGTTTTTTGCGACGAAGCAATCGCCTCCTTGCGGCATGGGGATTGCTTCGCTTCGCTCGCAATGACAGCCTGAGTAGTCACCCCTTTGAAGCTATTCTCTAGTCGTTCACTTGAGCCTTCCAGGCAGCTTGCATCTGGGCGGCAAGCTCGGCTGCCTTATCCCTTACTCGTACTGGTTGTAAACCTGCAGCGAGTAGTCGGCCATCTCGCCCCGATCAGGCTTATATTTCCAAAAGTATACCTCCACACCAAAGGAATCTGTCTCGCCTGGGTCCAGGGCTGCGACGTCGTCCCACCCGACACCGATGGTATTGCCGGCCGCATCGTGCATCGCTACGCATGCTTTAATATCGCTCAATCGGCGGTCATACTGGTTGCGGACATCCCCTGTGACGTGGAAGGCATCCCAGTCGTCGAAGAAATCGCTAGTGTTGGAGACCTCCATCGGTAGGGGGGTGTAGGCCGTGGTCTGCCACGTTAGGTGCAACTCGTAGTGATCCCAGGAGGAAGCCGGTAGGTTGTAACAACTGATGTGGAAGGGCGAGTTCATCCCTGGGGCAAGGTGATGGATACAAGAGTAAGTGTATCCCTCATCCACTATGTTGTCCCCTGCGTCGTAAAAGGTGGCATAGATCTTGACGAAGCCGACGCTGACGCTTGAGGCGTTATAGACCTCGCCGACCAGGTAGGTAGAGGTGGAGCCTGCGTAGAGGGTGAAGGTAGTGCTGTTGGTTACGTGGACGTCCGTGCCGGGAGGCGGCGTGGGGAGGGGTGTAGGCGTCGGAGTTGGAGCGGGAGGGCCTAGGACAGTGAAGTGGTAAGCTCTGCCGCTATACGCGATCCTGCGATCACTAGCGTTGTAGGCATTCACGCTCCATCTATACTTGCCTCCGTACAAGGGATCCTGCACTGTAAGGGCAGTGCCATCCACCCGCACGTAGTTGAGGATTGTCTCAGGTGATGGGCTCTCCCGATACAGGTACACTTTGTAATAGGCCGCTGCTGGATAGGCTGCCCAGACCAGAGTGGGCTGATTGGTATCCAGGGTACTATCGTCTGGTGGAGACAACAAGGCGAGATCGGTCTTGGGGACGTGAAAGTCGTCTATCCTGGCGACCTTGCCTGCGCTGATAGTGATCTCGCTGCATCCAAACAGGAACGATTTATACCACCACACCGGCTCACCGGCTAAGCGGACCAGGTGGCAGTATGAATCGGGCACGACATCGGTGAACTCGTACCAGCCGCTCGCGTCGGTCGTCGTGTCGTATTGTCGGCCGCTGCACGTTCCTGAGACCAAGTTCTGACACAGCCTTGAATAGGCGCCACTTGCCCCCTCATCATTCCACAGGATGCGGCCGTGTGCAGCACCAACATTGGGTCCCGGCGTATTCATCGGTGTAATAGTTGGTGTCGGCGTGGGCGTTGGGGTAGGAGCGCCTGGGATGTAGTTCTTCAAGATGGTGGGTAAGTAGACTTTGTTGAAGCCGGGCGGTGTTGGCGTCACGGTCGGTGTGGGTGGAACGGCTATGCCCGAAGTGCGCAAGCGGATGGCTACGTCTTTACCTTCACCCGCTCCCAAGTTGTACCACGAGCCATCCCTGCCTGAAGGGCTAACATAGGTGCGCAGCACCTCGTTTGGGCCGTCCACATCTATGGGGATGGGATACTGGTAGCTGACATTGTTGAACGCTACCACTGCGATGACTTCGTCACCTGCCATCACTGTCAAAGGTGGGTCCACCACCACTCCATGGTAGCCGGCCTCATCAAAGCTATGGCCTAGGCTGCTCCACAGTGGATTGCTGAGCGCCATGCCGTCGAAATCGTCGTAGATGTACACATCAACGTCGGTGGTCGTATCCGTAGTCCAGAACTCCACGCGTGTGACATATGTACTACTAGAGGGGATGAATCTGCACAGACCCCAGCCTGTTGTATCCTCGTAGCCCCAGCTCCAGCCCATCCAGCCGGCCTCGTCGTAGTACATGATGTCGCTGTTGGGGTCGTAGTCCTGCCAGTCGTAAATGAACGAGGAATGCATGCCGATGCTGGCTGAGCCATAGGCGATGGTGAAGTAGCCGTTGTCCCCCCAGTCGGTGCCCCAACTGTTCTTCGCAATCCAGCCGCCCATGCCTCCCGCATGAGTGAGGCCGTCGTCCCAGCCGATGATCAATACAGCGTGATTCGGCTCTTCTGTTTCCGGATAATAGAGCGTGTAGGAACCGTCATAGTTCCCGAATTCCGTGTCCCAGGCGTCGCGGTCGCCGGCATACATTGACGTATAGACCGGGCCGTAGTTGCGGATGTAGCTCTTAAGCACCTCTGTGTCGGGCACCGCATCGCCTGATATGATCCTCCAGTCCAGCAGCGTCTTTATGTACGGACAGGTGTCCTTGCAGTCAATATTGCTGGGCACGTACGGGTCGCACGATTCCAGCACCGTGCCCTTTTGGGAAAACAAGCTGGCTAGCATGAGGTAGTTTCCCCCGTCGCAACTGCCAAAAGGGCTGCCAGGAGGATACTGGTAGTTGTTTAGCTCTTGCCAGTTGCATTCCTTGGCATTGTTCTCCGAAAAGTCATAGCTACCGGCGCCGTCAATCAGCATCTTGGACTCGAAGTTACCGATGGCGGCAAAGGCATAGCAGGATTCGCAAGCGCCCTGGTTCTTCACCGAGGTAACTGTGCCCTGGTCGCGCCAATCCCACCTGCTGGGCAGAGCCGCAACTCTAACCCCCTCTGGCATTTTGTCCCCTTTCAAGTGAGACAGGTCTACCGGAGGTGGTATGAAGCCTGTGCGGGGAGGCGGTGGCTTCAGCGGCGGCGGGCGCGTCGGCGCTAGCCATCCCACAGGCCCTTGCGGTGGGAGGGGTGGCTCAACGGCGAAGACCCTTCCGCTGGCGTTCAGCACCAGCAGCAAGGACACGCCAAGCAAAATCGCTACTCCTAGAGCAAACATCAGCTTAGGTCTTGCCTTATCGTTTTGCATCTTCGTCCTCCACTTGGTCGGGTGATCAGTTAATACATGTACGGCTTTAAGTCCTTCTTCTCAATCTTCATGTCGTAGAACAGGACGAGGTTACGGCCTTTTTCCTTTTTGAAGAACCGTCTGACGTCGCGGTATCTCTCATCCTTGAGGAAAGTCAAATGCTCATCGCTGCCAATCCCTTGGTAGTGACTGCCAATGTACTCGAAGCCGCACTTCTCGTAGCAACGGAGGGCCCGCTTGTTTGGGGCGGCTACGTCCAGGTAAAGCGTTTCGAAGCCCAGCTCCCAGAAATAGTAGACCAAGAACGTGCGGATGGCATCGGTGCCGTAGCCTTGGCCCACGTATTCGGCCCCTAGGGTTATGCCCAGACGGGCTGACTTGCACTCTCTTATCTGCCGCAGGCTCAGTCGCCCGACCAGACGACCTGAGAGATCCTCGACGGCATACCACCGTCGGCTGGGGTCGTTAGCTTGCGCTTGAAACCGAATGTAATTGTCGCTGCTGCTTTGCGATATATTCCACAGAGAGTCAAGGGGGTCGGTGAAAGGCCGCCAGGCCTGCATCTTCTCCACATCTTCCCTGACCATAGGGCGGATGATGACTTTTTTGCCTCTCAAATGCATCGGGCACCTCCCCTGTCATGTTTGTTAACCGGTCACGCGGAAGTCTATCTCCACCTTGGCCTCGCCCAGCAGGTGAAAGCCGATCCAGATCACCCCCTCGACGACCTTCTGCCACCCTCGCCGTCGCCCGTTGAACCTGACGGCGGCAACCTCGTACGGCTCGGGCACAAGGAAAAAGAGCTTGCCGTACTGGGTCCCCGCTTTTTCCATCTCCAGGGTGAGGTGCTTCCCATCGAATTGGAGCTTTGTCACTTCCACCGCCCCGCCCGTCAGGTGAAAAGTGGAAGCTAAAAGATCTGGACGGTCCGGCGCTTTCTTGAGCAAGAAGAGCTTGGTGGCATGAGGAAGATGCCTCTCTATGCTGAGGCGGTCCCCCACGAGACCGAGGTACCCCTCACTCCAGAATCGAAAGCGTGATAAGGACCCTCACCCGCGATCTCGCTTAGGTCCAGGGTAGTAGCTGTGGTTCGCTCCTCCCAGTTGATCGCCGCCAACATTAGCCAGCAGCCGAAGCCGGTTTCGATGGGCAGGGCGAGGAGACGGGGGACCTCGCTCTCAAATAGGTCCAGCGGCTTGGCAGCGATTCCGTAGGGGGGAAGCAGCTTGGCCAGATGGTTGAGGCGATGGTCGGCAAGGGTGGGCAGGTTGTCGCCAGAGAGGGCCATTCCCCCGGAGAGGCCAACCACAGTGGCCAGGGTGCGCATCTCACTCAGGGTGAGAGCCGACTGGTCTTCCTTTTGGCGTACCAGGACGCAATCGGGGTCGTTGATCCAGAATCGCCCATGGGTGAAATAGCGAGTGATGCTGTTGCGGAGGGCGTTCTCCGCCGCGGGGAAGGTGAGGTCGGCCCAGAAGGGTTGCCAGTGAATCGCCACGTCGGGCCCGATACGCATCCCATCCACCAACCCCACACTGGGCCCCAGGGGGGCTCCGCAGCCTAGAAGAAAGGCTTCCTCACCAATGGCCTCTCTGATGATCTCCAGCCCCTGGCGTACGGCCTGGGCTCTGGTCACCCTGGGATCATGGCGGCAGCCTGCCACAGCTCCGGCGTAGAGGAAATCTACCTTGAACAGCTCGCAGCCCCACCCCCGCATGGTGCGAAAGGTCTCGCCCAGCCAGTCTTGCACCTCTGGATGGGAGAGGTCCAGGGCATAGATGTCCACCCCCCAATGTTGCCAGGCGACGATAGGGTCTCCCCTCTCATCCCTGATCACCCACTCGGGGTGCTCGGCGTAGAGTTGCGACTCGGAGCTGGCAGCGAAAGGGGCTGTCCAGATGCCCGGTCTGTGGCCCGCTGCTCGTATCTCCCCGACCAGGCCTCTCATTCCCTGAGGGAACTTCTCCTCGTCTATGCTCAACCAATCGCCGATGGCGGTTTGATAGCCATCGTCAATGAGGATGTACTCTAAGGGCAACTCTGTCTTGGTAGCAGCAGCAAGATTGTCCAGGACATCCCCAGCCTTGTTCTCCCCAAAATAGTAGTACCAACTACACCAACCGGTGGGGATTGGCTTTGTTGTGCGAGCCTTCATCGTTTCCTTAACTATGTCGGCGTAGCCTTCGAGCAGGGCCAGGGGGGAGTCTCCACCCTCTATCACCAGCCGTTCCGACTCAAGGCTCTCGCCTGGAGCCAGGGTTATCCCGTCGGCGTAACAGCAAACGGTGACGCTGCTGAAGCTGCCTTCCTTGTCGAGCCTCAGCCGTATCTCCGAGAGTTGATCTACCGTGGTCACGAAACCCAGGAGCAAGCTGGTTTGCTGGCCAGAGATAACTGTCACCCACTCGCTGGCCAACTCCCTACCCCGGAGCCCATGGGGAAGGTGTTGGGCCAGGTAGGTAGCTCCGTCCAGCTCCACGTAAGTCCCGTCGCCGACGCGGCGAGCGAAGGCAGGCGACCAGGACTGCCAGCCGTTTTGATAGAAGCGCCAATGGCGGGCAGGCGGGTCTAGGACGATAGCTCCTCCCTCTGATGCGACTGTGGTGAGGACCGCTAGCTCATCAATCTGGAGAGGTGCAGAGCCAACGTTACTTACCTCCAACCACATCTCGACCCGCTTGCCATCGGCCACATGCCATTCGAGTTTGACATCGTTGTTGGCCCGGCTCAGTTTGATGCCGGCTTCGCTAACGGTGCAAGTCGAATCTCCCAACAGGCTCAGTCGCCTCTTCTCCCCTTTGAAGTGGTAGCCCACCTCCGCCGTTGCTCCCTGGAGCAGCGGTTGGCCTCGGAAGAGAACGGTCAGCGAGCTCCTGGCTCGGTCCAGGATCAACTGGTCGAAGAATTTCTCAGTGTTAGCCATAATGCTCCTTCTTTGCCACAACAATCTCAACTGGCAACCCAAACATCGTCCTTTCTGTTACATCGAGGATTTGAAAACCGGCCGCTTCCAACGCTTCCTGAACGAAGATCGGACGGCAATCAACACACTTCGGGAGCTTCAGGTGGGCCCATTCATAAAGCCTCATTATCACATTGGCCTTCCCCGTCTTAGACATTGCCACCACACAGATACGCCCACCATTCCGAAGAACCCTTCGGCACTCGTGCAATACAATCGGGATTTCTGGTGTATCGAAAAGTTCCAGGGTGAAACTCGTGAAAACTGCGTCAAAGAAATTCGTTTCGAAGGGAGCTTTAGCCGCATCGCCGCACTTCAACTCTATTCTTTCTGATAATCCCGCTTCCCTAACCCTCGATCGGGTAATGTTGAACATCCCTTCCGATATATCAATCCCATAGACCTTGCCTGAGTTGCCAACTGATTGAGCCAAGGCGAGAATGCAATGTCCGGTGCCAAATCCGATCTCAAGGACCATCTCACCTTCCTTAGCGCCTAGCTTTTTCAAGCCCGCATATCTACATTTCCTCTCGGCGAGACCGGCCAGCATATCATACCATGTGCTCATCTTATCGTAACTGGCTTTGGCTTCTTCCTTCGACCGGGTGACCCTGCTTATCCCACGCTCACCTTCTGCCATTGGTTTCTCAATGTTCTCCCGTCAAGGGCACGAAGCTGACGCCGCCCAGGTTCTTGGAGACGACCTGGTCGCCCTGTTTCGTGATCAGCCAGAGGCTCTGGTAGCCGCCCGGCGGCCCCACGGGTATCACCAGCCGGCCGCCGTCTTTCAACTGCTGGACGAGGGGTTGGGGGATGTGATCGGGGGCGCAGGTGACGATGATGGCGTCGTAAGGGGCGTGCTCCTCCCAGCCATAGTAGCCGTCGGCATGTTTCACGTTGACCTTGGTGTAGCCCAGCCTCTTCAGCCTCTCCTCGGCGCTCTTCTCCAGTTCTTCGATGATCTCCATGGTATAAACTTCGTCTGTCAATTCGGCCAGTATCGCCGCCTGGTAAGCCGAGCCGGTGCCAATCTCCAGGACCTTGTCGCCTCTCTCTATCTCCAGTAGCTCGGTCATCCAGGCCACGATGAAAGGCTGAGAGATGGTCTGGCCGTAGCCGATGGGGAGGGGGTGATCGGCGTAGGCTTGGTCCAAGTACTTGTCGGGCACGAATTCGTGGCGGGGCACCTTCTCCATGGCTGCCAGAGCTGCTTCGTCGGACACTCCCCTGGCGCGGATCTGGGCCTCAACCATCCGTTGCCTCTCTTCAGCGCGGGGATATGGCGTAGCTGTCACCGCTGGCGTTGGCGTGGGTGTATCGGTGGTTGTGGCGGTCGGGCTAGGGGTGGGGGTAGGGCTAGGGG
>JBAWAP010000031.1:0-13027 GCA_049589355.1 Anaerolineae bacterium
GATGGGCATCGCTTGTGGCTCCTTGGGGCACCCGGTGGGATTACTCGCCGGGCTTGACAAAGTCCGGCTATCAATGCTATCATCAGGTGGCGAGCCACCGACGGCACGCTCACTTCCCAGCCCCGGATGGGGCGCCTACCTCGATCTCGCTCATAGCAAAGGAGCACACCATGCCAGCCCTCTACCCACTATCCGATGAACTCAAGGTGAACATGCTGCGCAAACTGGCCCTCTTCTGGGACGGCCAGTGGTTTCTGAAAACGGTAGATGAATTTGGCCTGGAGGCTGCCATCCGCCTGAACGCCAGGGTGCGGACCGCCTTTGGCCGCATCGAGATGCGCACCCTGTTGCGCGCCTTGGGCAAACGCCGGGCCGACTATCTGGCAGACGCCATCCGTGTGATTGCCACCTATGGTGAGGTGCTCATGGGTGGTGTCCTCCGGGCCGATTTCCAGATGGTAACCACCACCCAGGCCGAAGCGCGGATCTACCGCTGCGCGGCCTACGAGGGCGCCAAAATGGCCCGCCTGGGTCGGGTGGATCAGGCCTGCATCGCCTGTGAAACCCTGTGGGAGGCCTGGATCGAGGTTCTGCTGCCCGACACTTCGGTGACCATCCGTTATCCCATGCGCCAGGGTAAAGGCGACCCCCATTGTCATTTCATCATCACCCTGTCCTCTGACCCTGAAGGGAAGCCCCGTTGACGACCGGTTTCCTCTGCTCATGCGGTCGTAGTAGAGGGCACGCGGGCAAACATGGCTTGGACGGAGAGGGTCCAGACAACCGCGAACTGATGTCAAAACCTTGGTTGTTTTGAAATGCTCTGGCCATCTGGCCCCGGTGTCCCAGCCCCTCAATGGCCCGTGCGATATGTGGGTGAAGTCAGTCTATAGTATCTGGCGAGCGTCCCTGGCCTTCTGATAGAATATGTGAATGGTTTCTTCCTCTTTTACACGATTTCCTGCCCCTATTGTGCTATGCAAACCAATTTCTTATTCATTACGATCACTTTGTATTGCTATGCAAATATGTAAACCTATTCAACTGCTTTTGGGCGACTCTATACCGATTAGTGCCTATGTCAATGCCTTCATACATTTTCACAACATTACGTATCGTTACTTCGATATGTCAATAGATTCTTGCTCAAGAAGCGTCCATCCCCTCCCGGAAATTGAAGTCTGAACTTTCTATCCCCTAGATCTGGTGATTCACAGGCAGCGGACCACCATATGTAGAATTGAGCAAACTCAAGAATGTGTTTTCAGTGGAACTGAGGGAGTGCCTTTTCTTCTACAATACTTCTTATCCTTGTCTTGATATGTAAATAGATTCTTGCATTTATACAGCCCTTCTTATCCCCACCTTCATATGTAAACCATCTATTGATGATGCACAACATTTCTTGTCCTTCCTTTGATATGTAAACATATTCACTTCCTTTTATAACACTCCTAAAATTTTCATGGATATGTAAATATATTATTACCACTTCAGACTATTTCTTGTCTTTATTGAGATATGTAAATCTTTTCTTGCTATTCTACGCTATTTCATTTTTGCCCTGGCATACAAACTGGTCTTCTTTGCTGATGATATTCCCTACTCCCAATCGTATTGATTACCGAAGAGCTTCAATGCCCCCCTTGGCTTTTGCTCCACTTTGAAATCCCTTCCATATCGCTAGCTCCGAGTTTCTTGAAGCTATGCCTAAAGGAAACTGTTCCACACCTCATCTCTGTAACTCCACGTTTCTGCAGCTAAGATAAGGCCACCCTCAGTCGCTCCAGGCTCAGGTTACCGCCACTGAGCACGAGAGCCACCTTGTGTCCCTGCAGCCGTTCCTGCATCTTCATAGCCGCAGCCAGAGGTGCCGCCCCGGCCCCCTCGGCCAGATTGTGCGTCTTCTCCAGATAGAGGACGATGGCCCGGTAGATCTCCTCCTCGCTCACCAGGACGAAATCATCCAACAGATCCCAAAGGATACTCTGAGGCAAGGCGAAGGCGGTGCGGGTGGCCAGCCCTTCGGCTGCCGTCTCCATCTTGTCCTCCACCAGCCGCCGCTCCTTCCACGAGCGATAGGCCGCTGGAGCCTTCTCCGCCTGCACGCCGATAACCTGAATGGTCGGGTTGATGGTCTTGGCCACGATGCAGGCTCCCGCTGCCCCGCTACCTCCACCAATGGGCACGATGATGGCCTCGATGTCTGGCTGATCTTCCAGGATCTCCAGGGTCTCTGTGGCCACCCCGGCGATGAGCAGCGGCTCGTTGCCGGCATGGATGTAGCGATAGCCTCGTTCGGCGGCCAGAGCCTCGCAGCGCTCGCGGGCCTCATCGAAGTCCCGCCCGTGGAATATGACGTGTGCCCCCAGGCCACGCATGGCTTCCACCTTGCCTGGGTTGGCGCCCTCCGGCACGACGATGCTGGCCTCCACCCCGAAGAGGCGGGCCGCGTAGGCCACGGACTGCCCATGGTTTCCGGTAGAGGCAGCGATAACCCCCCGCCGTCGTTCATCGTCAGACAACTGCGACATCAGGTTGATGCCGCCACGCACCTTGAAGGCTCCCACCGGTTGGTGGTTTTCGTGCTTGACATAGACCTCGCAGCCCAGCAGTTGGCACAGCGAGGAGTAGCGGTACAGCGGCGTGCGGGGTAGATAGCTGGCGATGATAGCTTTGGCTTTCAAGACATCCTGAAAGGTTGGCCGTTGATACACAGTTTCCTCCTTGGAATATGATACGCCACGCGCCACGGATGGCGTGGCTAAGAATCTCCGATTCTTTAGATGTCTGGCCCCTCCATTCCCAACAGGCCGAGCATGAGAAAGATCTCGCCCCGATGATGGATTTCGTGCTCCAGCACGTGCCAGGCGTGTCATCGGGATTCAATCGCCAAGCGGCTACCACTTGGCGATAAGCTAACGTGCACAGCGGAAGCCGACGTCGTCGTTGGCCAGGATCACGGAGCTATTACTCCGCGCGGCGGTGCGCGCCAAATCCTGGTCGAACCACCCGCCTCCTCGGATCACCCGGTATTTCTCGCCGAAGTACTGAGCCTCGGAGTCGCCGCCCGGATACCCTGGATACGGCTGGAACCAGTCGCTCGTCCATTCGGCTACGTTGCCCGCCATGTCCATCACCCCATAGGGGCTGCCCCCGTCGGGGAAGCTCCCCACTATGGTGGTCCTCCGGTAACCCGTCTCCTTGGTGTTCGCTTTGTTCACATCCCAATCGTTCCCCCAGGGATAGGTGCGGCCATCGGTGCCCCGAGCCGCCTTCTCCCATTCTACCTCGGTAGGCAGCCTTTTCTCCGCCCACTCGCAGAAAGCTTTGGCATCGTTCCAGCTTACCTTCACCACAGGGTGGTTGGGCTTGTTCGTAGCGTAGTATCGCCAAGATGTGTCCCCTGCTTTCTCCGCATCGGTGACGTAGCTCGTTTCCGCAACGAACTTCTCAAACTGCTCGTTAGTCACCTCAAACTGATCAATCTCAAAGGCATCCACGAAGACCGTGTGCGGTGGACGCTCAATCTTGTTTTCGCTCCCCATGGTGAACTCCCCGGCAGGGATAGCGATCATGGCCGCCCCTACCGCGGGGGGCGGAGGCGGCGGGGTCGGGGTCGCTTCGCCAGGCAATGCTCTCAGCTCCGCTACGGCCTCTCCTCCGTCTGGCTTGACGTCTAAGGCGCGAGTGAACTCCATCTTCGCTTGCTCAAGGTTGCCCTCTTCGACGAGTTGGAGCCCATAGTTGACGCGGGCCGCGTACAGCTTCTCAATCATATCATCGTAGTTAGGGCTGATGGCCAGAATCTGCTCGATCAATCCTATGACTTCCTCCCACTCTTCCGCTCGTTTGTCGTCATCGCTGGCTACCGCCCACGACTCGTGCAAGCTCCTTTCCAACTGTTCTTCCACAGTCAGTGTTCGCGGTGGTGCACTGGTAGCTGCTTGTTCTAGTCCCGCCTGGGCTTCCACTCCGTCGGGTTTGATCTTTAGAGCACTGTTGAACTGCACTACCGCCCCATCAGGATCGCCCTCATCCAGGAGCTGGAGCCCATAGTTGACGTGGGCCGCGTACAGCTTCTCGGTCATATCATCGTAGTTAGGGTTGATGGCCAAAATCTGCCTGATCAACCCTATGACCTGTTCCCAGTCTTCCGCCGCCCACGGCTCGTGCAAACTCTGGGCCAACTGCTCTTCCAAAGCTAGCGTCGGCACTGGCGGAACTGGGGTCGGCATTGGCACCTGTGGGATAGGGGTAAAGGGTGCGGCTGGCGTTGCCTCTGGAGTAGGGGACGCACAAGCCCCCAACAGCATAACTACAGCCAACAGTAGTAGAGGTTTTTTCATTTGTTAGTCCCCCCTGTCAATTGCTTCCTATTGCCAGAACACACCCTGCACTAACAGAAAAGCCCACCTGCCACTTGACGACAGACGCACTTCTGTGTATACTACCACTTGCCAGACTGTCGCCGCAGCTTAGCCGTCGCCCCTGGCTCCTCATGCCGAGGGGGTTTTCATGTCTCATTGTCCCTCTTATAGCACCGTTGGGCGCTCTTGGCAAGCAACGTCTAGCTTTTCTTTTTCCTATACAGCGCCCATGCCAAAACCGCGATCCCTGCGATCCCGGCCAGGGCGATGTCCCAATGACCCAGGAGGGACGGCAGGATCACGCCCAAAAACATCAGCAACACCCAGGCAAGGCGTTCAGTGTTCATGGCTATGTATCCTCTGGCCTATTTTAGCATGTCTGGGCGATTTGCGCAACCTTAGCCGCCAGATTGCAACGAGGAAGCCACCTGTACAGTTCACGCAGGTGGCTTTCTCACTCCGTAAGTCATAGGTCAACCGACAAAGCTTTCGATGTACTCCAACGATTGGTCGCACCACGCTGAACACCTCGCCTGCATCGGAGAAAGCGTAGTGCCAGCGGCCATCAACTTCAGCCGCGTTCAAAAGCTCAAACTTGCCAGTCTCGTGCGGTGTCAGTCGCTAATGCGGCGCAATGATGACGCCCTTGCAGAGCTACGTGTGATCGCCGACGTGGGATATTCGCCGCCCACGCTTCTGCCCCTATGCGCCCCTCGCCCATTCTCTCACCAGTTCCCGATGGGCGGGCACATTCTCCAGGAATGAGCGCCGCATCTCCTCATCTGTGGTGTTGCCTGCGTGCTCCTGCAACAGGTTGTACGCCGTGGTCAGAATCTCCTGGGCACGCGGGTCCTGGTTGGCCTTCAGAACCCGATAGCCTGTCAGGTATACCCGGAAGGGTTCATCTGTACCTTCCAGTGAATTGGTCTCCAGATAGCTCAGAATCTCCCCGACCTGGGCCTGGGCCTGTGATGGGTCCCCCTGGGCCAGGGACACGCGCGCCAGACCGGCCAGGGAGTCCATCGCCGGGCTGAGATGACCCAACTCCCGCCACAGATCCTGGGCATCCCGATAGGCAGCGGCGGCTTCCTCCAGGCACCCCAACTCCACCAGGGCATGGCCCAGGACAGTCAGGGCCACGACCTCCTGGCGCTGGGCACCCATGTCCTGGGCGATGCCCAACGCCTGTTGGCTGTGTTCCCTGGCAGCTTCATCATCTCCCAGGTAATGGAAGATCAGGCCCAGGTACGCCAGTATGTAGCTCTCAAACCACCGGCTGCCGATTTCGAGGCAGAGGGCCAGAGCTTGCTCCAAGTAGCTCCGCGCGCCGGCGTAGTTGCCTGTACGAAGGCAGACCTCTCCCAGGTTGATCAGCGACCAACTCTCGCCCAACCTGTGGCCGGTTTCGAGGCAGCGGGCCAGACACTGCTCCGAGTAAGCCTGCGCCCCGACATAGTCGCCTGTACGAAGGCAGACCTCTCCCAGGTTCGCCAGCGGGAAGGCCTCGCCCCGCCTGTCGCCGATTTCGCGGACGAGGGCCAGAGCTTGCTCCACATAGCCCCGCGCGCCGGCGTAGTTGCTCTGCCCCATGGCAAAGGAACCGAGGCTGTTGAGCGCAAAGGCCTCGCCCCGCCTGTCGCCAATCTCGCGGCAGAGGGCCAAGGCTTGCTCCCAGTAGTCTCGTGCCCTGGCGCCGTGTCCCTGCGCAATCACAACGCCGCCGAGCATCAGCAGACTATCCACCTCCACACGGCGCAGCTCGGCCGCTTGCGCCAGCCGCAGGGCTTCCTCCAGTTGCACGCTGGCCTCTGGGTAGTCCCCCTGCCGGTAGAGCGCTGCCCCCCACCACAGGTAGCCGGCCGCTTCGCTCTCCATCACGCTCGCTTCCTGCGACAGGGCAATCGCCTGCTGCGCCGCCGCCGCGGCCGTCGGGTAATCACTGGTCACGTAGGCATAGTTGGCTTGGCGCAGGGCCACCTCCGCCCGCCGCCCAGCCTGGCCTGAGCTGTCATCCTGAGCTTGTCGAAGGGCTGTCGAAGGATCGTCCAGCGCCTCGGCCAACTCGTTCAGAATTGCCAGGTCCTGCTGTTGGGCCTCCCGCTCCCCCTGTACGTCATAGGCCCTCTCCCGCGCCGACAGGATGGCGTAGCGCTCGGCGTAGTCCGTCTCCGTTGTCAGCTCCAGGGCTCGGCTCAGATACGCCACTGCCTCCTCATGGGCGTACTGGCGGCGTGCCCGCTCCCCTGCCTGGTACAAGTAGTGTCTAGCCTTCTCCTCAAGCCCCGCTTCCTCGAAGTGGCGCGCTAACTGCACTGCGATCTCATCCACCTGATCCCCGTACAACTCCTCCAGAACCTTCCCCACGTCCTCGTGGAAAAACTCCCGTTCCGCCTGGCCCAGATTGTTGTACAGGTAGCTCTGGAACAGGTTATGACGGAAGCGATAGAGCGACAGTCGTTGCCCGCTTATTCGCTTGATCCCGCGCTCCTGTACCAATCGGTACTGCCTATCCAGCTCCTGGGTCAGGCGGTGCACCAGATAGCGCTCGCTCATCTCTTGCACGCGTGCGATAACCTGGGCAGTGAAGTCCTCTCCCTCCACGCTGGCCACGGTCAGCACCTCCCGCAACTCTTCCTCGAGCCGGCCGATGCGCTCTTCGATCACCCCCTCCACCCGCGCAGGCAGCATGTCCCACTCCAGAGCTCGACCCTCAACCCAGCGGCCCTCTTCGTCCTGAGCCAAATCCCCCCGCTCTTGCATGTCTTGCAGCAGCTCGATGGTGAAGAGCGGGTGTCCGTCGGTGTGCCGAAACAGCGCCTGGCGGAAGTCCTCACCTAATCGGTTGGGTTCGGTGTCCAGCAAGGCATCTACAAACTGTCGAGCCTTGGCCTTGTCAGCCACGTCCAGGTCCACCCAGATGTCCCCGAAGTAGCGCTTGAACTCCGTCAGCACTTTCTCTAGCGGGTGCCGCTTACCCGCGCGCCCCACGGCCAACTCGTCTGGCCGATAAGCTCCCACGATCAGGATCCGGCTCTCTCCGACGCGCCGACCCAGGTGGAACAAGAGGCTAGTCGAGGCCGTGTCCGCCCACTGCAGATCGTCCACCATCAGCATCAACGGCCGCTCTGCCGCCAGAGCCCTCAGCACGTTGGTGTACTGCTCGAAGATGTGGCTCTGCTCCAGACCCAGATTGCTGGCCCCCGGTGCCCTGTCCTGAGCCTCACGAAGGCCCTTGCGCTCGATTAGCTTCTCCAGCTTCTCCAGCCAGCCCACCTGGTCAACCGCGAAGGCCCCTGCCTTTGCCATCAGTACGGCTCCAGGTATCATGATACCAATCAGGTCAGGCCCGAGCCTCAACAGTGCATTTCCCGACCAGCGTAGCAAGCCCCGCAGCCGGTTGGCGTTCTCCTGGGTGATGGCGCCCTGAGCCAGCTTGGCTTCCACGTCACCGGTGAGCAGTCCCAGTATTTCACGGAAGGGGAGGTAGGGATCGCCGATGCCGGTATGGGCATCGCAGTTGCCGATGGTGATGACCAGATCGGCGTTGGCTTCCTCGGCACGGCGTGCGAACTCGGTGATCAGGGCAGTCTTGCCGCTGCCGGCTTCGCCGGTGATGAAGCATACCTGGCCCTGGCCGGCCAAGGTGCCTTCGAGAAACGCCCTCAGTTGTGCGAGTTCGCGCTCGCGTTCGACAAACGCTCGCTCCTTCATGGCGCACCTCTTCTGAATTGTGCGGACATCCACAGGAATCCAAAAACCTCTTCAGCAGCCACGTCGCGGGCTGCTTGTCTCACTGGCCCATTCTACCATACCTGGGCCATTTGCGCAATCTGGCCCAACCAAGAAAGCCACCTGTGTGCTTCGCGCAGGTGGCTTTTCCACTCCGTAAGTCATAGGTCAACCGACAAGGCCAGGCGGACAGGCTCGTCCTCCTGCCAGGGTCTTCAATCTGGCGACTGGTGAAAAGACTTGATGACAGACCAGAACACGCTGAACTTGCGTACACCGCTACTTCGTCGGCAGAATAGTGGCAGCCTACTTCAGAAACCGAACGGTGAGGGGGCGAGCATTATCTACCCACACGGCATGACCTTCATAGACCAATATCGGACCGATGTAAGAAGCTATCGCAGTCTTTGTCACGTTGTCCTGCAGCCACCTGCCAACACTGCCGGGAGGGGGATTGTCGCGCGAAGTGCCTAGTGGTACAGTCCTCCCCCTTGTTGAATCTCGTAAAGTCGTACCCCCCATTGTCTCGAAAAGTCGTGCCACCCTAGTCAGAGTAATGGCATCAGGTAGTCGCTCTAGATTGCTGTTTCGGTTGGTTCCGCAGGCAAGACCTGCTCGTTCTTGACAATAACAGCACTAAATGGACCTCCCAACTACCTTGAAGCGGCTGTTAACGTGTTGGCAGGGCTCTGATTCAGCGGATCTTGCCCCCAAAGCGGTACGACTTTGTGAGACTTTGCCGGGTACGAGTTTACAGGACTCAACACACAGTGCTCCAGCACCGTGCGGGGGGTGACCCCCAGCAGGTGGGCCGCCTCTTCGGCGGAGACGAGTCCGGCCTCGACCTGCCAGATCAAAAACAGGGCCAGACCGGTGGTGTCGCCCCGGCGCAACGCGCCCACCGGTTGATCGTCGCGCACTACTCAGCGTTGCGGGCGGCTGGGGTCATCGTCAAAGCGGAAGGTAGACATAGGACACCCCCAATCAGGATGGATGCGGTGGGGGTAAGTTTGCCACAACTCTCGCCTTTTGTAAAGGTACCGGCCTACCTGAGGCCTGCGCGAATCAAATGACGCAAATATCCCCGCCTATCGGGGCGAAAAATCGCTTATGAGACTTGATTGGTTTACCCCGCATTATTGAGAAGATACCACAGAAGATTACTCTTCCTCTCCTTCGGGCTGGCTCCATTTGGTGTAGTACATCTGGCGGTGACGGTCGTGGCCGGAGAGGGTGCGTTTGCGCAAGCGCAGGCTCTTGGGCGTCACTTCCATCAACTCGTCGTCGGCGATAAAGTCCAGACATTGCTCCAGGCTCATCAGGCGCGGCGGACTCAGGCGCACGGCGATGTCCTCCGTACTACTACGGATGTTGGTCAGCTTCTTCTTCTTGCAAATGTTGACCACCAGATCGCCCTCGCGGATGTGCTCGCCTACGATCATGCCCTCGTAGACCTTGACGCCTGGCGTAATGAACAGGGTTCCCCGGTTCTCGGCGTTGTGCAGGCCATAACTGGTGGCCTCGCCCGGCTCTTTGGCGATCAGAACGCCCCGGCGCAGGTTCTTGAGTTCGCCGCGCCAGGGTTCGTAGCCGGCCAGGATGGTGTTCATCACGCCGCGTCCATGGGTCTCCGTCAGGAAGAGGTTGCGGAAGCCGATCAGCCCGCGCGTGGGCACGGTGAACTCCATGCGCACGTAGCCGTTGCCATAGTTCACCATATCGCTCATCGCGCCATAGCGCTGGCCGAGCTGCTCCACCACCGCGCCGATGTATTGCGATGGGATATCCACCACCAGCAGCTCCATCGGCTCGCAGGTTTGGCCGTCAATGGTCTTGGTAATGACCTCCGGCTTGCTCACCTGCAACTCGTAGCCTTCGCGGCGGATGGTTTCAATGAAGATGGAAAGGTGTAGCTCCCCGCGGCCGCTGACCAGGAACTCGTCCGCGCTGTCGGCCTCGGCCACGCGCAGGGCCACGTTGGTCTCCAGCTCCTTCCAGAGTCGCTCCCGCAGCTTGCGGCTGGTGGACCACACGCCTTCCGTGCCGGCAAAGGGGCTGTTGTTCACGCCGAAGGTCATTTTGAGGGTGGGTTCCTCTACCTGGATGACCGGCAATGCCTCCGGGTTCTCCACGTCGGCGATGGTCTCGCCAATGAAGACGGTATCCAGGCCGGTGACGGCCACGATATCGCCGGCGGTGGCCTCTTGCATACTGACCCGGCTCAGACCCACGTAGGTGAAGACCTCGGCCGTTTTGGCTCGGGTGGCCGTGCCATCGTGCAGGATGCGGGCCACAGTCTGGGCCGGACGGATCTTGCCGCGCACCAATCGTCCAATGGCGATCTTGCCCTTGTAGTCGTCGTAGACCAGCGAGGCCACCAACATCTGCAAAGGCTGGTCTACATCGGCCAGCGGGGCTGGGATGTGGCTAAGGATCGCCTCAAAGAGGGGAACCAGGTCCGTGCCGGGGGTATCGGCAGAGAGTGAGGCCAGGCCGTCACGGGCGTTGACGTAGAGCACCGGGAATTCCAACTGGGCGTCGTCGGCGTTCAGGTCAATGAAGAGATCGTAGGTATCGTTGAGGACCTCTTGCGGGCGAGCATCGGGTCGGTCAATCTTGTTGATGACCACAATGGCGGGCAGGCCCAACTTCATGGCTTTTTGCAGCACAAAGCGGGTTTGCGGCATGGGGCCATCCAGGGCATCCACCAAAAGGAGCACGCCGTCCACCACGGTGAGGACGCGCTCCACCTCGCCGCCAAAGTCGGCGTGGCCAGGGGTATCCAGGATGTTGACCTTGACGCCCTGATAGACCACGGCCAGGTTCTTGGCTATGATGGTGATGCCGCGCTCGCGCTCCAGGTCAAAGGAGTCCATGACGCGCTCCTGGATGACCTGGTTATCGCGGAAGACGTGCGATTGGCGGATCATGGCGTCTATCAGGGTAGTCTTGCCGTGATCCACGTGGGCGATGATGGCGATATTGCGAATGTCGTTACGAGTGTTTGTCATGCTACCAGTATATACTAGTTTGGCGATTTCTGCAACAAACCGCCGGATCTGGCGATTCGGCGGGAGCAAGGCTAAACTCTGCTCGGCCTGGATTGTATATTGGGGCATATGTCCTCCAACTGCTCTGAGCGGGAGCAGACTGCCTGTTCTTTAACATCTTCGCAGGCCGATACTTCTCTACCAGGGCATAGTATTGCTCAACCACGTGCTGTCTCAGATCGGTCATCAGCACAACCTGATCCAGATCGTCGCAATACCCGCGACCGGGTCTCCGGAGCGAACCAGATGCCGGGGTTGGATAGCCTGATTGAAGCGCAGGCCAAGGACCTCAACCTGGGCGCGTCGTGGAACACGTCCTAACCTTTCCCCCAATTATTGAGAAGATACCTTTCTCTCCAGCGGCTGGTAGGGATCGGTTACTGTGCCGGAGGCGATGTTGCCCCGTTTCGCCCGCTTCATCTGTTTGGCCAGCACCTCCGCCGCATTGACCCTGACATCCACAAAGGTGCCCCATTCCTCCGTGTGGCCGGTGAAACGCTTCATGTAGGTGGCGTAGCAGTAGACGCAGCCGTGGCTGCAGCCGACGTAGGGGTTGATAGCGTAGTCAACCCCCTCGATGCCTGATTTGGTGAGGATGGACTTGCACTCGATTTCCTTTACGATCACGCTCTGTCCTGTCTTCAAAGAGCCTCCCGCAGGTTTCGAAACCTGCGGGAGGCTTCTCTGTCTCAGATGCCCTGCCTGATCCCATCCAGGGTGGCCCTTGCACTCGGCACGAAGCCGAAAAAGCACTCTGGCTTTTCACAGCCGTAGTCGTCGCAGTAGGCGCAGTTGAGGACGCTTCGCGCCATGCCACAGGCGCGGATGTCGCACTCAAACCAGTGGCCGCACTTGCGTTTTCCTTCGGTCACGCAACCGTCGCAGATGACGGACTCGACGGTGATGTTGGGCCCTTTCACCCTCCACCACAGCACCGCCAACGCACCGCCGCCGGCCAGGGCCAGGTCGTATGAATCCAGGGGTTAGTCCGCTTTGAAGAGTTATCGTCTATTTACCAATCCAGTCTATCGTGCCTACAGATCAGAAGTAGATGGTCGGCAGAAGGACAAAGATCGCTATCCCCAACGCAACCGCCGCGCCGACAACCCAGGGCTGACTGAGTTGACTAATCAATATGCAAGCGCAATCGGGCGATCCTATCGTCGCCTGGGAACAGTAATACCAATTGCCCTTTCAAACGCCATGAATCATGAGTTTAGCGCCGGTTGGGTAGCTGCAAGCCATGGCGAGTAGCGTATCGAAACCAAGCGTCGTTGTACGCTTCGCGCCCTTGGTTTCGAATACGGCCTTCGGCCTACTCAACCGGCTGACACTCGCTTATTCATGGTACTTCATACAGCAATTGGTGTAATGTATATAGAAAGTTTCCAACAGTCTTCAATGCGTCTTCGCAGAAACCCTTTTTGAAAACAATCTCACTCCCGTGTAGAAACAAGAACTGATTGTGCTCAAGATACTTCCTCAAATTTTTAGCATTGCAAGACCCTACTCTCTCGTCAAGCCTTCCTTCATTGTGGACAATACAATTTCGTAGTCTTGCGTATTCCTGTATTTCTCTCCACTCTGGACTTGTGTCGAATGGGAACCTGACACCAAGAACTTTACACAAGTAGATTTTAGCTTTCCTGATCCCTCTACCATCAATGTCCGAAAGGGTAAGCGTGATATCGTCTCTTGCCCTACTTTGAAAGCGGCACTCATCCATTAACTGTGACTCCAGGAAGGTATAGCGTAACGGTTGTGCAACCAGGAGCTGAATCGTTCATATCGGCGAAAAAACGCAACTTTTGAACAACGGCAAGGCCAGTTGGAAGGATGCGGAATCCTGGATCACCAACTGAACGCCCGCAAACGCGC
>JBAWAP010000032.1:0-18093 GCA_049589355.1 Anaerolineae bacterium
AGGGAGGGGGTTGGGGGGAGGGAGGGGGCAAATAACGAACTAGAAATAAGTAAATCCACAGGAGGAGGAAATGAAGAAAACTTGGATCGTCGTAGCAGTAGCATTACTCGTTGTGGCCGTAGGGGGCGGCGCCTTTTGGGCGGGAATGTCCTACGGCAAGTCTCAGGCCAGGCAGGATGTCATGGGACTCATGCAGGAGCGGTTTGGGGCAAGGGGCAGTCAGGCCCCTGGTCCAGGTCAGCTCCCCGAAGGCAGTCAGCTTCCGCAGCAGGAGGGGCAGGGAGACATCACATCACTCGGTGGCGGCATCAGAGGCACCATTGAGACCATTGAGGGCGAGACGCTGGTCATCAACACCGATGAGGGGATTGTCAAAGTGCAGACCACCGACACCACGCTCATCGAAAAGAACATGTCCGTAGGCGTGGGGGATCTGGAGGTCGGCGAGATGGTGGTCGTATCGGGTCCTCAAAACGATGACGGCAGCATCACCGCCCGCTCCGTCATGTCTGTACGGGCGTTTCGGCTTGACCAGCCACAGGAAGGAGGAGAGTAAGATGCAGCGATTAAAGCGTGTGTTAAAGTGGTGGCCTGCCCTTCTGGTACTGATTCTTGTGGCAGCCGCAGGGGTGGTATTCGTACCGAAGTGGCTCTCGACCAGCGCCAGCGAGACCTCCGACTTGACCCAGGTGTTCACGGCGCAACGGGGCAACCTGGTAGCGGCTATCTCTCCCACCGGGGAGGTCTACGCCCCCCGTCAGGTGGATCTGAGCTTCGACGTCTACAAAGCCGAGTTGATCGAGTTGAACGTCACCGCCGGGCAGAAAGTGAAGGCCGGAGATGTGCTGGCCCGCATTGATTCCACCGCCTTGGAGCGAGCGGTGATCCAGGCCGAGGCTGATCTCACGGTGGCCCAGGACAACCTGGATAAGGCTCAGAACCCTTACACCGAGCTCGATCTGACCCAGGCCAAAGTGGCCGTGGACCAGGCAGAGGTAGCCCTGGCCGAGGCCAAGGATAACCTGGAGAAGGCGCAGGACCCTTACACTGAGCTTGATCTGACCCAGGCCAAGCTGGCCGTGGCCCAGGCGGAGGCGGCTCTAGAGGAAGCCAAGGAGAACCTGAAGAAGGTGCAGAACTCCGCGACCGGGCTTGACCTGACCGAGGCCAGGGTGGCCGTGGATCAGGCCAAGACGAAGCTGGAGGAAGCCCAGGATAACCTGGCTAGCGTCAAAGCAGGGCCAACGAAAGCACAACTGGCGTCTGCCGAAGCCGCGCTGGCGACGGCTGAGGAGAACTACAAGACGCTGCTGGCGAAGCCCGACCCAGAGACTGTCGAGCAGGCCAAGTTCAAGTTGGACCAGGCCAAGAACAGCCTGTGGAGCGCCCAGATGAGCCGTGACTCCACCTGTGGAGCTAGCGCGCGTGGTGACGCTCCCAAGACATCCTGTGATAATGCCAATATTCAGGTAGCAAACGCTGAGTTCTCAGTGCGATTAGCCGAGATCAGCTACCAGGAGGCCCAGGCACCGGCCACGGCTACAGAAATCGCCAACGCTGCCGCGCAGGTGCAGCAAGCTGAGGAGAATCTGGAAAAGTTGCGCAACAGCCCCACCTCTTTGGAGCTGGCCCAGGCCGAGGCCCAAGTGACTCAGGCCGAGTACAATCTAGCCAAAGCTCAGGAGAACCTGGCTGAGCTCGAAGCCGGTCCCGACCCGCTGGAGTTGACCAAGGCTGAGACCCAGGTATCCCAGGCCGAGTACAACCTGGCCAAAGCCCAGGAAGCCCTGGCTGAGATCGAAGCTGGTCCCGATCCTTCGGAGGTGACCCGCGCCGAGGCCCAGGTGTCCCAGGCCGAGTACAACCTGGCCAAGGCCCAGGACACCCTGGCTGAGATTGAGGCTGGCCCTGACCCCAAAGAGGTCGAGGTGGCTCAGGCCAAGGTCGTCAGCACTCAGGCTGCCCTGGAGGAGGCCCAGGCCGCGCTGAAGGCAGCGACGATGGTCGCCCCCTTCGACGGCACAGTGATCTCGGTGGGGGCCGAGAAAGGAGACCTGGTCTCGTCCAGTACCATCGTGGTCACCCTGGCCGACCTCTCGAACCTGCGGGTGTTAGCCATCGTGGACGAGACCGACATCAGTAATGTGGAGGTTGGCCAGGAGGTAGAGGCCACTTTCGATGCCTTTCCCGGCCTCAGCTTCTTGGGCCAGGTGCTGGAGGTGCCATTGCAAGGAAAACTCTCGCAGAATGTCCTGACCTATGAGGTGCCTGTCAGCCTGGAGGGGACGGAGAACGTGGCTCTCAAGACGGGCATGACGGCCAATCTGGAGATCGTGGTGGGGCGGCGCGAGAACGCCCTGTTGGTGCCGGCCATGGCCGTGCAGCAGGGAGAAGAAGGCAACGTGGTGATGGTACAGGACACGCCGCAGGGAGCAGCCGTAGCGACGCCAGTGCAGGTAGGATTGAGCGACGGCACGTACGTCGAGATCGTGTCGGGGTTGATCGAAGGGGATCGTGTGCTGGTCAAGTACGAAGCCACCCAGGAGCAATTTCCTGGCTTTGGTGGTGGTGGCGGCGGCATTATGATGGAGATGAGGCCATGAACGTCATCGCCAGCGTGCAGGTGGCCTTACGGTCACTGGTTGCTAACAAGCTGCGCTCCGGGCTGACGATGTTGGGTATCGTCATCGGCGTGGCCGCGGTCATCTCCCTGGTGGCCGTCGGTGCCGGCGCCCAGGCGGAGGTGGCAGAGCGATTCGAGAGCCTGGGCGCCAACATGCTGACCATCTCGCGGGGAGCGATGTTCTTCCGAGGCAGATCCTTCGGGGGCGCCAGCGCCGCGAGCCTGACCAACGACGACGTGGAGGCCATCGCTTCCCTGGCCAGTACCGTATCTGCCATCGCGCCTGAGTACTCGGTACGGGGTCAACAGGTGACCTATAGTGGCGAGAACTACCAGACGACGGTGTTGGGGGTCACTCCGGAGTACCTGACGGTGGCCAACTGGCAGGTAGAACGGGGACGCTTTATCGAGAGCCCGGACCTCACCAACCGGGCCAAGGTGGTCGTCCTGGGCGCGACGGTGGTGGAGGAGCTCTTTGGGGACCTGGTTGACCCCCTGGGCAAGACGGTCAAGATCAACCGCCAGAACTATCAAGTTGTGGGCATCATGGTTGCCAAGGGAAGCAGTGGTTTCCAGAATGTGGACGACCAGGTGTTCATCCCTTTGAGCACGGCGCAGCTCAGGTTTGGCGGCGCGGGTAACACGTCGTTGGAGGGCATCAACGTGCAGGTGGTCTCGGCGGACAAGATGGAGCGGGCGCAGGCTGAGTTGGCCGCCATCCTGCGGGCCAGCCACGGCCTGACATCTGGACAGGACGATGACTTCATGATCCGGAATCAGACGCAGATGGTGGAGACGGTGCAGGAGACCACGGAGACCTTTACCGTGCTCCTGGGCAGTATCGCCGCCATTTCTCTCCTGGTGGGAGGCATCGGCGTCATGAACATCATGCTGGTTTCGGTGACGGAACGGACGCGGGAGGTTGGCATCCGCAAGGCGGTGGGGGCCAAGCGGCGGGACATCATGGCCCAGTTCCTGGTGGAGGCCATAGTGCTCACTCTTCTAGGAGGGGTTGTCGGCGTCCTGGGGGGCTACGGCGGCGCGCAGGTGGTTGCCCCGCTGATGGGGAGCACCCGCGCCCTGGTCACCCCCAACAGCGTGATCATGGCCCTGAGCGTGTCTGTCGCCGTGGGTCTCTTCTTCGGCCTCTATCCGGCCAGTCGAGCTGCCGCGCTGAATCCGATTGATGCTCTGCGGTACGAGTAAACATCCAATAATCGTTCACACCCTCCCCCTCGTAGGGGGAGGGCTGGGGTGAGGGTGGCTGGTTTTCTAAGACTCACCCTCCCCCGTCCCCTCCCTGAGAGGGAGGGGTGAATGCTTACCAAAAAGTGGAGGCAACAACATGAAACGAACTATCGTAGCTTTAGGATTAGGTATCCTGGTCCTGGCTCTGTTGGGCTGGGGCCTGACAGTTCGATGGCCGGGGGTCAGCCTCAGTGAGGCTTCACCTTTGGCCCCGGTCAAAGTGGCAGCTAGCGTTACCTCGTTGGGCGACGGCAGGCCGGTCGAAGCCGGCGCGGGGGAGATAGTAGCCACACCCACCCCTTTGCTTGATGACCCGCTGGCACTGGCCTATGCCGAGGAGCAACTGTTCACCGAGCTCTACCAGCGCGTAAGCCCTTCGGTAGTATACATCGAGATCACCACCCGCGGCAATCAGACGGGCGGCGGATCCGGCTTCGTGTGGGACACCGCGGGGCGCATCGTGACCAACAATCACGTCGTCGAGAGTGCGAGCCGTATCGAGGTGACCTTTGCCGACGGTACCACCGCCAAGGCCGAGTTGGTGGGCGCTGATGCCGACAATGACCTGGCGGTGATAAAGGTGGCCGTACCCGCCAGCCGCTTGCATCCGGCGGAGCTGGGTGACTCGGACGCGCTGCGCGTGGGCCAGCGAGCCATCGCCATCGGCAACCCCTTTGGTTTCGAGCAGACCATGACCACAGGCATCGTCAGCGGCCTGGGGCGAGTGGTGAGACAGGAGAGCGGCTTCTCGCTGCCGCAACTCATCCAGACCGACGCGGCTATCAACCCTGGCAACTCCGGCGGCCCACTGCTGGATTCCCACGGTCGGGTCATCGGCGTGACGACCCTGATCTTCTCCAACAGTGGCACCAACGCCGGGGTGGGCTTTGCCGTGCCGGTGAGCATCGTGAAGCGGGTGGTGCCATCCCTCATCGCCACCGGGCGCTACACTGACCCGTGGCTGGGCATCCAGGGAACGAGCATCACTTCTCTACTCGCTGAGACACTAGACCTGCCGGTGGAGCAGGGGGTGCTGGTGCAGACGGTGGTGCAAGGTGGGCCGGCGGCCAAAGCCGGGCTGCGAGGCGGCGCCCAGCAGGTAATGGTCGAGGGCACGCCCATGGCCACCGGCGGCGACATCATCGTGGCCATAGATGGTGTGGAGGTGCAGGATATGGACAACCTTATCGTCTACCTGGCCGACCACACGTCAGTAGGGCAGAAGGTGACATTGACCGTGCTGCGCAACGGCCGCCAGCAGCGTATTGAGGTCACGTTAGTCGAACGCCCGGCGACGGGGTAAGAGCCGAGGTGTTCGTTAAGGTGCCCGGCACTTCTTTCAAGTGCCGGGCACCTGAGAAGAAGAGTGGCCGATTTGAATCTCTACCGCTCTCTGCTATAATATGAGCATATCGGGAAGCGTAGCTTGGTAGTGGGACGATGGCTAGAACTAAGATCCTGGTGGTAGACGACGACAAGAAGACGGCGGAACTGGTGAAGCTCTACCTGGAGAAGGATGGTTACCGGGTGTTGGCGGCTTACGATGGCTGGCAGGCCCTGGAACTGGCCCGGCAGAAGCGGCCGGATCTGTTAGTCCTGGACCTCATGCTGCCGGGTGTGGATGGGCTCGACGTCTGCCGCATCCTGCGGGGTGAAGGCAACAAAGTGCCCATCATCATGCTCACGGCCAAGACCACTGAGGCGGATAAGCTCATTGGGCTGGATCTGGGGGCTGACGACTACGTAACCAAGCCTTTCAGCCCCCGTGAGTTGTTAGCCAGGGTGCGAGCGGTACTACGTAGGGTCGGTGAAGAGGAGTACGAAGGGCCCTCAGAAGTGCGCTTTGGCGATTTGCTGGTGGACTTCGTTGGCCACGAGGTCCGTCTACGAGGGCAACTCGTCCAACTCACCCCTACCGAATTCAAGCTGCTGGAGGTGCTAATCAGGAAGCCAGGGCGAGCCTTCAGTCGGCTGGAGCTGCTGGACCAGGCCTTCGGCTACGACTTCGAGGGGTTCGAGCGCACGATAGATGTCCACGTTATGAACCTGCGCAGGAAAATCGAACCGGACCACAAAAATCCGGCCTATATCAAGACGGTCTACGGCGTAGGCTACAAGTTCGCTGAGGAGTGAGATGTTCCACAGTTTGCGCTTCCGGGTGCTCGTAGCGTTGATCCTGGTGATCGTAGTGGCTGTGGGGGTGGTGGCCTTCTTAGCTAGCCGGGCCACCACCGGCGAGTTCCAGCGCTACGTGGAGCGTGGTGGGATGATGCGCCACCAGCGGTTCGAGGGGTTTTTGGCCGGGTACTACACACAGAACCAAAGCTGGTCTGGCGTTCAACCCCTGGTGGAGCAGATGGGACAGATCACGGGGGAGCGGATTGTCCTGGCCGATGGAGAGGGGCAGATCGTCGCCGACTCCGCGAATAAGCTGATAGGACAGACCGTGGGTCAGGACTGGGCTGAACCGGCGGCTCTTATCGTCCATCGTGATCTTGGGGTGCCGGTGGGTGCTGTCTACGCCAATCCCCTAGGCCCAGCTGATGACCCTCAGAGAGAGGCATTCTTAGCTTCCATCAACCGCGCCTTGCTGCTAGCTGCTGGGGTTGCTGGCCTGGCTGCGGTGCTTCTCACCTTGGTCCTTTCGCGTCGCATCCTGAGGCCGGTGGAGGCCCTGACGGCCGCCGCCCGACGGATGGAAAAGGGTGACCTGAGCCAGCGGGTGGAGGTGCAATCCAACGATGAGATCGGCGAACTGGCCCGAGCCTTTAATGCCATGGCCGATGGACTGACCCGGCTCGAAGAGTTGCGTCGCAACATGGTGACCGATGTGGCCCATGAACTGCGCACCCCCTTGTCTAACATCCGGGGCTATCTTGAGGCCCTGCAGGATGGTGTAGTTGAACCGAAGCCGGGGGTCATTGACTCCCTCCATGAAGAGGCCATGCTCCTGAACCGCCTGGTGGACGACCTGCGGGAGTTGACCCTGGCCGAGGCAGGACAGCTCAAGCTGGAGCACCGACCAGTAGCCCCGGCTGACATAGTGGACAGAGCCCTGGAGGCCGCTCGTGCCCAGGCGGAGGCCAAAGGGATCACCTTGCAGGCCGACCTCCCGGAGGACTTGCCCCTGGTGGACGTTGATCCCCAGCGGATCGGGCAGGTGCTGGGCAATCTCTTGAGCAATGCTCTGACCCACACACCCTCAGGTGGGGAGGTCGTCGTCGCGGCCAGGCGGTGTCCTGAGCTTGTCGAAGGAGCAAAGGGCTCGGAGGTTGAGGTTAGCGTTAGTGACACCGGGGAGGGTATCCCCCCTGAGCGCTTGCCCTACATCTTCGAGCGCTTCTATCGAGCCGACAGGTCGCGGTCACGGGCCACAGGTGGTACGGGGCTGGGGCTGTCCATCGCCAAGCAACTGGTAGAGGCCCACGGCGGGCGGATCAGCGTAGCTAGCCAAGTGGGGCAGGGCACCACTTTCACCTTCACCCTGTCGGTAGCCGAGGCTTGACCCAAACGTCCAGACATAGATACCCCTCGAATGCTGCGATTTAGCAGACGAGGGTTTTTTGTTGAAGAACCAACGGCTCGGTAGGATTTACGGATTGACAGACCTGTGAGATCATGCTATAACTATGTTCGATTCCGCTTCGGCGTGATCCCTGCCGAGGGGGTGCAAGAGATTTTGCCAGAGTTGATCTCGCACAGGCACTATCCCCATCCCTGGCTGGGTACGCAGATGTTGCCTCTGACACCGTCCACATAACAGGAGTCAAAACCGCGCAGTGAAGTCGTCATTAAAACTAGCCAAGTTTCTAAAACCCTATTGGAAATGGGCCATCCTGGCCCCATTGCTCATGATCCTCGAAGTCGCCATGGACCTGATGCAGCCACGGCTGGTCCAGCGCATCGTTGATGAGGGGATCGCCAGGCTCGATATGTCCGTCGTCACCAACACTGGCCTGCTGATGGTTGGGCTGGCGCTCGTCGGCGCGGCGGGCGGCTTAGGCTGCACAGTGTTCGCTACGATGGCGGCACAGGGCTTTGGGGCCGACCTGCGCCACGCGCTCTTTCGCCATGTGCAGTCGTTCTCCTTTGGCAACCTGGACGACCTGGAGACGGGGCAGTTGATCACGCGCTTGACCAACGACGTCACCCAGGTGCAGCAAGTGGTGGCGATGATGCTCAGGATTATGGTCAGAGCACCATTTATGCTCTTGGGGAGTCTGTTGATGGCGATTCTCACCAGTCCGCGGCTGGCGTTGCTGCTCCTCATCCTGACACCGTTGGTGCTGGTCGTGTTGATTTGGGTGATTGGCAAGGCGACCCCTCTGTTCGGACAGGTGCAGCGCAAGCTCGACGACCTGAACACGGTGATGCAGGAGAACCTGGCGGGCGTGCGCGTGGTCAAGGCCTTTGTGCGCGCCCAGCACGAGATTCAGCGCTTTAGGGCGACGAACGATGGCTTGATGGAACAGACCATTCGCGCGGCGCGGACCGTAGCCGTGGCGATGCCGTTCATGATGCTGGCTGTAAATCTAGGGGTAGTCGGTGTGATTTGGTTTGGTGGCCTCCAGGTGACCTACGGAACGATGCGGGTGGGGCAGATCATCGCCTTTGTCAACTATTTGATGCGCACGCTCATGTCGTTGATGATGGTCAGCATGTTGGTCATGATGACCGCGCGGGCCCAGGCGTCGGCAGAGCGCATCCAGGAAGTGCTGGATAGCGAACCACAAATCCAGAACAGGCCCGATGCTGTGGCTGCACTTGCGGCACAGGGACGGGTGGCCTTCGAGAACGTGACGTTCAGCTACCATGGCCATGGTCACCATCCGGTGCTCAGGGACATCAACTTCGTGGCCGAGCCGGGACAGACGGTGGCTATCCTGGGTGCAACGGGGTCGGGCAAGTCCAGCTTGATCCACCTGATCCCGCGTTTCTACGACGTGACCGGGGGGCGGGTGACGATTGATGGCGTAGACGTGCGCGACATTGAGAAAGAGATTCTGCGCCGCAACGTTGGCATCGCCCTGCAAGAATCGGTCTTGTTCACCGGGACGATCCGCGACAACATCCGCTACGGGCGTCCCGGCGCCACCGACGCAGAGGTGATCGCCGCGGCCCAGGCGGCCCAGGCCCACGAGTTTATCAGCGAATTCCCAGATGGATATGATACCGTGCTTGGCCAACGCGGCGTCAACCTGTCGGGAGGGCAGAAGCAGCGGGTCGCCATTGCGCGTGCGTTGCTCATTCAGCCCGCCGTGCTGATCCTCGACGACAGCACCAGCTCCGTAGACGTGGAAACAGAGACCAAGATTCAGGATGTGCTGGAGGATGTGATGAAAGACCGCACGAGCCCTTCGGCTCCCCCTTCGACAGGCTCAGGGCAACGGCTCAGGACAAGTTTTGTGATCGCGCAGCGCATCAGCACGGTGCTGAATGCCGACAAGATCCTGGTGCTGGATGACGGCCAGATCGCCGCCGAAGGGACACACCGCGAGTTGTTGGCGTCGAGCCCGATCTATCGTGAGATTTATGAATCCCAGTTGGGGAATGGAGTAACGGCCCATGCGTGAAAATCGCCCCAATAATGGGGGAAACAGAAGACGCCCTCCGATGGTGGCAAGAGATGGCCCCGGTCGCCCACCGGGATTTGGCCCTGGTCACGGTGGACCGCCCGGCATGCAGATGATGGGCGGTATGGGCCGGGCCAGTGACGTGCAAGGCACGATGCGCCGCCTGTGGGATTACTTGAAGCGCCCAAAATGGCTGTTGATTGGCACCGTGGCGTTGGTTGCTCTTTCATCGGGCCTGGCATTGCTGGGGCCTTACTTGATGGGCATCGCCATTGACACGTACATCCTGGAAGGTGATTTGCTAGGTCTGGCCCGCACGGCGTTGCTGATGATCGGCGCTTATGGAGCGTCGTCGCTCGCCACCTGGCTGCAGCTTTATGTGATGGCGAGTGTAGCCCAACGCACTGTGCGCGACATCCGCAACGATCTCTTTGTCAAGCTACAAACGCTATCCCTACGATTCTTCGACCGGCGCACCCACGGCGAGTTGATGAGCCGTCTGTCGAACGATGTGGAGAACATTAGTAACGTGTTGAGTCAGGGTGTTACCCAGTTCATCTCCAGCGTCTTGAGCGTCGCCGGGGTGGTGGTGGTGATGTGCCTGATCAACTGGCGCTTAGCCCTGGTCAGCCTGGTCACGATCCCACTGGTGGTCTTTTTGAGCGGTGCAATGGCGGTGCAGACGCGCGAGGGATTTCGTGAACAGCAAGAGACGTTGGGCGAGATGAATGGCATCATTGAGGAGACGATCACCGGGCAGCGTGTGGTCCAGGCCTACGTGCGCGAGCAGGTGGCCATTGACGAGTTTGACGTCGCCAACCGCAAGTTACAAAGCGCAGCGACGAAAGCCGAGATATTTTCCGGGTTCATGGGACCTATGATGAACTTGATCAACAACCTGGGGTTTGCCATCATCGCGGGCAGCGGCGGCTGGATGGTGCTGCGGGGCGTGGCGACCGTGGGCACGATCGCCAGCTTCATCAACTACGCACGGAATTTTTCACAGCCGTTAAATCAGCTTGCCCAACTGTACGCCCAAATCCAGGGGGCCATCGCGGGCGCGGAGCGCGTCTTTGAGATTCTGGACGAGGTGCCAGAGCTGGCCGATGTGCCGGATGCCCAGCCGCTTGAGCAGGTCGCGGGCGATGTGGTTTTCGAGGACGTCTGCTTCGGCTACGAGCCTGACGTGCCCGTGCTCAAACACGTTGATTTTCACGCTGAGCCCGGGCGGACCATCGCCCTGGTCGGCCCGACGGGGGCGGGCAAGACGACCATCGTCAACCTGCTGACGCGGTTCTATGACATTGACGGCGGCCAGATCGCCATTGACGGGACTGACATCCGCCGGGTGAAGAAAGCCGACCTGCGCCGCCAACTGGGCATCGTGTTACAGGACACGTTCCTGTTCTCCGATACGGTGATGGAGAACATCCGCTACGGGCGGCTCGACGCCACGGACAAAGAGGTCACCGCCGCGGCCAAGCTCGCCAACGCCGACCAGTTCATCCGTCGCCTGCCACAAGGCTATCAGACCGAGCTTTCGGAGCGAGGCGGCAATCTGAGCCAGGGGCAGCGGCAGTTGCTGGCCATCGCGCGCGCCATCCTCGCCGATCCGGGCATCCTCATTCTGGACGAGGCGACCAGCAGCGTGGACACCCGCACGGAAAAGCACATCCAGGAGGCGATGCTGCGGCTGATGGAGGGACGCACCAGTTTCGTCATCGCCCACCGCTTGAGCACCATCCGCGAGGCCGACAAGATTCTCGTCATCAACGGCGGTCGCATCATTGAGCGCGGCACCCACGATGAACTGCTGGCCCAGCGCGGGTTCTATCACAATTTGTATATGAGCCAGTTCAAAGGCCAGGCTGCGTGAGACGGATCTGAGGCTGGGTCCACTGATGCCATGCCTCCGTCAGAGAACGGCGCGACACCGCTTTCACCTTCACCTTGCCGGTAGCCGAGGCCTAACCCGAGCGCCCGGAGGTAGAGTTCCCCCGCCAAGTGATTTGACAGGCGGGGGATTTTTAGTTATAATATATATGTCTTGATCATATAGAAGACGTTATCTAGAAATCTGCGGAGGTTCGAGGATGTGCAACGGGCATCATGGTAAGCATGGGAACGAGGAAGGGCACTGCTGCCCACCGGGAGGCCGCGTGCGCGGCTTCATCCAGCCCTGGCTGCTGCTGCTGCTCGCCCAGAATCCGGCCCACGGTTACGAGTTGATGGAGCGGCTGGGCCAGGACGAGGAGACCCCCGGAGCCGATCCCGGGCTGCTCTACCGCACGCTGCGCCAGTTCGAGGATGATGGGCTGGTCCGTTCGTCGTGGGACACAGAGGGGAGTGGCCCGGCTCGTCGGGTGTACGAGGTCACCGACGAGGGGGTGGAATATCTGCGTGCCTGGGTGGTGAACATCCGCAGGACGCGGGAGCGATTGGACCGCTTCCTGGCCGAATACCAGACGTATTTCCAATCATCAGAAGAAGGGAGGTGAACGATATGTGTGGACACGGTGGTTATCACGGCCATCACGGCTACGGCTGCTGCTGCGGGCCCGCCGACTGCGGGCCAGGGCACCATTTTGGCCGGCGCTTCGCCACCCGCGAGGAACGCATCGCCCGGCTGGAGGAGTACCTGCAGGACCTGCAGGCCGAGGCCAAGGCCGTGGAAGAGCGCATCGCCGAGTTCAAAGCGACCGGATAAGGACGAGGCAGCGGGTGGTGCATCCCCAGGGATGCACCACCCGCCCGAATTGCGTATGGAGGTCAAGCGGACGGGCGGCCTGGATGCCACACCAGTCAAGCCAGAACGATCTGTAATATGCCAGGAGGGAAAGGAATGTCGAAGTTCCTGAGGAAGTACGTGCGTAAGCTTCACCGTTGGCTGGCCATACCGAGCGTAGCTCTGATTCTCATCGTGCTACTGGCACGGGGTACATCCCTTGGATACGCTGCTCAACGGTTCCAGCAGATCCTGATGCTGTCCATGGCCATCACCGGACTTTATCTGTTGGTCTTGCCGTGGTGGACCAAATGGCGCAGGCGTGAGAGGAGAACACGATGACGTACCACATCGTAGAAACAGGAGGGTTGGAAAGCTTTTCACCGGACGGAGTGCGCCCAACACCGCTGCTTGACACCGGCGAGGTCCGGGCGCTGCTGCTGAACCTGGCCGCCGGCCAGGCGGTGGCGCCGTGCCAGATGCCCTCCACAGTGCTCTACTACGTCATTGAAGGGCAGGGACACCTGCGTGTGGACCGTGAGCAGGCCGAACTTCGGAGTGGCTCACTAGCGGTGGTGCCGGCCGGTGCTGTGCGCGCCATCTCCGCCGCCGACCCCATGCGTGTGCTGGCAGTCCAGGTGTTGTGAGGAGGAGACTTGTGCCGGATTGGGAGCCTGTAGTCCTGGCCGTCTTTGCTCATCCCGACGACGAGACGTTTCGCTGCGGCGGCACGCTGGCGCTGCTGGCCCGGCGCGGCGTGCGCGTCTGGCTGCTGTGCGCCACGCGGGGCGAGGCCGGGATCCCCGGCGCCTCCCCGGAGCAGGCCGGGCGAATCCGTCAGGCCGAGCTCGAATGCGCCTGCCGCGCCCTGGGCTTGCAGCCGCCCCACTTCCTGGACTATCGCGACGGGACGCTATCCCAGGTGGACGAGGCGGAGGCCGTCGAGCAGGTGGTGCGAGCCGTGCAGGCACTGCGCCCCCAGGTGCTGCTCACCTGGCCCCCCGATGGCCTCTCCGGGCATCCAGACCACATGGCCGTCAGCCGCTGGGCTTCGCTGGCCTTTGAGCGAGCAAGCGCACTGGGGCCGGACGCGCCGCTGGCCCTCTACTACCTGGCCGTGCCCCGTTCTGTAGCTGAAGCCCTGGGGCTCTCTCACCTGCATGCCGTGCCCGATGAAGAGGTAACCCTGACCGTGGACGTGGGGCCGGTCTGGGAACAGAAGCTGGCTGCCATCCGCTGTCATCGCACGCAACTGGGAGGATCGCCTATCCTGGCGGCCCCGCCGGAGCGGCAACGTCTGTTTCTCGGCGTGGAGCATTTCCAACGGGCTGCGGAGACGGAAGGGCCAGACACCTCCTGACGGTGGTTGGGGGAAGCACAGGTACAGCCATCCGTATCACTGCCCGCCGGATTTGACCCGGAATCAGAGAAATAAGTCATAGCAAAAAAGAAAGGAGTTGGAACAAGCATGAAATCCATTACACAGCTCTGGCGTTTTGTGAAACCCTACGGTCGCCTGGCCGTTCTGGGTCTGCTGCTGCTGGCAGTCGTCGTCGCGGTGGATCTGGCCCTGCCACGCCTGGTACAGCAGTTGATCAACACCGGCATCCGGCAGCGCGACATGGGCGCCATTTTGAACGTCTCGCTGATCATGATCGGCCTCACCCTGGTCAGCGCCGCCGGCACGGTCGGCAGTATGCTCTTTGCCGTACGGGTGTCGCAGATGGCGGCGACCGACATGCGCCGCGAGCTTTTTGTTCACATCCAGTCCTTCTCCTTCGCCAACCTGGACCGCTTGCAGACCGGACAGCTCGTTACCCGTTTGACCAGCGACATCTCCCAGGTCGCGCAGTTCATCTGGATGACCATGCGCTCCTTTGTGCGCGCGCCGCTGATGATCGTGGGCAGTCTAATCCTGGTGTTCTTAACCAACTGGCAGTTGGGTCTGCTGATGTTGGTGCTGATGCCCATTACCATCGTGATCTTTATGTTCTACGCCAGCAAAGCACAGCCGCTGTTCATGCAGGTGCTGCGCAAACTCGAACGCCTGAACACGATATTGCAGGAGAACTTGGCCGGGGTGCGCGTCGTCAAAGCCTTCGTGCGCGCTGGCCACGAGAACAGGCGCTTTGATACGGCCAACGTCGACCTCATGGGGCGCGCGATTCGGGTGGAGCGCATGCTGGCGGTCTTGTCACCCACGCTGCGCTTGCTGGTCAATCTGGGCCTCGTCGCCGTGGTGTGGTTCGGTGGCGTCCAGGTTGTGGAAGGTACCCTCAACGTGGGCGAGCTCGTCGCCCTGAGCAACTATGTGTGGTGGGTCATAATGCCGTTGGTCATGTTGAGCCTGAGCGTGGGTTTCATCTCCTCGGCCGACGCTTCGACCCAGCGCATTTTCGAGGTGCTGGATAGCCAGCCAGAGGTGGTGGACGATGCCCGCGCGGAGGCGCTCCCGGCGGTCAAAGGACGGGTGGCCCTTGAGAACGTCGCCTTTACCTACGGCGGGCACGATGAGAACGCGGTGCTCGAGGGCATCAACCTGGTGGTGGAGCCGGGGGAAACGGTGGCCTTCGTCGGCGCCACCGGCGCCGGCAAGAGCACCCTGATCAACCTCGTCCCGCGCCTCTACGACGTGAGCGAGGGGCGCGTGACCCTCGATGGGGTTGACGTGCGTGATGTCACGCTGGACTCGTTGCGCGCCCAGGTGGGCACCGTTCTCCAGGAAACGGTGCTGTTCAGCGGGACGGTAGGCGATAACATCCGCTATGGCCGCCCCGGCGCCAGCGATGAAGAGGTGGTGGCCGCAGCCCAGGCAGCCCAGGCGCATGATTTTATCATGAGTTTTCCGGCCGGCTACGACACCCTGATCGGACAGCGCGGCGTGAACCTCTCGGGTGGGCAGAAACAGCGCATCGCCATCGCCCGCGCCCTGCTGGCCCGGCCCCGTGTGCTCATCATGGACGACAGCACGAGCTCGGTGGACGTGGAAACGGAGGGCAAGATCCTGTCGGCGCTCGACCGCCTGGTGGCCGGCGCGGATGGGTACATCCGTACGCGCTTGGTCGTGGCCCAGCGTATCAGTACCATCATGAACGCCGACAGGATCGTCGTGCTTGATCGAGGCCGGATCGCGGCGAGCGGGACGCATCGCGAGTTGCTGGCCTCCAGCCCCATCTACCGCGAAATCTACCAATCGCAACTTGGCAATCACGAGGGAGGAGCATCCCATGAAGGATAAGCAAAGCAACCGCGAGGGCCTGACCGGGGCAGGCATGGGCTCCCCAACGCAGCCAAAGGCCGCCGATCGGCCCGGAATGGGGCAAGCCCCCGGCATGGGGCGCGGGCCGGGCATGGGAGGGGCAGGCGCACCCGTCGAGAAGGCGCGTAACCCGCGGGCAACCCTCAACAGGCTTGGCGCTTACCTGCGCCCTCAGGCCCTGAACCTGACCGGGGTGATGGTTCTGGTGGTCCTGAACACAGGGTTGGAGCTGTTAGGCCCCTATCTGTTGGGCGTGGCCATCGATCGCTTCATCGGCCCACGGGACCTCGAGGGCCTGATGCGTATCAGCCTGCTCCTGCTGGCCAGCTATGTCGCGGCCTGGTTTACGCAGTTCGGGCAGAGCTACACCATCGTGGCGGTCACCCAGAACGTGTTGCGCACCTTGCGGCGCGATTTGTTCGAGCACCTGCAGACGTTGTCGCTCCGTTTCTTCGACCGGCGCTCCACCGGCGAGCTGATGAGCCGCTTGACCAACGACATTGACGCCATCAACCGGGTGCTTTCGCAGAGCATCATCGAGTTGGTGGCCAGCCTGCTGACCCTGCTGGGCATCGCCATCGTCATGCTGAGCCTGAACGTCTGGCTGGCCCTGGGAACTCTGACCATTCTCCCCGTCATGCTCTGGCTCACGGCCCGCGTTGGCGGGGGCACCCGGCGCGGATTTCGGCAGGTGCAGGCCAATCTTGGCAAGCTGAACACGGTGATGGAGGAGAACATCAGTGGCGCGCGCGTCGTGCAGGTCTTCAGGCGCCAGGGAGCGGTCATTGCCGAGTTCGATCAGGCCAACGTTGCCGCACGCGATGCGACCATCCGGGCGCAGTCCCTGATGATGATCTTGCGGCCCCTGCTGATGGTCTTCAGCAACATAGACATCGCCATCATCGCCGGTCTGGGAGGCTGGCTGGCGCTGCGTGGCATGGTCAGCGTGGGTGTCATCGCCACGTTCATCCTCTATGCGCGTCGCTTTTTCGAGCCCCTGTTCACCCTGGCCGACCTGTACAACTCGATTCAGTCGGCCCTGGCCGGCGCTGAACGGGTCTTTGAGATCCTGGATCAGCAACCCACGGTGCGCGACCGGCCCGACGCCGTCGCGCTGGATGGTTTCGCGGGCCACGTGGCCTTCGATCAGGTCAGCTTTGGTTACGAGCCGAACGTGCCGGTGCTCAAGGACGTCAACCTGAGCCTGGAGCCGGGACAGGTGGTCGCGCTCGTGGGGCCGACCGGCGCGGGCAAGACGACCATCGTGAACCTGCTGACTCGTTTCTACGACATTGACGAGGGCCATATCTGGATCGACGGGCATGAGATCCGCGACATCAAGCAAGACTCCCTGCGCCGGCAACTGGGCATCGTACTGCAGGACAACTTTTTGTTCTCCGCGACGGCGCTGGAGAACATCCGTTATGGACGGCTGGACGCCACCGACGAGGAAGTGATCGCAGCGGCGAAACTGGCCCGGGCCGATGACTTTGTCCGGCGGCTGCCTGAAGGGTACCAGACCCGGTTATCCGAACGCGCCAGCAACCTGAGCCAGGGGCAACGCCAACTGCTGGCCATTGCCCGCGCGCTCCTGGCCGACCCGCGTATCCTCATCCTCGACGAAGCCACCAGCAACGTGGACACCCGCACGGAGTCCCAACTCCAGGAGGCATTGCGCACTCTGATGGCGGGCCGCACGAGCTTTGTGATCGCGCATCGTCTGAGCACCATCCGTAACGCCGACCTGGTGCTGGTAATAGACAACGGACGGATCATCGAGCGAGATACCCACGATTCGCTGATGGCGCAAAAGGGCTTCTACTACCGCCTCTACATGAGCCAGTTCGCCCAAGCCCAGACGTAGGCTCAGAGCAGCTCCGTTCGATGACCGAAGCCCTGAGCCTCTCCCACGGGCAGGAAGTGACCCTGGTTGTGGACGTGATGGCAGTCTGGGAGCAAAAGCTGGCTGCCATCGGCTGCCATCGCACGCAATTGGGGGGATCGCCCATCCTGGCGGCGCCGGAGGAGAAGCAACGCCTGTTTCTGAGAAGAGAGCATTTTCGGCGAGCGCAGGCGCGGCTGTAAGCTGCTGTGTTGGGGTCTGCTCTTTATCAGCGGCATCTTCGTCCCGTTGGGAGAGATGGCTTCCTGGGCGCGAATACTGGCTTACCTCTCGCCGCTGACCTATGCCCAGGACCTGATGAACCACGCTGTGTTGGGAATAGGCCTGCTCAGTCCGTGGTTGGATCTCGCCATGCTTCTGCTGAGCGGCATCCTGTTTCTGGTGCCACCTGTGCTGATGCACCGTCGGAGTCGGCGCCTGGGGTATTGACAGGCTCTCCAGTCATGGGCACAACAGGGGGCAAGGCCCGCGTGAAGCGCTACAAGCAAGAATGCGATTTGACAGGTCTGTGGTATCATGCTATAATTATATTCGATTATTCTAATATGGTTAAAGAAGGCTAGGTGGGATATGGATGCTCATGCTTACAGATTGCAGGTCAAGATTGCCAAGGCGTTGGCTCATCCTACTCGCATAGCCATTCTGGAGATGTTGCGGGGAGGAGAGAGGTGCGTCTGTGAGATGGAACCAGAGTTGGGAGCGAGTCAAGCCAACATCTCCCAGCACCTGGCAGCGCTAAGGGATGCGAACCTGGTGGTTGGC
>JBAWAP010000033.1:0-7991 GCA_049589355.1 Anaerolineae bacterium
TTCGCAAGCTGTTGATCCGGTGGGAAAAGAAGGCTGAACACTGGTTGGGCCTCATCCAATTCGCTGCCTGCCTCATCGTCTACCGTCGTGCATTTTTAGGATAGGCTCTAAGTAGGGACAATCGGTCTCTACCAGGAGCTTTTCCGAGGGCAATTGACGGACCAACTCGCGCAAGCGCCGGGCGTTTTGAAAAGTCACGGGGCCAGCGATGGAGATGTAGAAGCCTAATTCAACGGCCTCTTGGGCCATAGCCAAAACGCCTGAGAAGCAGTGTAGAACACCTACTGACTTATGGCTTCCTTCGACCCAGTGGCGCAAAATGTCCATAACTTCTGTGTGGGCTTCGCGATCATGGATGATAACTGGCTTCCCTGCTTCGCTCGCCAGGGCCAACTGCTGTTTGAAGGCTTGGCGCTGTTCATCTCGCGGCGACAGATCACGGTAGAAATCGAGCCCGATTTCGCCGATGGCGACTACCTTAGAATGGCTGGCTAAAGCTCCCAGCTCTTCCAGCATCTCTTTGGTCAGGGTCTTAGCGTCGTGAGGGTGCACTCCCACCGCTGCGTAAACCTGGGGGTATGCCTCGGCCAGGGCCACCGCCGCCCGGCTTGAGGCCAGGTCGGCCCCAACGTTTACGATACCCCTCACCCCGGCCGTCGCTGCCCGCTCGATGACGTGCTCTCGATCGCCGTCGAACTCTGGGAAGTCGAGATGAGTGTGGGTGTCGGTAAGAAACATGATCTATGCCCCTCGGGCAATCTCCGCCAGTTTTCCTCTCACGAAGTCGAGGAAATCCCGCAATGCTTCCTCAGGGGAATCGCTGATGAAGCTGCTTTCCACGTTGTCTTCTCGACCATTGTGAAAGTGCTTGGGGAAGGTTGGGACATAACGCCATCGAGCGTGAGGTGCATTGTCATGGCGGTAGAGCGAGCCATTGATAAAGCGCCGCTCCCAGTGAAACGAGTAATCGCCTTTCAAAGAGTACCACACATCAACAAAGCTGCCATCGAGAAGGTAGACCCGCAGTTTCCTCATTCGCCCTGCAGGCGAGAGGATAGACTCTACCCTCTCGACGACGTCTCGGTATTCAGGAAGGGCTATCGCATCAAAGGTTGCCCAGGGAATGACTGTCATCTTGAGGGTGCCTCGGTCTAAAGGGAACGGAGATGACCTTCTAAACGGGCTAGTTCATCCTCTAAATTGGTAAGCTCGATGTAATCTTCCCAAGTCGGATGTTCGGGGACTTCTCCTTCCTCAATTCTCCCCTTGAGTTCTTCGGGCGAATTCACTCCGTGACGGGAGAGCATCTCGAACCGCTCGGCCATCAACGCGCGTTTCCGCTCTCGCAGGTAAGAAGTGAAGCTTTCCCTCAGAAGGGTATCCTCGGGTATTCCTAACCTTTCAGAAGCTTCTCTCAAAACAGTCATCGTTTCCATAACCAACCTCCCAATCCCACCCTATATGGCCAAGGTGCTTCTCAACCAGCAGACATCTCGAAGGATAAGATCTTCCTCATTCATCACATAAGTGACGAGGGAAATCTTATGGGGATGCTCCCTTCTGACACGCGCCAGGATTCGCAACCCTTCCTCCCCGTTTTCGAATGGATAGATTTCGTCACCAACGACGATGACGTGTTTACCTCGAAATTCTTCTTCCCTCGCCGCTAGCGCCTTGTGCTCTCGGCTGAAGTCAATAACGTCCACTCGGTTCCATCCGTTTATCCGCTATCAATCCGTTGCCAGCCCTGCCAGCCCCATCCCCTTCTCCAAAAGCGCCCTCACTTTATCCTCGTGCGTTGTTTCGCAGTAGATGCGGATCAGGCCAGGCTCGGTGCCGGAGAAGCGGATCAAAAGCCAGCCACCGTCTTCCAAGCTGTATTTGTAACCGTCAGTGGTATCGAGCCCCGTCACTTTCAGGCCAGCCAATAACCCTGGCCTGGCCTCCTTGACGCGCTGCCGCACAGCTTCCCCCTCTTCAGGGGAGAAGTAGTGGTCAATGCGGTCGTAAAAATAGCGAGCGCCGACGACCTCGTACAGGTACTCCAAAAGCTGAGAGGGGCTCTTGCCCGTTTGCACCATGAAGTCGAGAAAGAACAGGGGAGCCAAGATGCCGTCCCGCTCGGGGATGTTCCCCTGGAAGGCGTACCCTCCGCTCTCCTCCCCACCGATGATGGCGTCTACCTCCAGCATCTTGGGGGCCACGAACTTGAAGCCCACCCCGGTGTGATAGACGGGGACGCCGTAAATCTCCCCCAGCTTATCGAGCATCAAGGTGGTGGAGAGGGTCTTGACGATGGGACCTCGCC
Organism: Anaerolineae bacterium; assembly: GCA_049589355.1. Taxonomy (GTDB): domain Bacteria; phylum Chloroflexota; class Anaerolineae; order VGOG01; family VGOG01; genus JBAWAP01. The sequence goes on from JBAWAP010000033.1 coordinate 2,309, forward strand.
AGCCCCGCACCTCGAGAAGATACAACGCTAGCAGGCCGTAGACCTGGAGCTGGTTGAGAAAGCCCCCCTCCTCATCCACGATGCCTATTCGGTCAGCATCGCCGTCGTTGACGATGCCCACGTCGGCACCGATCTCCATAACCTTCTCCTGGCAGGCTTCGATGTTGGGTGGGATGGGCTCAGGGCGGACCATGCCGGGGAAGAGGGGGTTGCGATCCTGGCGGATGCCAACAACCTGTGTTTTCTCGCTGCCCAGGATACGCTCGAACCAACCCGCGCCGTTTCCCCACATGGCGTCGTGGACGACCAGCAGCCCTGCTTGTTCTATAGGTTCCACGTCAATGAGATCCTGGAGGTGCTCGATATAGGCAGGGGCCGGGTCAAAGCGTTCCACCAGGCCCTTAGCCTCGGCTTCATCCAGAGGCAAGCATTTCACCTCCTCGATGGGAGGGATGAGGGCCTCGATCTCCTTGAGATCGTGGGGGTCAATAGCAGCCCCGTAACGATCGCGCACCTTGAAGCCGTTGTCCGAGGGCGGGTTATGGCTGGCGGTGATGTTGACCGCTCCCCCGGCCCGCAGCGCCACCACACTGTAGCTTATAACGGGGGTGGGGGTGGCTCCCTGGGTGAGGTGGACGTGGATGTCGTGGGCAGCCATCACCTCGGCCACGGCTGCGGCGAAGTGCTCCGAGGCGAAGCGGCGGTCGTGGCCCACCACCACGCCTTTCTCGGCACCACCATTGTTGAGTAAATAACGGGCGAAGCCTTGGGCGCAGCACCGGACGTTGTCGAAAGTGTAATCCTCGGCGATCTTACCTCGCCACCCGTCGGTGCCGAACGTGATCCTCATTTATCCTCTAATCCTTTCCTCACTGTGGCTAGAACCTTGGAGGCCAAGGCGATAGCTCCCGTAGCATCCTCTTCGTCGTAAACTTCGGCCGGCACCCCACCCGGCAAGGCATTAGGGTAGCGAGTGGGAATGTAGAAACGGTCCAACTTGCTAGCCAATGCAGCGAGGTCGGCGAAATCCTTCTCGTACTCTCCACAACGGCGGCAGAGCTCACCCACCGAGTGCCCCAATACCACCCCGCTCCCCTTGAGCGAAAAGGAATGCCTTGAGGGCTTTCTCTGCTGCTTACTGGGCATTAAAACAAGCTATCGAATAAAATGCCCCGTCCGCGTTGTGTTCAGCGGCACGAAGGTCGTATTCAGCTTGTTTCAGCCAGCGCTCTGCTTCACCCTTTGGGTCTTTCATAAATGGTAACCCCCTCTTTGAGCACCATCTCGATGAAGGGATTGTCCCGCTCTTGCATCTCGGCGAACTCTTGAGGGGTATAGACCAACACATCCATGGCGAAGGCGGGTTTGACCAAGTCGTATACCCTTTCCAGTCTGTCCAAAAAGCGCTCCTGGGTCTCTTTGATGATCACTAGGTCGAGGTCGCTGTATTCATCCTCGTCGCCACGAGCCCAGGAGCCGAAGAGGATCACTCGCTGGGGCTCGTATTCTCTTAGTGAGGCAATGATATCGGCGAATCTCTCTTGCCTTGAAACGGTTCTCATTATCTCAGATTGTTTTCCTTCTTCAGCGCTTCCAGGTCGGCGTCTACCATCATCTGGATCAGTTCCTCAAAGGTGACGGTGGGCTCCCAGCCCAGCTTGGTGCGAGCCTTGGTGGCATCGGCCACCAGAAAGTCCACATCGGCTGGGCGGAAGAGTTTGGGATCCACCACCACATGATCCCGCCAGTCCAGGCCGAGGTAGTCAAAGGCCAGTTCACAAAGCTCTCGTACCGAGTGGGCCCTCCCGGTACCTACCACGTAGTCATCTGGCTCGTCCTGCTGGAGCATGAGCCACATGGCCTTGACGTAGTCTCCAGCATAACCCCAGTCTCGTTGGGCGTCCAGGTTGCCCATCCTCAGTTCATTGTCCAGGCCCAGTTTGATGCGGGCCACACCGTAGGTCACTTTATGAGTGGAGAACTCCAGCCCTCGCCTTGGACTCTCGTGGTTGAAAAGGATGCCTGAGCAAGCGAACAGGCCATAGCTCTCTCTATAATTGACAGTGATCCAATGGCCGTAGACCTTGGCTACCCCGTAGGGGCTGCGGGGATAAAAGGGAGTGTTCTCGTTTTGGGGCGTTTCCCGCACCTTGCCAAACATCTCGCTCGAAGACGCCTGATAGAACCTGATCGTCGGATCCACGGTGCGAATGGCATCCAGTACACGGGTGACCCCCAGCGCCGTCACTTCGCCTGTCAATACCGGCTGGCTCCAGGAGATGGGGACAAAAGACTGAGCCGCCAGATTGTAGACTTCATCGGGTCGGTGCTCTCGCAAGATGTCAATGATGGAGACCTGATCCACCAGATCGCCAGAGGCTAGAGTTATCTTGTCTTGGATGTGCTTGATGCGCTCAAAATTAACCGTGCTGGTGCGGCGCACCATGCCGATGACCTCGTAACCTTTTTCCAACAGGAACTCGGCCAGATACGAGCCGTCTTGGCCGGTGATACCGGTAATCAGTGCTTTCTTTGTCATTTATCTCTCCTTATCTTCCCTGGTTCTTTCCCGCCAATAATCCAATACGTCGTGCAGACTCTGCTCAAAAGAGATCTTTGGTCGCCAGCCTGTCTGTTCCCGGATCTTGGTGCAGTCTCCAGCTATCACAGGAACGTCAGTGGGCCGGAGGCGCTCTGGGTTCTGTTCGACGGTGATGGAAACCTTGCTGATAGCCATCAATCCTTCCAGCAGTTCCCCTACTGCCCGAGCTTGCTCTGAGCCCAGATTATAGACCTCCCCTGGTTCTCCCTGGGTGATGAGCAGGTGATATCCCCGCACTACGTCCCGAACATCGCTGAAGTCGCGCTGGGGTTCCAGGTTGCCGACCTGGATGACGGGTTCTCGTAAACCCGCCTCAGCTTCGGCTATTTGACTGGCAAAGTCGGGGGCCACGAACCCCAGGCGCTGGCGGGCGCCAATATGGTTGAAAGGCCGCGCCCGCACCGTGAACAACTTGTGGCTCAAGTGGTATTGCAGCCCCAGCATATCTTGGGCTATCTTGCTCACCGCGTAAGGGCTGTTGGGGCGTAAGGGGTTCGTCTCTTTGATCAGTAACTCGTCAGGCCGCACCAGTCCATACTCCTCGCTGGAGCCAACCACCAGTATCCTGGCCGTCGAGCTCAACCTTGCTACAGCTTCTAGGATATTGAGCTGGAGACGGATGTTATTGGCCAGGGTCCCCCAGGGGTCGCGCCGGGAGAGGGAGACCAGGGGCTGAGCAGCCAGGTGAAAGATGTAGTCCGGCTTCGCTTGCTCCAAGATCGAGATCACCGTTTCCAGCTCTGAAAGCTCCGCTGGGTAGAGTTCCAACCTGTCTCGCAGATGCTCGATATTTTCCTCAGGGCCGTAGACGGTGCCAGCCACCTGCCAGTCGGTGTGTTCGAGAAGATATTCGGCCAAGTGGCTGCCAACGAAGCCGGAGATGCCCGTGATCAGTGCTTGCGTCATTTCCCCTTTCCTCCTCTGCGACGCGGCTAAATAATACCCTATTTCGCCCAAAAAGGCAAGCCCCCATCCCTTGAGCGTAAAGAGCTGGGGGCCGTCAGGCGTCGCTGCACTTTGGCACAAGCCTCACTCCACCTTCTTCCCTCCCTGAGGCTGGAAGTCGCCAAGCCACTTTACCCAGGGTAGCGCGTCCTTGACCGCGTTGTATAGCCGCTTATCGGCTGTCCACAGATCCAGGCCCAGCATCTCGGCCAGGGCTAGATAGTGACTGTCATAGGCCTGCGGCCGGTTGAAACGTTTGGCCAACTCCCAGGCCCGTTGGTGTAGATCATCTGGATGAAGCAGTTTCACACCCTGGGCGTGCACAGCGTCGAATGCCTGATCTCCCGCTTCGGAGCTGATCACCTGGCGGTGGACCTTCGTCCTGATGACCGAGGTGACCTCAAAGGCCAGGAGATAAGGAGCCACGATCTCTCTGTTCTCGGAAACCCACTGGGCCCAAAGAGTTTCTGCCTGAACGCTATCGGCTTCTGTTAGCACCAGTTTCAGGACAAGGTTGGCATCAACGCAGACCGGCGAGCTCAAGGTCCCTCTCCTCTCTTAGGCGGCGTAGGTCTTCGGCAACATCAGGAAGGAATGAGCCCCCGCGTTCGGCCAGGATCCGCTCCCGCACGGCACGGGCCTGAGCCAGCGCGGCCATTCGCTTGGCACGGGAAGGACTGGCTGCTTTCTCCAACTCGTCGAGCTTCTGCAGGTCTTCGATGCTGATCAACGCAGCTTTGGGTTTGCCTCGGGAGGTCAAGATGATTCGTTCCCCCCCGAAGGCCACGCGGTTGACGAAGATCGAGATGCTACGCTTAACCTCCGCGATACCTACTCTCATCATAGCCTTTGCCTCCCCCTTTAATACTACCCATAATGGTCACTATGGTAATTATACTTCAATAGATGGTCCTGGTCAAATGGACCTCGAGGGATTGCCTATACAAATCTGGGATGCACCTCCTCACGTCCCCGCCTCCCACGATCGCAGGTACTTCTCCTGCTCCTCCGTGAGGGTATCTATCTCGATGCCCATGGCCGCGAGTTTCAGGCGGGCGATTTGGCGGTCTATCTCCTCGGGCACGCGGTACACTTTTTTCTCCAGCTCCCGGCCGTGCCTGACCATGTACTCGACGGCCAGGGATTGGTTGGCGAAGCTCATGTCCATCACGCTGGCCGGATGTCCCTCCGCCGCAGCCAGGTTGACCAATCGCCCCTCAGCCAGCAGGTTGAGGCGCCGTCCGTCCGGCAGGATATACTGATCAACGGAGTCGCGCACAGGCCGCACCTCGACGGCCATCTCCTCCAGGGCCGGGATGTTGATCTCCACGTTGAAGTGGCCGGAGTTGGCCAGGATCGCCCCATCCTTCATGACCTCTATATGATGCCTGTCTATGACGTTGATGTCGCCGGTGGAGGTGACGAAGACATCGCCGATCTTGGCCGCTTCGATCATGGACATCACCCGGAAGCCATCCATCACTGCCTCTAGGGCCCGCAGGGGGTCCACCTCGGTGACGATGACGTTAGCCCCCATGCCTCGCGCCCGCATGGCGATGCCCCGCGCACACCAGCCGTAGCCACCCACCACGAAGTTCCTGCCAGCTAGCAGGAAATTGGTAGCCCGCAGGATGCCATCTATGGTGGATTGGCCGGTGCCGTAGCGGTTGTCGAAGAGGTGCTTCGTATCCGCGTCGTTGACAGCGATGATGGGGTAGCGCAGCGCACCGTCGGCGGCCATAGCCCGCAGGCGGATGACGCCGGTGGTCGTCTCCTCGGTGCCGCCGATGACCTTCTCGATGAGATCGGCTCGCTCCTTGTGCAGGGTGGAGACCAGGTCTGCCCCGTCGTCCATGGTGATGTGGGGCATGTGATCCAGGGCAGCGTTAATGTGTTGGTAGTAGGTCTCGCTGTCCTCGCCCTTGATGGCGAAGACGGGGATCTCGAAGTTGGCCACGATCGAGGCCGCCACGTCGTCCTGGGTGGAGAGGGGGTTAGAGGCGCAGAGTCGCACGTCGGCTCCGCCATCCTGGAGGGTGTGGACCAGGTTAGCTGTCTCCGAGGTCACGTGCAGGCAGGCAGCGATCCTGATGCCTTTGAGAGGTTTCTCCTTGGCGAAGCGCTCTCGGATCAGCC
>JBAWAP010000034.1:0-1805 GCA_049589355.1 Anaerolineae bacterium
GGTGGGGGTCAAAAAGAACGATGTGGATGTCCGGCCGATAGAAAGGAGTGTCGTTGTTTCCGCCATCCCAGACGATGATATCGGCTTCCTCTTCCGCCTCCTTGAGGATCTGGCCGTAGTCGACGCCTGCATAGACCACGATCCCTTGATCCAGCAGCGGTTCGTATTCCTCCCGTTCTTCGATGGTACACCGGTGTGTTTCCAAATCCTCGTATGAGGAGAAGCGTTGGACTACCTGGGTTCGCAGATCTCCGTACGGCATGGGGTGGCGCACGACGACAGCCTTCTTTTCGAGTTCTCGCAGTATGGTGCACACTTTACGGGTAGTCTGCGATTTCCCGCAGCCGGTTCTCACGGCGCAGACCGCCACAACCGGCTTTTGAGACTTCAGCATGGTGTAGGTGGCGCCGATAAGAATGAAATCCGCACCTTCTGCCATCGCTGTCGAAGCCTTGTGCATGACCTCAACGTGAGGTACGTCGCTATAGGAAAAGACGACGAGGTCCGCCTGGTGTTTCTGGATGAGACTGGCCAACTCGGCTTCAGGGTGGATAGGAATGCCTTCGGGATAGAGCTCTCCTGCAAGCTCGGGTGGATAAAGCCGTCCCTCGATTGTCGGGATCTGGGCAGCTGTAAAGGCAATCACTTCATAGCGCGGGTTGTTCTTGAAATAGATGTTGAAGTTGTGAAAATCCCTTCCAGCGGCCCCCATGATAATGACCTTTTCAACCATGGTCGCTCCTCATCCATTCTCTGAAATCGCTATTTCCTTTCGCACAAGGCACAAGGGCAGTTCTTCCTGAAGAGGATACTCCATATTGACAAAGGTATCAGATTATTGCCCAAGATGCCTGATAGGGAAGGGGGTAGGTCGTCAGCAACTTCCGGAATCTGTATAAGCAGTTCTTAATGGACACCTGAAGCCTTGCTCTCGCTCCCCAGCGGGCGGTAGGGTATCGCCCGAGGGAGACGTCACAAAGCATGGGTGGCGAGCGGCCGCCGAAGGGCGGCCTCCTGCTTCTTGAGCAGGTCGTCGGGGGCTCGATTCCCACTCCTGCTCCAGTTGGTTTGCTCTCCGCACGATAATGGGTTATGCTAGCAGTGACATCTTTACTTCAAGTGTTTCCTCTCTGAATCTCCGCTGGTTGTCTCCCAGGTTGCTTCCGGCACGAAAGGAATTCTGTTGACATCTTTTCATAACTTTGGCCTCCGCGTATCTAGTCGGGAGGCCCTGACAGCCATGACCATCGAGACCCCGACGCCTATCCAGGAGCAGGCTATCCCGTTGCTCCTCGCAGGACGGGACGTGATCGGCCAAGCGTACACCGGCTCCGGCAAGACGCTGGCCTTCGGCTTGCCACTCATGGAGCGCTGCGATCCGCACCAGCGCCAAGTCCAGGCGCTGGTCCTGACGCCCACGCGGGAGCTGGCCCGCCAGGTGGGCGGCGTTCTTGCCGAGGTGGGCAGGCGCGCCGGGTTGAACGTCGCACTTATCTACGGGGGATGCGCCTTCGGGCCGCAGGAGATGATGCTAAATAGAGGCGCCCAGATCGTCGTCGGCACGCCCGGTCGTGTGCTGGACCACCTCCGGCGACGTACGCTGCGCCTCGAACAGGTACGCATGCTGGTGGTAGACGAAGCCGACGAAATGCTCGACCTGGGGTTCGCGCCGGATGTCGAGCGCATCCTCGCGATGACGCCTCGGAGCCGGCAGACCGCGCTCTTTTCGGCAACGACGCCGGCGTGGGTGCACACCATCGCCGCCCGCCACCTCGTGGAGCCCGCTGTCATCACATCTGCTGTGT
>JBAWAP010000035.1:0-1698 GCA_049589355.1 Anaerolineae bacterium
CAGCAACACCCTGTGGCGCAAACTGAAGGGGTTGAAAGGGTAGCGTGGGGTCGAGCTATTTGTTTAGTCGACGTTGAAACCTATGAGGATGGTGCCCAAAGAGGTGTCTCGGGTGTCCCATTTGAAAAGTCCCTTCAGGTAGAGATCCGCGGAACCCAGGGGGGAAGCCGAGAGGATGTCCTTGATGCCGGAGACGGTTTCCAGCTCTGGGAAAGGCAGCCCTTGCACCATGAACTGGGGCTCCTCACCAAGGACCTCTTCCATCCTGTCCAGGTAAAGGGCGAAATTTCTCCCGATCAGCCTCACGTCTTTGGCACCTCTCAAGGCCTCCAGGCGCCGAGGATCCGCAATCTCCTCCCCGATGACGACGCCACCCGCCACCCACAGGAGGCATGGATCGCTGGCGTGACGGAAGTCATTGTTGTTCAGCACCACGCATACGGCTTCCCTTGAGAGGACTTGACGCATCCCCTCGTTGTAGTACCTTCCCAGGCCGCTTCGCCTGGCCTCCACCTGGGCCTCCAATTCCAGGACCTTCTCCCGCATCTCTGGAGTCAGCCAGGCCACGTCCAGGATGCCCCTGGTGGCCCGAAGGACTTTTTCCGCTTCATCGATCAACACGAAGGAGTCGGCCTCAATCACCGCGATTTCTCCTCCAGCCGGGGCCCGCCACGAAGGAGGTGATGAACCGGCCTGGGCCCCGGGGGATGTCCCAGGGCCCCCGCGCCCAGAAGAAGCGCGCTCCCAGAGGGCCCAAAGCCCTCACCGGGGCTCCTCTGCCTCCAGCGGACCGAAGCGCTGACCCGGTGTGATCATCCGAGTACCGCAACTGCTCGATCAGGTGCCCCTGTAGACCATGACCTTATTGTCGACAGACATCACGCCCTTGATCCCCTTCAGCACCTGCTCCGCCCTCTCTCGCGTAGCTCGGTTGTCCACGGCCCCCGTCAGTTCGATCCGCCCGGGCGCGGGAACGGAAATCGAAAGCGTGACGGATTGCGACAGTGAAAGACCTGCCTCCATGAGCGCGGCCTCCGCCCTGCGAGCCAAGGCCATCATCTCGATGGATCTCAACGCATCCACCGAGCAGGCCGCGATTTCTTTGGAGCGGGCCACGCTCAGGATCATGTTCACCACCAGATCCACACTCAGTTTGTCCATGTTGAGCACGAGGTCGTAGAGCTTTGAGGCACTCCAGTCCACCCCGAAGGCGAACTGCATGAACGCGCTCCGCTCGTGATCGCTCCTCTCAATGGCAAGCCGAGCGGACTCTTTCGGGTACCCTCTGTTTACGAGGTTCTGGATGCGTTTTTCGACGGAGGCGTGGACCCTCACGCGCAAGGCGCAGTTGAACGTCTTCAGGAGCAGGGCGCTGCCCCTGCCCACGAACACCGCGTCTCCCTTCGTGGCCAACTCGTAGATCACGGAGCTTAGGCGATCGAGGGCGAAGGTGGGTTGATGAGACCACAACCGCTTGAAGAAAGACGGGGACTTCTCGTCCGCCTCCCGTACATCAACGAGGAATCCAAGCTCCTGCGCCATCGCCTCGATGGCGTCGGTGTCATGAAACTTGTACCCCAGTTTGTCCGAGACTTGCCGGGCGATCTCCGTGCCATTTGAGCCCAACTCTCTTGAAAAGGTGATGAAGTTCATAGTACACCTCCTCTACTATTTTACTATTTGAGAAAGGGGATTGCC
>JBAWAP010000036.1:0-6961 GCA_049589355.1 Anaerolineae bacterium
GGGGGGGGGGGGGGCCCCCCCCCCACCGACCACAGCCAAACCGATGCCTACCGCTCGTAGCGCGTGTGGAGGGATCGTTTGACCATTCTGGTAGAAGTGCAGGGGTTAACCAAATACTTTGCCCAACGCAGGGGACTCTTCGGTCTACATGCCCAGCCGGTGCGGGCTGTGGATGGGGTGAGCCTGACGGTGAAACGACAAGAGACCCTGGGGGTGGTGGGCGAGTCGGGCTGCGGCAAGACGACCCTGGGGCGGTGCATTCTGCGTCTCATCGAACCGACGGGCGGGGAGGTTTTGTTCGAGGGAGTCAATATCCTGACCCTGGACTCCACCGAGATGCGCCGCCAGCGGCGCGACATGCAGATGGTGTACCAGAGCCCCTTCTCGTCGCTCGATCCTCGCTTCAACGTGCTGAGGCTGGTATCCGAGCCGCTGCGCACTCACACAGACTTGAGGGGGGAGGCGCTGGCGGCACGGGTGATGGAACTTTTGGAGCGGGTGGGGCTGGAGAGGGGACACCTCTATCGTTACCCCCACGAGTTCTCTGGTGGCCAGTGCCAGCGCATCGCCGTGGCCCGGGCGCTAGCACTGAACCCTAAACTGTTGGTCCTGGATGAGCCGACCTCGGCCCTCGACGTATCGGTGCAGGCCCAGATCCTCAATTTGCTGCAGGAGCTACAGCGTGAGTTTAGCCTTACTTATCTCTTCATCTCCCATGATCTGAGCGTGGTGCAGCACATCAGTGACCGCATCGCGGTGATGTACCTGGGCCAGGTGGTCGAGTTGAGCACGTCCGAGGTGATCTTTGGCGGGGCTCTCCACCCATACACTGAAGCCCTCCTCTCCTCGACCCCTATCCCTGATCCCGACGCCGAAAAGGAGCGGATCATCCTGGAGGGAGGAGTGCCCAGCCCCATCAACCCGCCCCCAGGCTGCCGCTTCCACCCCCGCTGTCCCAAAGCCATGCCGCCCTGCTCTCAGGTGGAGCCAGAGCTGGTAGATGTCGGCGATGGCCACCTGGTGGCCTGTCACAGACACGTAGAGCCATAGACCTCCGAGGTTTTTGAAACCTCGGAGGTCTACGCAAAAACGGTGAAGAAGGGAGGTAGAAACAATGCCACGAGGAGCGTTACGCAACAGACAAGACTGCGAGGACTTTATACGAGGGTGCCTTTTCATGGGCACCGGCGGTGGAGGCGGCGCCGAATGGGGCATGGAGATGCTCACCGCTGCCCTGGATGAGGGCCTGGCCATCGAGTGGGTAGACATTTCAGAGATCCCGGACGACGCCTGGACCTGTACCCCCTATGGCATGGGCTCCATCGCCCCTCCGTCGCCGGAGACGCAGGCTCAGATCGAGCACCTGGGGCTGGTGGACAGGCTGGGCCACCGCGCTATGGAGGCCGCCGTGCGGGAACTGGGCGAGTACGCTGGCGTGGGAATCGGGGCCATCGTGCCGGCCGAACTGGGAGCAGGTAACACCCCGGCGCCACTGATCACTGGGGTGCGCCTGGGCATCCCCGTGGTGGACGGCGACTATGCTGGCCGAGCCATCCCCGAGGAGATGCAAGGCACGCCCTACCTGTACGAAAAGGACAGCTTCCCACTGGCCAGCGTGGACCGGTGGGGCAACGTGGTCATCCTAAAGGAGGCCTGTAGCCCCCACATGCTGGAGCGCATCGGCAAGATGATGGCCGTAGCCGCCTTTGGCATGTGCACTATCGCCGCCACTCTGCTCAGCGGGCATGAGATGAAAGCAATTATCGTGCCCGGCACCCTCACCAAATGCCTGAGCCTGGGTCGGGCCATCCGCCAGGCGCGGGAGCGGGGCGACGATCCCGTCCAGGCCGCCATCGAGCACACCGGCGGCTGGCTCCTCTTCGAGGGGGAGGTGACCGGCAAGGACTGGGAGGATCGCGAGGGTTACATGTTTGGCACCACCCATATCAAGGGCACAGGGGATTATGCTGGTCACACCTTCGACGTCTGGTTCAAGAATGAGAACCACGTCTCCTGGCTGGATGGCAAACCCTTTGTCTGCAGCCCCGACCTGGTCACCATCGTGGACCGGGAGACGGGTGAGGGGTTCACCAACACGGTCATCGCTGCTGGCGATCGGGTAGCGGTGGTGGGCATCAAAGGGTTGGAAGCCTTTCGCTCAGAACGGGGTCTGGCCGGCGCGGGCCCGCGCTACTTCGGCTTTGACATTGACTACGTCCCTATCGAGAAGTTGATGGAAAGAGAATAGGTCATTCGATTATCCCCGTCGTTCGTCAATGGTAAACGTTTTACACGAATGAATACAGCGTTTTGACAAATGGATGAAGTTGTGATACAATTTTTGTTCAGATCGAACCAGGGCAGAAGACTCAAGGGCACAGCCGGTGCCATCGTGGAGCTTATGTCGGCGGATCTACCGGGCGGGAAGATACAACCGTATCGTCTGGTGTGTCAGCCGGGTGCATCAAGACAGCATCCTCCCACTCATCCAGGAGAGGTATGGGCTTTGTTATCCAAGGGCAATTGACGGTCACTGTGGGCGAAGAGACCTTTGTACTGAAGGCCGGGGATAGTATTCATTATGAGATGCTCCAGCCTCATTCCTGGCGAAACGAAGGAGATGAAGAGGGCATTGCTATATGGGCGGTCTCGCCTCCCATCCCAGATGGCGATCTTGGGGGGTAGACTGCTTATGTCTGCGCATATATTGAAAGGAGGGATGCCTATCGCACGAAAATGTCGGGTTCTTGCTCTAGTTTCAAAATACAAATCAAGAAGGAGGTAACAAACAAATGTCTAAGAAGACACTCATTAATCTGTTTCTGGTGCTTGCCATGCTGCTGATTCCGGTGGGCACGGCAAGCGCTGCTCCGTCGGCCCAGGAGGCAGTGACTTACACGGTTAAGCTGGGGGACAACCTCTGGACCCTGGCAGAGAAGTACCTGGGCAGCGGCCCGGCCTATTGGGCCATCTTCGACGCTACTAACGCCAAGTATGCGGAGGATACCAGCTTCGCCCACATCGAGAACCCCAACCTGATCCATCCCGGCTGGAAGTTCCTCATCCCCAGCAAAGAAGAAGCCGAAAAACTGCTGGCTGCCCGGACGGCCAAGAAGCGCGTCCTCAGGGTTACCCACTCACCGCCGCTCCGCGCCGATCCTGCGGTCGGCAACGACTACGTCGCTTCCTCTACGCTGCCGAACCTGTACGACTCGCTGATTTTCCCCAACGCGAAAGGGGGAGTTGACCCGTGGTTGGCCGAGAAGTGGGACGTCTCTAAGGACGGTCTGACCTACACTTTCCATCTCCGGAAAGATGTCAAGTTCCACGATGGCACCCCGCTCAAGGCCAGCGATGTCGTCTACAGCTACAATCGCCTGAAGACCATCGGAGAGGGCTACATGTACCTGGTGACCCCAGGCGTCGAGAGCGTGAAGGCGGTTGACGATTACACGGTCGAGATCAAGGTGGCCCAACCCAGTGCCCTGTTCCTGCCCAGCCTGGTCCGCCTGTATGTCGCCAGCGAGTCCATCGTCCGCAAGAACACCAAAGCGGAAGGCCCATACGGCGCGGAGGGCGACTATGGCAAGGAATGGCTGCAGACCCACGATGCTGGCTCGGGGCCGTACAAGGTCAAAGAGTTCCCGCTCGAAGAGTACGTGCTGATGGAGAAGTTCCCTGGATGGTGGGGTACATTCAAACCCAACGCGCCGGACGAAGTGCGCTTCATCATCACCACCGAAGCCGTCACCGTGCGCAGCCTGCTGGAGAGCAAGGAACTCGAGATCACCGACCAGTGGCAGTCCCTCGAAGCCTATCAGGCGTTTGAGAAGAGCCCGGGTTTGAAGGTTATCGCCGTCCCGACCTTCTCGTCGTTCTACTACATGGTCAACACCAAGAAACCGCCGACGGACGACGTGCACTGCCGCAAGGCCATGGCTTACGCCTTCGACTATGATACCGCGCTCACCCTGGAATGGCCGGGCACCAAGCAGATGGTGGCCCCGGTGCCGGCTACGCTGGCCGGGGTTGATACGACCCTCCCCTATTACAAGCATGACCTGGACAAGGCCAAGCAAGAACTGGCGCAGTGCAAGTATGCCAAGGAGCTCGACAAATACCCCGTTTCGGTCCACTGGGTGGCGCAGGTGCCCGACGAGGAAAAGTATGCTTTGCTTTTCCAGTCGAACATGGCCGAGATTGGCATCAAGGTCGAAGTGGTCAAGACGCCGTGGCTGAGCTTGGTAGAGGACACCAGCAAACTGGAGACCAGCCCGTCCATCGCTACGATCTATGTCTCGTCGGATCTGCCGGAAGCGGGGTTGATGATGAGACAGCGCTATCACTCCAGCACGTCCGGCACCTGGCAGCAGAATGAATGGCTACAGGATCCGGAGCTCGACAAAGCCATTGACGACGCTCTGGCAACGCTGGACCAGAAGGAGCGGTTCGCCAAGTACTCCAAGATCCAGGCGGAGCTCGAGGACCGGGCAGTCTCCATCTGGATCTACGACCAGTTGGAGAAGCATGGCATGCGGGACTGCGTGGTGGACTTTCCAGCGGCCCGAGGTGAGACCAGTGTTCTCATGGGCTACTATTTCTTTGCGCCTGATATCGGCGTAGAGTGCTACTAGCCACCACGTGAGGAGCCCAGACAGGTTCTAGTCGGGAGTTCCCGGAGTGTACCTACCCGGCCCGCTTCGGGAGCTCCCCTCATCAGTAACCTACCAAAAGAGGCCGCACGGCGATGAAGCGATGAAGTCGCCGTGCTACGGAGCTTCCGCCCGATGAATCGGGCTCAAGAACCCCGTTCACGGGGTGGTAGCTCCGTAGCCGTGGCACTTCATGCCACGGCGGGGCTGGCCAGCAACCGTTTTCCCGCAGTGACTGCTATCTTACGTATGGGTGGGGACGCTCCTTTGTAGCAAGGCAAAAGCCGAAAGAACTTATGGCGACTTATAGAGAAACGTTGGGCCGGCAAAGAGAGGTCATCTGGATATGTCAATGCTGAATTTTCTTGTCCGTCGTATTATTTACTCTGTCTTTGTCCTCCTGGGCCTTTCGATCGTGATCTTTGTCATCGCCCGGATCATGCCCGGAGACCCGGCGCGCATGGCGGTTGGGGCGCGCGCACCGCAATGGGTGGTGGACAGGATTCGCGAGCAGATGCACCTGAACGATCCATTGGCCGTGCAGTATGGCTACTGGCTGCGCGATGCGCTCCAGGGCGACCTTGGCCTTTCCCTGGTTACCCAACGGCCGGTCACGAACGATATCAAAGAGTTTTTCCCGGCCTCACTTGAGCTGGTCTTGTTAGCGGGTTTGCTTTCGGCGGTAGGGGGCATTGGCCTGGGCACGCTCTCCGCCCGCTACAAGGACACCTGGGTTGATAGTGTCGTACGCCTCTTCTCCTACGCCGGAGTGGTGACGCCCTCCTATATCTTTGCCATTTTCTTTGTCCTCCTCTTCGGGTGGGCGCTCAAGTGGTTTCCAATCATCGGCCGGTTGAGTGAAGAAGTTATTAAGCCACCGGTGGTCACCGGACTCGTGACCGTTGATTCCCTTCTGGCGGGGCAGGTCGGGACCTTTCTCGACGCACTGCGGCATCTCGTTCTGCCCGCACTGGCGTTGGCCATGGGTCCCATCGCGCAGGAGGCACGCATCACCCGTTCCAGCATGGCCGATAATCTGAGCAAGGACTACATTGCCTCGGCCCGCGCCCTCGGCATTTCGGAACGAGTCGTGATGGGGCGCTTTCTGCTCAAGCCCTCTCTCATCCCCACGGTTTCCATCCTCGGGCTTGACATCGCCGCCACTTTCAGCGTCGCCTTTCTGGTAGAACTCATTTTCAACTGGCCCGGGCTGGCGCGCTACGGGATGCAGTCCATGATGAACAAGGACTTGAACGCCATCTCGGCGGTTATCCTGGTGCTCGGCGCAATCTTTGTCACCGTCAATATTATTGTGGACATTATCGTCGCCTGGTTGGATCCGCGCATCCGGCTGAGTGCGGCAAGGAGCGAGTAGACAAAATGGCCGAACAAGCTACTATCAGTCATGAATTCGCTACGACCTTGACAGTCCAGCAGATTAAGCAGTTGGAGCGTGAATCCAGGAGGGAGGGCCGGGGACGCGCCTGGTACAAGTTCTCACGCAACCCGTTATCTATCGTCGGCATGGCCACGGTCTTGTTGCTCGTGCTGCTAGCCATCTTCGCTCCGTGGGTGACGCCTTACCCCAAGCACGCTGGACCGTTCACCGACTTTGCTCATGCCAAAATCCCCCCCAGTTTAGCGTATCCCTTCGGTACAGACCAGATTGGCCGCGACGTCTTGACTCGGATCATCTTCGGCTTACGCTCCTCTTTGTTGATGGGCGTGATGGTTCTGGCGCTGGTCGTGCCGCTGGGGGTGCTGCTCGGTCTACTCGCCGGCTACTTTCAAGGGACGTGGATTGATACGGTCATCATGCGCATCACCGACATCTTTCTGTCTGTGCCTCCCTTGATCCTCGCGCTGGCCGTGGCCTCTGTGCTCAAACCCAACCTGTGGAATGGCATGATGGCCGTCTCGCTGATGTGGTGGCCATGGTACACACGCCTGGTCTATGGCCTGGGGGGCGCCCTGCGCAACGAGTACTTTGTCAGTGCGGCCGAGGTCACCGGCGCCAGCACAGCGCATGTCATCTTTCGCGAGATTCTGCCCAATACCCTTTCGCCCATCTTTACCAAGATGAGCCTGGATGTGGCCTGGGTGATCATCATTGGTTCCATGCTCAGCTTCGTCGGCCTGGGCGTGCAGCCGCCTGAGCCTAGCCTGGGGACGATGATAGCGGACGGTTCCAGGTATCTCCCCGACCAATGGTGGATCGCCGTCTTCCCCGCTTTGGCCATCGTCGTCGTCGTCCTGGGCTTCAACCTTTTGGGCGACGGAGTGCGCGACATGTTCGCCGCCGAGGAGAT
>JBAWAP010000037.1:0-11853 GCA_049589355.1 Anaerolineae bacterium
TTAATGGTAACCGTGGTATGTACAGGTTCGTGATCCAGAAGAAGCGTGAAATTATTGAAGGGATTTCCGAAGAGTTATCCTCGTATCTCCAGTGTAGACAACTTCTGAAGATGGCACGGTGCCTAGATGTCTATAATCAAAGGGTAGAGATCGACTATAAGAACTGGCTTGAAGTCAATTCAGTTTGGAGGAAGAGAATTTTACCATGGCTCCAGGAGAGTCATCCGAAGTTTGATGCTCTATGATCGAGTCACCAAGATTATGAACCAATTGAAATCTCACTATCCCCCTATTGCGGTGGGCTGCTGTTTCTATAAACGCCCCAATAACTACCAGGCAGTCATTCGCTCAATCGAGAGAATGGCGATAACCTATAGTAACGAGGTGCAAGTGTTTATCTATTTCAGCGGCGAGACGATGGAATATGCAAGAAAGCAGATTGAGAGGATTACATTTGAGTTTCGAGAGATATTCAC
This sequence comes from Anaerolineae bacterium, assembly GCA_049589355.1. GTDB lineage: Bacteria > Chloroflexota > Anaerolineae > VGOG01 > VGOG01 > JBAWAP01. The sequence continues at coordinate 477 of JBAWAP010000037.1, forward strand.
TTTCAACTCCGGCCCGAACCGCATTGATGAACCGAAATACAGACTGCCGCTCACTTCAAAGATGCCATTCATTTTCACAGTGGATGATGATATTATCTTCGAGGATGACATCCTCACCATTCTGATGGATACTTACAATGATATACAGACTTTATACCCTCAGAATGGGCACCTGTCTCCCGTTGGTTGGTTTGGGACCGTGATCGAAAATGGACAGTTGATGACGCCTATGGAGGGCAGGTACAACTTGGTGCCAGGTCAGATACAGCAAGTGGACTATTTAGGTAGCTGCGGTTGTCTTTACAGACGTGAAATCCTAGACGACGCACGACTCCGGTATGAGAATTGGCCGAGCTTTATTGGCTCTGCCAGCGATTTTTGGCTTTCATATCTCATCATTCGGTATTATCATACTCCGATGTTTATTACGGGCCTCCACAAGAAGGATCTCCCAGAGCATGGGCACTCATTATGGGAAGATTCAATTTCAAGAGAACTCCCAGGCATAGTAGAACGGCTAGTCTCTTATGGTTGGAAAAGCTAATATCTGCGAGTTGAAGAATTCTGTGAAGGAATAATTGGCATTAGGTCGGAGGTGTCCTATGATTGTTCACGATCATGTTCTTACTGATTTCATTTGCAACCTGCGATGTACATACTGTCCGTGTGAGGTTGATCTAATTAAGCGAAAGGGAGATATGTTATATGTTCGCTCGTCTGAGTACAGCCCTGCGTATCACGAATCAATCGGCACATTTCTTGAGAGAAATCAGGAGGTAATCAGGCGGTCGAAGAGGCAAAAGAATACGCCTATTCTTAAAGTTTCCGGCGGTGAAATTTTTCTGATCCCTGAGTTCATGAATATGCTTCCTATTCTTGCAGACAAATACGCTGTTGTCCAAATCCTGACCAATGGCACGTTGATTAATCCTACGATTATAGAAAAGCTCAAGGCTATCCCGAATATTCACATCCAAGTATCGCTTGATGGTCATACAATAGAAATGAATACCCATCGGTTTCGGAATCCCAGAGTTCTCTTATTGATTCTTAACAACCTTACGTTATTGTCCAAGGCGAACATTCCATTGGAGATTAATTGTGTCCTGACAACAGCTAACACTGGAGGCTTCTTTGATTTTGTGAAGGATATCGATCACCGCTTACGAGAATGCATAGTCTATCCGTTTCCCGTTCGCTCAAATCCAGAACTGTTTCCACACCCTGATCAAATTGAAACATTTGAACAAGCCTTCAAGGAGAATTTTTTATCTGTTAAACATCTCTTGCCGCCAATACAGTACTTTCATGCACTTATCGAATTCATGAAATCTGGAAAACGTCTGAAGGGGTGTTATGTTCCTCATGTGGTGCTTGCCACTTCCGGTGATGGTCAATTAGAGGCTTGCACCTGTGGTCCTGTTAAATCGCTTGGAAACGTTTTGGCCACCAGTGTTAGTGAAGCCTTTATGAGGGTAGGGAAGGATCCGTGTTATGATAGTGTAAGAGAGCCCGATTTAAGCCCTGTGTGTTGTCACGATTGCTTTACCCATTACGATATTATCAACCTCTTCATGGAAGGCGGCATATCTGTTAGAGAACTGAAAACGATGCCTTTCTTTAATGCCCCAGAAGTCATTGATAAACTCATTGCGATCAAAGAAGAATTAGACCTTTCGAAATCGGAAGTCCGGAGGTGAATTGCACAAAAGTTCGTTTCAAAGATGAAAGTTCGGTGATAAAATTGAAACACGCGTCTTGCCCGACGCCAGGCGTTTCGAGCTGGGGACGCCAAACCTGGTGGGTATGGTAGGGCTGCTGGCTTCTGTCAACCTGCTACTGGAAGTGGGCATCGAGGAGATCCAGCACTGGACGCTGCACCTTACCGAGGTCCTCATCGAAGACTTGCAGAAACGAGGCTACCAGATCGCCAGTTGTCTGCGGCCTGAGCATCGCTCGGCCATCGTCTCCTTTCCCACGCCCGACGTCAAGACCGACTACGACAAGCTCATCGCTAACAAGGTCATCGTCTCCCGGCGCGAGAACTACGTCCGTGTCTCTCCGCATTGCTATAACACCGAGGAGGAAGTGCTGCGAGTAGGTCAGGTCCTTGATGGAATCTAGAAACCAGGTTTTTAAGAGGAAAAAACCTGGTTTCTCAAGAGGGGACTGTACCAATGAGCAAAAACAAACTGGATCACCTCTACCAGGGCGGGGTGTTGAACTTCGCCCACCGAGGAGCCAGCCGTGACGCTCCAGAGAACACCCTGGCTGCCTTTCGCCTGGCCAGGGAGATGGGCGCTGATGGCGTGGAGCTGGACGTGCAGGCTTCTAAGGACGGCGAGGCCGTGGTCATCCACGACTTCACGGTGGACGCCACCACCGACGGCCAGGGGCCGGTCAGGGACAAGACCCTGGCCGAGCTGAAGGAGCTGGACGCCGGATCCTGGTTCGACGCCCGGTTCGCCGGCCAGCGCATTCCCACCCTGCAGGAGGTCATCGTCGAGGTCGGCCACCAACTGCTCCTGAACATCGAACTGAAGGCCAAAGTGTTTAGCAGCGCTAGTCTAGTCGCCGAGGTAGTGCGGCTCATCGAGGATCATAACCTCGTCCATCGGGCCATCGTTTCCTCGTTTAGCCCCCTGGCTCTGCGTCGCGTCAAGAGGCTTAACCATCACATCCCCACCGGCCTCCTCTACTATTTTGACCTCCCTGCTCACCTGATTCGGGCCTTGTTTGCGTTCCTGGCTGATCCCGACGCCCTGCACCCGGAGAAGCACCTGGTGGCCCAGGAATACACGCGTTGGGCAAAAGAAAGGGGCTATCGCGTTAACGCCTGGACGGTGGACGAACCAGCCGAGATGGAGCGCCTCATTGCCCTGGGCGTGGATGGCATCATCACCAACCGTCCCGACGTGCTGAGAGAGATATTAGAGATTGGAGAATACAGAGGAGACCATGTCAAAGCAACTGATCGTGAACGCCGACGACTACGGGAAAACTGAGGGAGTGACGCGGGGCATCATCCAGGCTCACTGCGAGGGAATCGTGACCAGCACCACGGTGATGATGAACATGCCCCAGGTGGAACATGCGCTGGGGCTAGCCGGTGGTTACCCGGACCTGGGGATGGGCGTGCACCTGGTTTTCACCGCCTGGCGGCCCCTTCTCCCTGCGGCGGAGGTGCCCAGCCTGGTGGACGCAGATGGCTATTTCCACAGCCAGGAAGCGATCCTGTCCCACCCGGACCGAATAGACACAGATGAATTGAAGGCCGAGCTCAGGACCCAGATCGAAAGCCTCCAGGCATTGGGACGCGAGCCCGACCACCTGGACTGCCACCACTTCATCCACATCTACCCATCCTTCTTCGCCGTTTATGTCGAGCTGGCTGAGGAGTACAGCTTACCCGTGCGATTGCCCTTTCCCCCTGAGGAGGAATGGGGTGGGGCAGCAGCCAGTGTGTCCATGGCCCAGGGGCTCCCGCCTGACCTGCTGCGAGAGATAGTGCGCCAGGGCATCGGCATGGTGCAATCCAAAGGGATACTCCACCCCGATCACTTTGTCCAAAGCTTCTACGGTGAGGCGCTGACTTTGGAAAACCTGCTCAGCATCCTCGAGGGCTTGCCCGAAGGCATCAGTGAGCTGATGACCCACCCTGGCCTGGCTGATGAGAAGCTCTTGGCCAAAAGTACATACGGCAAAGAGCGAGAGACGGAGATCGAATTGTTATGCCACCCCCAGGTAAAAGAGAGGATCGGTGAATTGGGCATCGAGCTGGTAAACTTCGGCGTTTTGAAGCAAAGGTGAAGTTGTCGCGTTGGTTATTTCGCCTGCTGTACAACCAACTGGCCTGGACCTACGATTGGGTGAGTTGGGTGGTCTCGTTGGGGAAGTGGCGCCACTGGCAGCGGGCAGCCATACCTCGCCTGACAGGCAAGCGGGTGCTGGAGGTCGCTTTCGGCACGGGGAACCTGCTCATAGACCTGGCCCAGGCCGGCTACTGCCCCTACGGCCTCGAACTTTCCCCCTACATGGTACGCATCGCTAGCAGGAAGCTTCAGCGAAGAGGGCTAGCGGTCCCCCTCTGTCGGGGCCGAACTCAAATGCTACCATTTGCCCATCAGACCTTCGATACCATTGTGGCCACCTTCCCTACCGAGTTCATCTGCGACCCGGCTTCCCTGGGTGAAATGGACCGCGTCCTGCGGCCGAGTGGAACACTGGTTATCATTCCTGGGGCATACTTTCACAACCCCTTAGCCCGCTTCTTTATCGAATGGCTATACCTGATTACCGGCCAGCGAGAATCTCAACCTGCTTGGGATGGATTACTCACCGGAACGAGGATGTCAGTGAGATATGAGGAGGACCGGGATAGGACCAGCGCAGTGCAGGTAATTGTGGTCACCAAGAAGTCTAGGGAGGAGGCGCCGTGCGAGTTATAACGGGGAAGGCCAAGGGCAGGAAGCTGCGCTCGGTGCCGGGCAACGTCGCTCGCCCCATCACCGACCGGGTCAAGGAATCCCTTTTCAACATCCTTGGCGACGAAGTAGTAGATGCCCTCTTCCTCGACCTCTTCGCCGGCACGGGGAGCGTGGGTATCGAGGCTCTCAGCCGTGGGGCACGGCGAGCTGTCTTCGTCGAACGGAATCGGCGAGCCATTGAGACCATCGAAGAGAACCTGAAGACAACAGGACTGGCCGCTCAAGCAGAGTTGATTCGGGACGATGTCTTCAGATTTCTGTCCAAGAAGCCACCAGAGGAATTCGACCTGATCTACATCGCCCCGCCTCAGTACAAGGGCCTCTGGGCAGAAACGCTGCTGGCCTTAGATGGGAGGGGCTTTCTGACCGAGGGCGGCCTTGCCATCGCCCAGATCTATCCCAAAGAGTACCAAGACCTGAAACTGAAAAGCCTTAGTCTGGTGGATCAACGCAAGTACGGCAGCACCATGCTGTGCTTCTATGGCTCAGAAAACAGGTCATGATTATGGGAGTGCTGACGAGAAGAGAGTTTATCAAAGTGTGCTCTCCCTGGATGTCGAACACGGGAAATGTTGGTTCTGCGGGCACGAGATACCGGGCATCTGGTGGGATTGAGCACAGTGGAGGAGATAATGCACGTAGGCTGTTCCTCCTGTCCTCGCGCACTGAACTGCGCCAGGCAGTGGCTGTGAAGCTATATCTCAAAGACGAAGTTACTCTCAGCCGGGCCGCCGAGATAGCCGGCATGAATATCTGGCAATTCCGAGACCACTTGAGAGCGCGAGGTATCAATATCGTTGTGCCAGAGGAGACGTCTGAAGATCTGGATGCCATGATCGCCAGCTTCAGAAAGGCGTGAAAACGTGATCATCTCAGACACCGATATCCTCTCCTCGTTCGCCGCGGCTAAAGGTCTTACCTTGTTTTTCGACATCCTCCACGAGGATGTCATCTACATTCCCCCCAGCGTGCATCGGGAGCTAAGGAACGATATTGCGTGCCTCAACCTGGCAGCACTGCTACGGCTCTTGTGGAAAGATGGCCTGGTGTCGAAAGCCAAGGTCAAGACCATGATGATGCGAATGACCAAGGTCGAGGGTATCGTCTTCAAAACCACAAAGGAGATTTTCGCTGATTGAACAACAACCTGCTCGTAATCTCCCGCTAGTAGATTGATGAGCAAGGATAAACGGATGGCAAGAGAAAGCCGTCCGTTTAATCGTTTCTAGGGCATGGTAGCTACCAGAAGTAAGCTGCCCAATTTCAATACGGCTACCAGGAGGCAGGTCTCCAGGACGCCCAGGGCGGGGAGAAGCATCACCGAGACGAGCAGAGCCCCCAGAAAGGCACCCAGGAGATCGGAGGCGTAGAGGATACCAGCGGTCTCGCTGACGCTCGCCCTGAGATACATCTTGCTGGCCAGGGGAAACTCCAGGCCGACGAGGAAACCGGCCAAAGCATTCAGCGCCAGGAGGATCGGCCCTACGGCGGCGGAGACCCCAGGCCGGTCCGCCTGGGCATACAGAATCGCCAGGACGACGGGGAAAAGGAGCCAGCAGGCAGCGATGGCTCCCTCAAGCCTCAGGAGAAGGGGTTTTCCTTCGACAGAGACTTCGGCGAGTTCTGTCGAGCCGCTCAGGACAGGCCCCTTCTCGATTCGCTCCACCCGACGGGTCATGACCAGCCCTCCCAGGCTTACGCCAGCCATGAAGGCCGTAACCAGCAGCCCGATCTGCTGATACACATAGCCGTAGAAGGCCTGGAAGGCGAAGATGATCAGCAGGTCGAAGGCCATCCCACCGAAGCCAGTAGTGACGATGACGACGGGGACGGAAGCCATCCTCACCCTGCGGCTCAGCCTCCTCACTACCAGAAAGACTGCGGTCAGCATGGCCAAGATAGCGCCGAGAAGCGGCAAACTGATCCGCTCCAGAAACTCGAAGTAGCCGCTGAAACCGGGGGAGAAGAGCTCGTTCCAATAGAAAAGGCCATAGAGCAACCCCGCAGGACGAAGGTCCTCGTTGATCTCCACCTCCTCTCCCTTTCGCAGGGAATCCCAAAACCAAGTCAATCGCTGCTGGTCCAGTTTCAAGCGCACGTGAAAACTGGTCATCAGGCTGGTGGGCAGGGCCCTCTCCTCCCAGCGTCGGACCAATGTCTCAAGCGGAACGGCCTCCAGAGGTGCTTCAGGCGAAGCCAGCCAGAGATTCACGTCGCCGGGGATGACGTGCGTGTGGGGGAAAACCTGTTTCAGGGTCTCGTAGATCGTAGCATTCAGGTTTCGCATCCCAGGCCCCATGTAGGTGAGCGTCCCCGGCGATGGAAAGGCCACCACCCCCTCCTCTTTTAGAATGGCCCGCACCAACTGGAAGAACTCTCTGGTGTAGAAGCGATTCAGTTGCAGAGTGGACGGATAAGGGAGGTTGACGATTACCAGGTCATACTCTTGAGGATAAGCTTTCTCAGCCGCCAGCTTTCTAACCAGCAGCCTGCCATCCACGTTCTCGATGTTGACCCTGGGATCGCGTAGCTCGTTGGCTGTCAAGGGGGTAGGAAACCTCTGCACGGCCTCGATCAGAAGGGGGTCGAGCTCGGCGTAATCCACCCTCTCCACCGGATATTTCAGAATCTCGTTCAACACCCCGCCCACCCCCCCGCTTACCACCAGCACCCTCCTGGGCTGAGGGACGAACAACATCGGCAGGTGCACCAGTTCCTCCACCGAGGCGATGTCGGGAACCGGGGCGGTGAGGATGGGGACGCCGTTGGCGAAGAAGGTGTACTGCTCCCCCTGCTGGATGGCGGCCACGTTGCCGTAGATGGAGTTCCCATAGTAGGCCAGATCGTATCCCCGCCACTGCTGGCCCACGAACCAGCGGTGAATGGCATCGGCCTGAGGGGAAAGAAGCAAGTAGAGGCTAACAGCCAAGAGGACGATCACAAGAACTGTCCGGGGGCTGATGACCTTGGACTTAGGACTTAGGACTAAGGAAGTCGCTGAGGCCAGATTCAGGGCAGCTAGTATCAGAATCACTTGGATGGAGTGGAGATAGGGGATGAAGAGGTAGGTGAAGACCAGTCCCCCAATGATCCCCCCGATGGCTTCCAAGACGTAGACGTGGCCGATGGAGGAGACCTCCCTGGCATAAGCCCGGCAGCCGAAGGTGAACATGGCCCCATCAATCAGCCCCAGGGGAAGGAGGACGAGGAAAGCGGAGTAGAAGGTGGGCACTAAACCCATCCCCTCGCCAGGGGTGATGCCCACCATCCTGCGCACGGTGAAAGCGGCGTAGACCGAGAGGGGGAGGAGCAAGGAGAGCGCCACCTGCAGAGCGGCATAGTATGAGGCCTCGCCCCTCACCCGTTTAGCCAGCCGAACCGCGAGCCAGCTACCCACCGCCTCCAGGATCAGCCAGCTCCCCAGCACCAGCCCGATGGATAACTCATTGCCCGCGAAGCTCACCAGCAGCTCCCTGGCCATCAGCGTCTGCATCACGGTGAAGCTGAAGCCCATGAGCAAGAAGGCGAACCTCAGACTGCTTTTGGCGAATCTGTCTCCAATGGATTTCATAGAAATCTTCTCACTCTGTTGAGATGCAAGTCTATTTTACTACGAAGGCGATTGACTGTAAAGTCAGCTCCCCCATCAGAACTTGGAGCAATCGCGCATGAGTGCCCTTTTTGAAATCTGTGATATTCTCCTTCCGTCAAACAGCAACTTGGTTGACGTACAGCCCCTCAGTTATCAATCCTGATTGCTCATAGGCAAGCAATCGTGCCTCCTCCATCGTTTGACATCATCCTTTTCCTTACTCAAAAATCAGGTTTTTCGAAGCCCAAAAATCAGGGATTCCCCGATTGCGCTTTCATCCAGTTTTATGTTATAATAATAGGGGACACATAGATCAGGGCAGGCATGAGCGATGCCCGAGATCAAGGCCAACTACGACAAAGAGACCGATGTCCTCTACGTTTCCTTCGGGCGCAGCGAGCATGTATTTGGTTGTACTGAGGGATGAGTTCAGGGCACGTCTTGACTACATCACAGCGACCACTCATAGGCTGGGAGAGCTCAGGCCTGAACCAGCCGTCTATGGCTGGCTTTTTGGTTGAGATGGGAGGTATCATGGACTACTCAAAGATGAAGAAGGCTCAATTGATCGAAGAGATAGAAGCTTTGCAGCAGAAGATAGGGGAGCTAGAGCATGCTGAAGCCGAGCGCAAGCGGGCGGAGGAGGCACTGCGCCAGAGTGATGAACGTCTTAAGGGAATACTTTCCTCGCTGCACGAGGCCATGATCGTTGTCTTTGATCGAGAAGGGAATCATGTATCTGTCTGGGGAACCCCGGAGCTTGATAAACGCTATGACATCCGGATTACTGAGTTTGTGGGAAGGTCGCTCATGGATGTTTTGCCTCTCCAGGATGCAAAGGAAAGACTCACCCGGATTCAACATATCTTCGAGACTGGGGAATCTTGGCGGGACGAGTATCTTCTTCACTTCCCAGGGGGGGATTTCTGGCACGATATATCCTTTTCACCGATACGGGGTCCATTGGGGGAGGTCTCGGCGGTGGTTGGGTTTATCCGCGACATCACCGAGCGCAAGCGGGCGGAGGAAGAACTCGCCTATATGGCCAGCCACGACGCCCTGACTGGCCTGCCCAACCGGATGCTGTTCAATGACCGTCTCACGCTGGCGCTGGCTCGCACGCACCGCAACCAGCAAAAGCTGGCCGTGATCCTGCTCGACCTGGATTACTTGAAGGACGTTAATGATACGCTGGGGCACAGTGTGGGAGACAAGTTACTGCGAGCTGTTGGCGAGCGACTGACAAGCCTTCTGCGTAAGAGCGACACTGTCGCCCGCATGGGGGGCGACGAGTTCATGCTGGTATTACCAGAAACCGCTCGGGCGGAAGACGCGGCCAAGATTGCCTCAAAAATCCTGGAAGCAATTCGAAGGCCTTTTGCGTTTGATGGCCACGAAATACATATCACTACCAGCATTGGTATTGCTATGTATCCTGAAGACGGTGAAGATGCTGACGCCCTGATGAGGGATGCCGACATGGCCATGTACCGCGCCAAGGCAAAGGGCCGGGACAACTACCAACGCTACACTCCGGCCATGAAGGATGGAGGGGACAAAGGTTTGACATAGCTCCTCTTTTCTGTTACAATTGAGGCGAGTTTGAGATTCAGAACGTGGGCGCCCCAAGCCCACCCTCCATGCCAGCCAAGAGCGCTCACGCGTGTATGGCTGGCTTTTTGGTTAGGATAGGAAGCATCATGGACTATGCAAAGATGAAGAAGGTTCAGTTGATTGAGGAGATAGAAGCTCTGGAAAAGAAGATAGCAGAGCTAGAGCATGCTGAAGCCGGGCGCAAGCCGGCGGAGGAGGCGCTGCGGGCTTCTGCCCGGCAATGGCAGGCTACGTTCGATGCTGTTAGCGACGCTGTTTGCCTGCTGAACCTGGAAGGCGGAATCCTGCGATGCAACGTGGCCATGACGAATCTCCTGGGCAAGCCGTTCGGCGAGATCATCGGCCGCACCTGTTGGGAGCTTGTGCACGGGACGTCAGAACCCATCGAAGGGTGTCCTATCGTGCGCATGAGGGAGACTCGCCGCAGAGAAACCCTGGTTTTGCCCATGGGTGAGCGATGGCTTGAAGTTTCCGTGGATCCGCTACTGGATGAGGCCGGCAATCTCATCAGTGCTGTTCACATCATATCCGACATCACCGAGCGCAGGCGGGGGGAGGAGGCGCTGCAAGAAAGTGAGGAGAAATACCGCAACGTTGTTGAGCGAGCGAATGACGGTATTTGCATTATTCAGGACACAATCGTCACGTATCTCAATCCGCGTTTGGCAGAAATGTGGGGCGGCACCATTGAGGAGGTCATTGGCACTCCGTTTACCAATTACGTCCATCCCGAAGAGCTTCCCAAAGTGGTTGATCGCTACAAGCAGCGTATGACGGGTGAGGATGTCATACCGGTATACGAGACAGTACTCAAGCACAAGGACGGCAGTAAGGTATATGCCGAGTTGAATGCAGGTGTGATTACGTATCAGGGAAAGCCAGCCAACCTCGTGTTCGTCCGCGACATCACGGAGCGCCAGCGGGCGGAAGAGGCGCTGCGCGAAAGTGAAGAGCGCTTCCGGCGTCTCTACGAACGAGCGCCGCTGGGCTATCAGTCGTTAGATGCGGAAGGACGCTTAATTGACGTCAACCAGGCGTGGCTCGATCTGCTGGGATACTCACGCGACCAAGTGATCGGGCACTGGTTCAGTGATTTTCTCGCGCCCCAAGAAGTGGACGCGTTCAAGCAACGCTTCCCACGCTTCAAAGCGACTGGCGAAGTGCATGTTGATCTCGAAATGGTACAGCGCGTTGGTTCCACGATCCTCGTGCATATTGACGGGAGAATTGGGCACGACGAACACGGGCAATTCAAACAGACCCACTGCATCTTGCACGACATCACAGCGCGCAAGCGGGCGGAGGAGGCGCTGTGGGAAAGCGAGGAGCGTTACCGCAGCCTGTTTGAGCGCGTGCCGGCGGGGCTCTACCGCACCACGCCGGAAGGACAGATCCTCGACGTCAACCCGGCCCTGGTGCAGATGCTGGAATACCCAGACCGAGAGTCCCTACTGGCAATCAATGTGATAGACGGCTATGTGAACCCCCAGGTTCGTAAGCAGTGGCAGGCCCTGGTGGAGCGCGAAGGGGTGGTGCGCGATTTCGAAGTGCAGTGGCGACGGCACGATGGAACGACTATCTGGGTGAGGGAAAATGCCCGAGTGGTCCGGGATGGCGAAGGCCAGGTACTGTACTACGAGGGGGCTGGGGAAGACATCACCGAGCGCAAGCGGGCGGAGGAGGC
>JBAWAP010000038.1:0-1759 GCA_049589355.1 Anaerolineae bacterium
TGGGCACTCAGACCATTGCTTTCCTCTCCGAGGGCTACGCGGTCAAATTTATCCCCATAGACTATTACAAGAGAAAGGGACGGAAGTCTTCCTTTCATCCCATCGCCGATACGTATAACTATATCTCTCTGGTAGTGCGAACCATCATGTACTTCAACCCCCTCAAGGTCTTTTTGCCAGTGACTCTGACCCTCATCCTGGTGGGAGCAGTCAAACTGCTTCGGGACATCATTTACTACCGGAGCTTCTACGTTCCTGGTATCACGCTGATGTTGATACTGACGGCGATTCAGGTGGGGGCGATAGGCTTGTTAGCAGATCTAATCGTTAAGAGGGCCCGATGAGGTAAGTTCAGCAAACAGAATGCCCGAATGCAGCGCCAGCCGGGGCCGTTATTCTATGTGACCTGAGGCTGGCATTTTTGTATGCAGAGCAACCATACTTATTGACGTTTCATCTGATAGTATATATAATAACAGGGGACGCATGTTGTCGGGAACCGAGGGCGACAAGAAATGAGAAGAAATAGACTATGGCTCTTGAAAGCTGTGCTGTCTTGCGCTATTGTGTTCCTCATAGCCACCCTGCTGGCTGGGCTGGCCTTCCGGGCAACCTCCGATACGGCGGATGGATGGGTGACCGAATGTGCGGACAGCGGTGAAGAATCGAAACTACCCGTCCTGGCCGCTCAAGTCTACCTGTCGCTAATCTTCAACGTTTATCAATTCGATCGCTTGACTTACGATCCAGCCAACGATTTCCAGCCGGCCCTGTCGCCTGACGGCCAAACAGTCGTGTTCATCAGCGACCGGGCCGGCCAGCCGGATGTGTTTAGCATCCCGCTGACGGGTGGCCAACCCATCAATCTTATCCAGCCGCCTTCTGCTCAAGAGGACACGCCAATCTTCTCACCCGACGGCTCCACCATCGCCTTCGCCTCCGATCAGGGCGGCGACTGGGACATCTATTTGATGGACACTGATGGGACCAACGTCCGACCGGCTCTGGGCGGTTACACCGGCACGGACGAGCTCCACCCGGCCTTCACCTCTGATGGTCTGACGTTGGCCTTCAGCAGCAATCGTGCTGAAGGCAACTGGGACATCTACACCGCCACCATCGGCAGCAGCGCATGGACCCGCCTGGCCACCCACCCGGCCGCCGATCGTTTCCCAGCCCTGTCGGCCGATGGCAGAACGATTGCCTTCCGCAGCGAACGGGACGGCAACAGCGAGATCTATCTGATGGACGCGGACGGCTCGAATCTACGCCGGGTGACAGATAACCCGGCATTTGATGGCTATCCCTCCATCATCCCAGATGGCAGCGGCGTGGTATTCGTCTCCAACCGATCTGGCCAGTGGAACATCTATGTGGCCAATCTGGCGGGAGGGGGCCTGACCGCTTTGGAGCAACGCGAAGGCTGGGAGATGGACACCCCACGTTTGTCCAGCGATGGACGATGGCTGGTATATGCTGGGGGGCGGACGGGCGACACCTTTGATATCTACAAGCGCAGGTTTACCAGCCCACTCATGTTGATTGCACAACGAGGCACAGACAACCTGGAGGATCACTGCGATTGGGAAGGGGGCGTGCTGGTTTATGGCTGGATCCACGCCTGGCAGGCGACCCAGGATGACCAATATCGCCGCTGGGCTCAGGAATGGGTTGATGCCTGCATTCCCACCAAAACGGAGATCACTCACGTCAACGATGGGTTGTTAGGTTACGCGGCATTGGTCGCGTACCAAACCAC
>JBAWAP010000039.1:0-22859 GCA_049589355.1 Anaerolineae bacterium
GATGAGCGCTGCGAAGCTCCGCCTTGTTCGACGGATGACGTTTGCAGAAGGAGGTGAGGAAGGATGCTCCAGAGGCTTTTTGGTCGAGGCGGTGGCCGCGGTGGCGGCCGCGGCGGTGGTCGTGGGCCGGGTCGCATGGGGGGTTCCAAGGCGGCCGGGCCAGGCGGCAACTGCGTGTGCCCCAGTTGTGGTCACAAAGTGCCTCACCAGGTAGGACAGCCATGCTATCAGATGACCTGCCCCAAGTGTGGCGCCAAAATGACCCGTGGGTGAGCGATGAGAGTAACCTGCGTGGTAGACGACGCTGTTTGCGATCACTCGCCATTCTGGGGCGAGCATGGATTGGCCTTTTTGATCGAGATGCAGAGTGGATGCGTCCTTTTCGACACCGGTCAAAGCGGCAAAGTGCTGCTGCACAACCTGGAGTTGTTGGGTATTGAGCCAAAGGCGATCAACGCTCTGGCCATCAGTCATGCCCACTACGATCACACCGGCGGGCTGCCGGCATTGCTGGATCAGGTGGCCGGAATCCCCCTCCATGCCCACCCTGACCTCTTCCGTGAGCGTTTTTCGCGACGGGAGGGGTCGCTCAAGTCTGTGGGATTGCCTTTGGAAAGGGAGGCATTGGAGCAGTGGCTGACGCTTCAACTGAGTGCCGAGCCGATGGAGATTCTGCCCGGCGTGTGGACGACGGGGGAGATCACAGACCGTACAGAGCCAGAGGGGCGCAGCGCCCATCACCTGGTGCGTGGGATGAACGGCTGGGAGCCCGATCCCTACCGCGATGACATGGCTCTGGTCCTGGAGACGGGGAAAGGGTTGGTGGTGCTCTGCGGCTGCTGTCACGCCGGGCTGCTCAATACCCTGACCCATGTGCGCCGCACTTTTGGCGCAGTTCGTCCCGCTCACTGCGAGGTGGACATCGCTGCCGTGGCCGGGGGAACCCATCTGCTCCAAGCCGATGAAACCCATCTGCGGCGTGTCATCGAGGTGTTGAGGGAGCTCGGCGTGCCCCGGCTCTATCTTAACCACTGCACCGGGCAGCGGGCCTACGTCACCCTGGCCCAGGCTTTCGGCGAGGAGGTGGCTCCCTGTCCGGCAGGCACCAGGTTGGACTTTCGAGAGGTGTGATTATGGGCGTTGATCCCAGAGCGGTGAAACAGGCAGTTATCCATCAGTTGCAGAAGGTTATAGACCCGGAGACGGGGGCGGATGTGATGCGCATGAGACTGATCGAGGATTTGACGGTTGATGAGACGGGGCTGGTGCGCTATCGTTTCCGCCCCTCGTCGCCGCTGTGTCCCCTGGCCGTGACGCTGGCCTTGCAGATTAGGGAGGTCGTAGCCCGGGTTGAGGGTGTGGCCGGACAGGAGATCGAGGTAGTAGGCTACGTAGGGGCGGAACAACTCAACGCTTTGTTGGGGGAGGGCAAAGCGGAATGAGAAGTACAACACGATAGGGAGGCTAAATTGGAAAAGCTTCGCTGTGCAATGTGTGGGGTATGGGCGTGCAGTGCCGAGCCTGGCACCAAGGAGTACCCGCCTTTCTGTCCCATGCCCACGGAGACGGCTATCCTCTCCAGAGCAGAGGAGGTGTATCTGAGCCAGGATGGTCTGCGAGAGTTTGCTCTGGCTGCGGCTCGCACCGAGGCGGCAGGATATTGCAAGGAGCCACGAGTGGAAGAGATCATGAACTTTGCTCGGCGCATCGGCGCCCGGCGACTGGGCATCGCCAGTTGCATCGGCCTTATCCGCGAGGCCCGTCTCTTGCAGGAGATCTTAGAAGCCAATGGGTTCGAGGTGGACAGCGTCTGCTGCAAAGTGGGCTCCATTGACAAGGAGAAAATCGGCCTGAGGGACGAGGAGAAGATACGCCCTGGGCAGTATGAATCCCTATGCAACCCTGTGGGGCAGGCCATGTTGCTGAACGAGGTTGGCACAGAGCTGAACATCGTCGTGGGGCTGTGTGTGGGCCACGACAGCCTGTTCTTCAAACATTCCGAGGCACCGGTTACAGTGCTGGTGGCCAAAGATCGCGTTACAGGCCACAACCCCGTGGCTGCTCTTTACACCAGCCATTCCTACTACAGGCGGCTGCGAATAGGGAAGGGAGAGCAGCCATGATCATTGCCGTGGCCAGTGGCAAGGGTGGCACGGGCAAGACCACCGTTGCGGTGAACTTGGCGCTTTCAATAGCGTCCAAGCGTCTTGGCGTCTCAGCGTCTAAGCGACTTGACGAAGCAAACTCTAGGACGCTGGGCCGCTACAACGCTAAGACGCTGTTTTTGGATTGCGATGTAGAAGAGCCCAACGCTCACCTCTTTCTCAACCCCACCATCGAACGCCGGGAGGAGGTGGGGATCCTCATCCCAGAGGTGGACTACGACAAATGCACTTTCTGTGGGCGCTGTGCGGAGGTCTGCGCTTACCACGCCATTGCTGTCGTGAAGCAGAATGTGCTCGTCTTCCCTGAGCTCTGCCACGGGTGCGGCAGTTGTACCCTGAATTGTCCTGAGGGGGCCATTCACGAGGTGCTGAACGTGACGGGGGTCATCGAGGAAGGGCGGGCTGGTGGCATCCGTTTCGCTCACGGTATTTTGAATATCGGCGAGGCCATGGCCCCGCCTATCATTCGCCAGTTGAAGAAGCGCATCGGGGAGGCGGACTTGCGTCCGCATTCCAGCGTGATACTGGACGCCTCGCCGGGCACCGCCTGTCCGGTGGTGGAGACGATGCGCGGGGCCGACTTCGGGTTGATGGTCACCGAGCCCACCCCCTTCGGCCTGCACGATCTGAGGCTGGCGGTGGAGGTAGCCCGCGGTGAACTGGGGTTGCCCGTGGGTGTGGTAATCAATCGTGAAGGCGTGGGCGACCGGGGCGTGGAGGACTATTGCGCCGCCGAGGACATCCCCATCCTGATGCGTATCCCCCTCGACCGGCGCATCGCCGAGGCGTATTCGGAGGGAGTGACGGTTGTGGAAGCCTTGCCGGAGTATCGAGAGCGGTTTATTGAGCTGTACCGCCGCATTGAGGAGGAGGTAGCCCGATGAAGCAACTCGTCATTCTCAGCGGCAAAGGAGGCACTGGCAAGACGACGGTTGCGGCGGCGCTGGCCCACTTGGCATCGGAAGAGATGCCCATAGTCCTGGCCGATGCCGACGTGGATGCCGCTAACCTGGAATTGGTGCTCGATCCGAAGAAGCTGGAAGAGCACGATTTCACCGGCGGGCAGGTGGCGGTCATTGACCCCAAACTCTGCACTGCCTGCGGCATCTGCGCTGAGGTCTGCCGCTTTGAAGCGGTGATCGCATCATCTTCGTCCTCTGCTGTCTCCGTCGGAGCGAGTGTACCGACTTCCCAATTTACCAATCTACCAATTTACCAATATACCATAGATTCCATCGCCTGCGAGGGCTGCGCCTCTTGCTTCTACCAGTGTCCAGTAGAGGCCATTCGTATGGAAGAGCAGACAGCCGGGCGCTGGTTCCGCTCCAACACCCGCTTTGGGCCGCTTTTCCATGCTCACCTCTTGGCTGGCCAAGAGAACTCTGGCAAGCTGGTGACGTTGGTCAAGCAACGGGCTCGGCTCCTGGCCTTGGACAGCGGAGCCGATTTGCTCATCGTGGATGGCCCTCCGGGCATCGGCTGCCCTGTCATCGCAGCCAGCGCTGGGGCCGATCTGGCCTTGTTGGTGGTGGAGCCCACCATTTCCGGCATCCACGATCTAAAGCGTATCCTGGCCACCACCAACCACTTTGGCGTGCCAGCCCTGGTTTGCATCAACAAGGCCGACATCAACCCATCGCGGGCCCACGAGATCTCGGCTTTCTGTGCTGCGCAGGGAATCGCGTTGGTGGGACAGGTGCCCTACGACACCGTAGTTACCGAGGCTATGGTGCAGGGCCTGCCGGTGACGGAATACGGCGATGGGCCGGTGAGCCAGGCGATAAGAGACCTTTGGAGGGAAATGAAAGGATGAATTGGGAAAGGAGGTGAATGAGATGCCAGGTTTCGATGGGACAGGACCGGCCGGGATGGGCCCCATGACCGGTGGTGGACGGGGCTGGTGCAATCCGTACAGCCCCTTCTATGCCGGCTATGGCCCTTACCGCGCTCCCCATCCATATCAGCCCTACACCCTGGCGGGTACAGGCTATGCTCCTGCGGTTGGATGGCCAACTGGGGGATACGGCCTCCAACCCTACGGGGGCTATCCTTTGGCCTACGGCTTTGGACGCCCCCGATGGGGCCTGCGAGGCTTCTGGGGCCGGGGCATGGGCTGGGGAGGGCGAGGCCGCGGCCGGGGACGTTGGTGGTAGCAACTATTGACCACCTGACCAAGGACCAACTGACTAACTGACCAAGAAGGAGGTGAATTCTAATGGGAGGACACGGGCATCGCTGGATGTACTACGCGACCGGGCTTCCGGGTTGGATGCGTTTCGGCTTCAGCCCAGGCTGGCTGGGCCGCAGCCCCACGGGGCTGGGTCCCTGCGCCGAGTACCTTATGATGGGACAGTGGCCCACGCCACAGATGGCCGCCGCCTGGGGGGCTGGACCATGGGCTTACGGCGCTCCGGCGCCCGGCGCGATGCCGCGCGAGCAGGAGCTGCAGATGCTGAGGGATCACGCCGAGGCACTGAGGGCTCAGCTTGATCAGATCAGCGCGCGCATTGAGGAACTGGGAAAGGAGACGTAACGGTGGATACCAGGGGGATAAACGTCGGGGCGGGTGAACGGAATCGGAAAACTCGCCACCCGCCCCGAGCCCCCAACCTGTACGGTCGTTTAACAACCGGCAGGAGAGGTGCATCCCAATTATACTGTCAACAAGGAGGAATTGCAAATGAGAATCGTTGTCACATCCAACGGCACGGACCTGGAATCGCCGGCCAGTCCGGTCTTCGGGCGGTGCCCCACCTATATCTTCGTTGATACGGAGATGATGGAATTCGAGGCCGTTCCCAACCCGGCCATGTCCGCTCCTGGTGGGGCGGGAGTCCAAGCGGCCCAGTTCGTCATCGAGCAGGGCGCACAAGCTGTGCTGACCGGCAACGTCGGCCCCAACGCCTATAACGTTTTCCAGGCAGCCAATGTGCCCATCTACCTGCTCACAGGCGGGACGGTGAGAGAGGCAGTGGAGGCGTACAAGGCAGGGCGGCTGCCATCCGCCGCTGACGCCAGCGTCCATGCTCACGCCGGGATGGGTATGGGCCGTGGAATGGGGCGAGGCATGGGCATGGGCCGGGGTGCCTACGGGCCTGGTGCCTGGGGGACAACGCCCCCACCGCAACCCGCCCCACCTGCTTCCCGTGGAGAAGAGATCGCGGCCCTGAAGCAAACGGCCAGCGACCTACGCAGGCAGTTAGCCGAGGTCATGGAACGACTCGACAAGTTAGAAAAGGGGGGTTAGAAATGCGTATCGCTATCTCTGCCGAAGACAAAAACGGTCTTGAGAGTGTGGTCAGCCCTCACTTCGGGCGCTGCTCCCATTACATCCTGGTGGACGTGGAAGGTCAGGAAGTCAAGGCTGTCCAGGCCGTGGATAATCCTTACTACGGCCAGCATGCGCCGGGGGTGGTGCCTGGTTTCATCCACAGCCAGGGCGTGGACGTGATGCTCACTGGCGGGATGGGCGGCCGGGCCATCGCCTTCTTCGAGCAGTATGGCATAGAGGCCGTGAGCGGCGCGTCGGGCACAGTGCGCTATGCTCTGGAACGCTACCTGGGCGGTCAACTGCGTGGTGTCCAGCCCTGTCGCGAGAGCATCGAGCACGCCCACGGAGAGCATGAACAGGATGAAGTAGGACGCCTGCACGAGGAGGCCGAGATGCTGCGTCGCCAACTGGACGAGGTGATGGCTCGACTGGAGAAGCTGGAGAAGTAGTGGAGATGAGCGGTGCGACCTGACCATTTCGACCTCGTCGCCCGTTTCTACGACCGCGTGTTCCACTTCCTGGGTCCGGAACGGCTCATGAATCTGCTCCAGGCCCGACCGTCGGAGCGTATATTGGACATCGGCGGCGGCACGGGCCGTGTCTCCCAAACCTTCGGCGACGACTATGTGATGGTCGTTTGTGACCCCTCCTGGGGAATGTTAAGGGAGGCTCGCCAGAAGCAGATGATCGCTTGCTGTGGCTTGGCCGAGCATCTCCCTTTTGCCGATGGGGCTTTCGACCGCATTGTGATGGTGGACACCTTTCATCACCTTCGCGACCAGCACGCCGCCGCGAAGGAGACCCTGCGGGTGTTGCGTCCCGGTGGGCGATTAGTCATTGAGGAGCCGGACATTCGTCGCCGAGCGGTTAAGTGGACTGCCTTAGGCGAGAGGCTGCTCCTTATGCGCAGCCGTTTCTACTCCATCGCCGACCTGGTCCGCGTTTTCAAGGAGGCCGGCGCCAGAATCGTGGCCATCGAGGAAGAGGACGACCCCAATGTGCGCTTGGCTGTAGAAAGAATGGAGGTGGTGATCAATGGTGGGAAACAAGCATGAAGTAGTCCGTCGGGCTGGCGATTTGATGAGGCGAGGCTACCATTGAGCCGAGGCGATAGTGCTCGCCGTGGGCGGGCACGTCCTGGGTGACCTTGACCCTCTCATAGTGAGAATGGCTAACGGCTTCGCGGGAGGAGTTGGG
This sequence comes from Anaerolineae bacterium, assembly GCA_049589355.1. Lineage (GTDB taxonomy): Bacteria > Chloroflexota > Anaerolineae > VGOG01 > VGOG01 > JBAWAP01. The sequence continues at coordinate 6,634 of JBAWAP010000039.1, forward strand.
GGAACCAAGCAAGAGATGTGTGGGGCGCTGAGTGCTGGGGTTATGATCATCGGGGCACTGTACGGGCGCAACAACCTGGAGGAGGATGACTCGCCAGCCCGCCGGCTGACTACCTGCTATCGGGAGTGCTTCGCCGCCGAGCTGGGCGCTACCCGCTGCGGTCCCCTGTACGAACAGGTCCATGCCCCTGGCGGATTTGGGTCATGCTCCGTCGTGGTCGAGCGCGCCGCACGAATCCTGCTGGAGTTGCTGACTGAGCAGGGGAGTGAGGGATGGAGGAACTGATTCGGGAATTCATCAACCAGCGCGTCTGGGCGGTGGTGGGGGTCTCACTTAACCCTGAGAAGTTTGGCCACCGGGTATTTCGCAACCTGCGGGCGGCGGGCTACATCGTCTACGGCGTCAATCCCGGTGGGGGCGAGATCGAGGGCCAGAGGTTATACTCCAGTTTGGCCGACCTACCGGAGAAGCCGGTGGTGGTGGACATCGTCGTTCCGCCGAAGGTGACCGAGGAAATAGTCCGCCAGTGCGCGGAACTCGGGCTGGGGAGGGTCTGGATGCAGCCTGGCTCCGAGTCGGAGGAAGCCATCCGCTTCTGCCAAGAAAAGGGCATTAAGGTCGTCCACGGCGCCTGCGCTATGATCCGAAAGCGAGAGTGGTGAGAGGTGATGAAGGATGGTTTACGTTGATATCGAGAAGTGCACTGGCTGCGGAACCTGTGTCGAAGCCTGCCCCGTGGGGGCCATAAGCCTAATTGGGGATACGGCCAGAGTTGACCAGGAGAAGTGCACGGACTGTGAGGCCTGCGTGGAGGATTGCCCCAATGGGGCCATGCTGGCCGTAAGGGAGCCGGTTGCAGAGCGGGTGTCAGTCCCCAGTTTGCGCCCGTCGCCCGAGGTCATTGAGGTCAGGCTACAAGCGGCCCCCATTCCCCTGCAGGCCAGGCTGGTCCCCTTCGTAGGATCGGCCCTGGCCTTCCTGGGCCGCCAGATCGTCCCCCGCCTGGCACCGCGCCTGATCAGCGCCCTGGACCGCAGGCTCGGTGGGGAGGATGGTCTCGCCATAGGGGGCCGGGGTTTTCGCCGGCGGAGGAGGCGGGGCAGGGGTGCGTGAAGGCGTTGACTGCACTGTCGAATGAACTGGACAGCTTGTTGAAGGAGTGGTGAGATGTGTCAAGCAACGGTCTATCTGGCCCGTGATGGGCAGGAAGAAGAGATCATGCGAGACGTCATCCTGTTGGAACCGACGGCGGATGGTGTGCGGCTAAGCACCTTCTTCGAGGAGCCACAGATGGTGCGGGCCCGCATCGGGCGGATTGACTTCTTGAAGCACACCGTGACCCTGGTGGTTGAAGTTGAGGGCGGTCCCCTCAGACCGCCACAGGAGGGGTAGGATGGCAACCACAACGGACCTGGAGAAGCTACGAGTCTTGTTGCCCCACTGGATCGAGCACAATGCCGAGCACGCGGCCGGGTTTCAGGAGTGGGCGGAGAAGGCTCGCGCCGTCGGCCAGGAGGAGGTGGCTGAAGAGATCGCCCTGGCCGCCAAGGAGTTAGGATGGGCCAATGAGGCCCTGAGCGCAGCGCTGAAGAAGCTGGAGCAAGCCGCGTGAGCAAGCTCATCACCTTCACCCCCATCGGCTGGGTGGAGAACTCCTTTACCAGCCCTGCCCCGCCGGAGCAGATCCGGCAGGTCGAGTCACGGCTGGTCATCGAGCCGGCATTGGCCCCTGGTCTGACCGGTCTCGAACCCGGCCAACAGATCCTGGTCGTCTTCTATTTCCACCTGTCGCGTGGCTACGAGCTGTTGCAGCACCCTCGGGGCGACCCGAGCCGGCCCAAATGCGGGGTCTTCGCCCTGCGCAGCCCCCGCCGCCCCAACCCTATCGGCGTCACGGTGGTGGACTTGCTGGCGGTGGAAGGCAACGCACTGCGCGTGCGAGGCCTGGACGCCCTCAACGGTAGCCCGGTGTTGGACATCAAGCCGGCAGTGTGAACAGAGGGAGAGATGATCGCCTTCGGTCCCGTTCCATCCCGACGTTTGGGGCGCAGCCTGGGGGTTAACAACATCCCGCCCAAGGTGTGCTCCTACTCCTGTGTTTACTGCCAGTTGGGTCGCACCATCAAGATGCAGGTTGAGCGCCGTGTGTTTTATGAGCCAGCGCAAGTCTTGCAGGACGTCCAACACAAGGTGGAGAAAGCCAGGGAAATCGGGGAACCCATTGACTACCTCACCTTCGTGCCCGACGGGGAGCCCACCCTGGATGTCAATCTCGGCCGTGAGATCGAGCTATTGAGGCCTTTGAGGATCAAGATCGCCGTGATCACCAACGCCTCCCTCGTCTGGCGCGAGGACGTGAGAGAGGACCTGATGAAAGTAGATTGGGTCTCCCTGAAAGTGGATTCCACGCGGGAAGAGGTCTGGCGCAGGATCAACCGTCCCCACGGAACGTTGCAACTGACCTCGATTTTCGATGGCGCGCTCGAGTTTGCGAAAGCCTTTGGGGGCAAACTGGCAACCGAGACGATGCTGGTTGCAGGCGTCAACGACAGCGATGACCATGTCCGGGAGGTGACCGACTTCCTGGCCCGGCTGAGGCCTGCCAGGGCCTATTTGTCCATCCCCACCAGGCCGCCCGCAGAGGAGTGGGTGCGACCTCCTGCTGAGGAAGCCATCAACCGGGCTTATCAGATCTTCAGCCAGAGGCTTGAACACGTAGAGTATCTGATTGGCTACGAGGGCAACGCCTTCGCTTTCACGGGCGATGTCGAGGAGGACCTGCTGAGCATCACCGCCGTGCATCCCATGCGGGAGGAGGCCCTGAGCGAGTTCCTGGCGCGGGCCGGGGCCGATTGGCCTGTTGTTCACCGGCTGATCGCGCAGGGTCAACTCGTCGAGACGGAATACGAAGGACGGAAGTTCTACATAAGGAAGCTACATGGAGAGTACAAAACAGCAAGAACCCTGGCATGAGGAGAGAAGAGCCCAAAGATACGCCAGATGGAGGAGGATAAGCTCCGGGATGGTTTATGCCCCTTTCGCCAGAAAGATCGCGGAGTGCCTGGCCCCTTTGCAAGCAGAGGCAACCATCGTGGACCTGGGCACTGGGCCGGGGCTTCTTCCTATCGAGCTCCATAAGCTCTGGCCACAAGCGAGGATCATCGGAGTTGACCCATCCGATGAAATGCTCAAGATAGCCGGAAAGAACGCCGATGAGGCAGGAGTGTCGAGTTTTGAGACGAGGGTGGGAACAGCCGAGGAGATACCGATAGAATCAAACTCTGTTGACCTGGTGGTTACCCAATCCTCGCTTCATGAGTGGGAGAACCCACAGAAAGGCTTGTCAGAGATATTCCGGGTTTTGAAACCTGGCGGCAGCCTGATCCTCAAGGATTATAACCAGGCCTGGCTCTCCAACTGGAAGCGCAAACTGTTTGGGCTCTTTCACCATTTGGATATGTTCAAATTCACTTTCGAGGAAGTCGCTGATTTAATGAAGGAGGCCGGCTTTGGTGAGATCAAAGGCCAGGGGAAAGGGCTGCAGTTCTTTGTACGGGCCCTAAAGCGATAGAAGATGAACCCTGTTGTGAGGAGCGTGCCGTGAAAAAGTGCAAACGCCCTTGTCGCTGCCTGTGTCATCGGGGACGAGGGCCGGGGGTCAAACGTCCACCGCCCTGTGAAGCCGACGAGGAAACCATTGTCTCCTAGGGTTGCTAAGTGCGTCCAATTCACAACGGAGGTGAACGATTATGAACGCGATGTTTGTTGTCTGGTTGCTGGTAGCTGGTGCAGGCGTCGGCTTCGCCAACGGCATGTTCGGTGTCGGCGGCTGCTTTCTGATGGTGCCGGTGATGTTCTTCCTGTTCAAGGGCCTGGGCGTGCCGGTAGACACGGCAATGAAGATCTCACTATGCACCAACATGGCCGTGGTTGTGCCGACCGCCTTGAGTGGTGCATTGCGCCATGCCAGGATCAAAAAGTTCTCCATGTCTCACTACTGGAACTTTGCCATCCCGGTGGGGGTGGGTTCGCTGGTGGGGAGCGGCATCGCCGTCTTTGTGCCGGGTGCGATCCTGAAGGTGCTGTTCGGCGTGCTGTGCCTCATCGGCGCGTACCGCTTCATGACGGCCAAACCACGCCCGGTGGACGAGATGCCGCCGGTAGAAAAAGGCAAGTTCTGGCCCACTGGCTTTGGCGGCGGTTTCATCGCCCACTTTCTGGGCATCGGTGGTGGGCTGGTCTACGTGCCGTCGTTAAATACCCTCCTGGGGGTGCCCATTCACCAGAGTGTGGCCCTCTCCCAGGCGACGATGGTCATCGGTTCCAGCGTCGGCACGCTGACCTTCTTCATCCTGGGCTTCTTCCGCAGCCTGACCGACCTGCCGCCGCTGGGCCTGAGCTACTTCAACCTGGCGGCCTGGCTGCCCCTGGTGGTGACCAGCATCCCAATGGCGCAGGTGGGAGCCATCATGGCCCACAAGCTGAGCGAGAAGCGACTCAAGTTCCTGCTGGCGTTGCTCTACATCTACGTCGGTCTGAAGCTGATCGGGGTGTTCACCTGGCTGGGGCTGCCCTTGTAGGCAGATGGGGATACAATGAGTGTGACAGTTGATGAGGTGCATCGTACTTCAGAAGCCATCCAGGTCTCCGGCCTCACCAAATACTATTGTGACAGTTGATGAGGTGCATCGTACTTCAGAAGCCATCCAGGTCTCCGGCCTCACCAAATACTATGACGACCTTTTGGCCGTGGATCATATCAGCTTTGCCGTGCCCCAAGGCCAGGTTTTCGGCTTCCTGGGGCCCAACGGGGCGGGGAAGACGACGACCATCCGGATGCTGACCGGGCTGACCCGCCCCACGGAGGGCAGTGCCCGCGTCCTGGGATTCGACCTGGCCCGGGAGGTCACGCGCATCAAGAAATGCATTGGCGTGGTGCCGGAGACGTCCAACCTCTACGACGAGCTCTCGGCCCGGGACAATCTGGTGTTCACGGGGCAGCTATACGGCGTCCCCCGCCGGGAACGGGGCGAACGGGCCGATGCGCTCCTGCGGCGCTTTCGCCTGTGGGAGAAGCGCAACACGCCCTTCGGTAAGCTCTCCAAGGGGATGAAGCGCGCCCTGACGGTGGCGGCGGCGCTGGTCCACCGCCCTCAACTGGTCTTCCTCGATGAGCCGACGACCGGGCTGGACATCCTCTCCGCCCGCTCCCTACGGGCGCTGATCCGACAACTGCGGGAGGAGGGGGTGACGGTGTTTCTGACCACCCACTACCTGGAGGAGGCGGAGCGGCTGTGCGATCAGGTGGCCCTCATCGTCCAGGGCCGCATCGTCGCCCTGGACACGGTAGAGGGGCTGAAGGCCCGGTTGCAGAGGCGGGCTGCAGTGGAGGTCACTGTAGGACCAAGTGCAAACGAAGGGGTAAGTAGACTCCTGCGCTTTGCCGCTGAGGACGTGCCGGCAGCGTTGCGATTAGCGCTGGCCGAGGCTGAGCACCAGGGGCGGCCGGTGCTCTCGGTGCGCACTGTGGAGCCTACTCTGGAAGACGCTTTCATCGAGCTGACCGGCCTGAGCGCTGAGGTGATGCTGGCGGAGAAAGGCAGGCGATGATGTGGCGTGATGACCTGCGCGGCATTTTCTACATCGCCCTCAAGGACCTGCGGGCCTACTACCTGAAGCCGCCCAACATCAGTTGGGGCATTATCTTTCCTTTCGCCTTGATCCTGGCCTTCACCATCCGCCAGCCGGGGGAGATGCGGGATTTGGCGCCGGGTCTCTTGGGAATGACCGTGCTCTTTGGCACCACCAGCATGGAGGCCATCGTCATCACCTTCGAGCGCCGCATCGGGGCATTGGAGCGGCTGATGCTGGCCCCGGTCTCGCTGCCGGCGCTGCTTCTGGGCAAAGTGCTGGGGGGCATGGCCTTCGGCCTGGTCACCACCGTGGCCGTCCTGGCGGTGGCCGTGGCTGTACTTGGGCTGTGGGGGATCAACTGGCCTCTCCTGATCCTGGCTCTCGTCCTCTCGGCGGCAGCCTTTTCGGCCCTGGGGGCCTTCGTCTCGGTGACAGTACGGGAGGTTTTCGAGGCCCAGACCCTGGCTAACTTCATCCGTTTCCCTATGATCTTCCTTTGCGGCGTCTTTGTCCCCCTTTCGGCCATGCCACCGGCGTTGCGGCTCCTGGCTCGCTGCCTGCCGCTGACCTACGCGGTGGAGGCACTGCGAGGGGCTCTGGCTGGAGCTACCTTTTGGACCGCGGGAGTGAATCTGCTGGTCCTGGGCGGATTTGCTGTAGCCCTATTCGCCCTGGCGACCAAGACGCTGGCGGCACGCCTCGACTAGAGAAGTGCGGAGAGGGTAGCTATTGTTGAAGCTTTCTTGAGAGGAGGCGAAATGTCTGACGGTATACTGAAAGTGGCTACCTACAACGCCAATTCCATCCGGTCCCGACTGGAACTGGTACTGGACTGGCTGGGCCGAGAGGCTCCCGACGTCCTTTGCCTGCAGGAGACGAAGGTGCAGGACCAGGACTTCCCGGCGGAGCCATTTCGGGAGGCGGGTTACCATATCGTCTTTCGGGGGCAGAAGGCCTATGGGGGCGTGGCCATCGTCAGCCGGGAGGAGCCCGGGGAGGTCGTCTTTGGCTTCGACGATGGCGGCCCTTCGACAGGCTCAGGACAGAGCGAACCGGACGAAGCTCGCTTGATCCGGGCGGTGATTGGGGGCATCCCAGTAGTGAACACCTACGTCCCCCAGGGACGCACTCCCGATTCGGAGCACTTCCAGTACAAGCTGGAGTGGCTGGCACGGCTGCGAGCATTCTTTGAGCGCCACTACTCGCCGCAGAAACCGCTCCTGTGGATGGGCGACTTCAACGTTGCCCCGGAGCCCATAGACGTGTACGATCCTAAGAGGCTGAAGAAGCACGTGGACTTCCACCCCGAGGCCCGTGCGGCCTTGGAGTGCGTGAAGGAATGGGGCTTCGTGGACGTCTTCCGGCTGCACCATCCCGACGAGCCGGGACAGTACACCTTCTGGGATTACCGGGTACGGGGCGCGCTGGAGCGCGGGCTCGGCTGGCGAGTGGACCACATCTGGGCCACCGAGCCGCTGGCCCGTAAGTCTACCGGGGCCTGGATTGACGTGGAGGCGCGAAGGGCGGAGCGCCCCTCGGATCACACCTTCCTGGCGGCCGAGTTCGCGCTATGGAGGTAATGAATCAACGAGCAACGAGACAATGAGTTGATTACTCGTTACCTCGTTATCTCATGACTCGTTACTCAAGGTTGAACGAGAAGAGGAGGTGAAGTAAATGCCATTCTACGAATACCAATGCAAGGAAGAAGCTCATCTCCGCCTTCAGCACCAGGACGTCGAGCACCACAGTGGCCTCCGCCAGCGCCTGTGCTCCCTCCATCTGAAAACTGTGAGCAGAAGGCAGGTTGCCTTCACCACTACCTCTCCCGCCTTCCTCAAATCCCCGGTCACATCCTCTCCGGCGCCGTCATGCCCATCAGTCTCAGTGTTTTAGCCAACACTATCTTGGCCGCCGCGACCAACTTGAGGCGGGCTTTGTTCAGCTCGGCGTCGGCAGGGTCGGAGGAGACGACGCGACACTCTTTGTAGAGGGAATGAAAGGCGCTGGCCAGGTCCTGGGCGTAATAAGTCAGGTGGTGGGGAGCCAGGTTCTTGGCTGCCTGCTCCACTACCTCGGGCAACAGCAGCATCTGGCGAATGAGGGCCAACTCTGCCGGGTGCCGCAATAGCGATACGTCACCGTCGGCGAAATCGGGGACCCGCTCCTGGGCGTACCGCAGGATGCTGGCAATGCGGGCATGTCCGTACTGGACGTAGTAGACAGGATTCTCGTTCGACTGTTCCACGGCCAGGTCCAGATCAAAGTCCATCTGACTGTCGGCAGCGCGGGCCAGGAGGAAGAAACGCACCGCATCAGGCCCCACGTCCTCGATGACCTCCCGCAGGGTGATGATGTCGCCAGTGCGCCTGGAGAGGCGCACCACCTCGCCTCCACGCTTGAGAGTGACCAACTGATAGATGAGAAGGGTCAGCCTCTCCGGGTCCAATCCCAGCGCCTGCATCATGGCCTTCATCCGCGGGACGTGGCCCTGATGATCCGCACCCCAGATATCAATGACCCAATCGAAGCCCCGCGCCAAGAACTTGTTGTAGTGATAGGCGATGTCCGAAGCGAAGTATCCTGGCTCGCCATCGGAACGGATAATCACCTCATCCTTGTCCCCGCCCAATTCAGTGGCCGTGAACCATATTGCCCCCTCTCGCTCGACGACGTGTCCGCTCTGACGTAGAAGGGTCATGATCTTGGCGAAGTAACTATCGTCGTAGAGGCTCTGCTCCGAATACCAGCGATCGTAATGCACCCCCAATAGCTCCACGTCACCTTTGATGCAATCCAGCGCCTTCGCCAGCCCTACCTTGCCGATGGCCGTTACCGCCTCAGCATAAGGCATGTTCAAGTACTTGTCGCCCTCTTCTGCGGCGATCTCTTGACCCCACTCGATCATGTACTGGCCTGAGTAACCTCCCTCAGGGATCGCAGCCGCTTGGCCGAGGGCCTGGGCATAGCGGGTGTAGAGGGTCTCGTTGAAGAGGCGCATCTGAGAACCGGCGTCGTTGACGTAGTACTCCCGCTGGACGTCATAACCAGCCGCTTCCAGCACGTTGGCCAGGCTATCGCCCAGCACCACGTTGCGCCCGCTGCCCACGTGCAGCGGGCCAGTGGGGTTGGCGCTGCCGTACTCCACCTGTACCTTTTTGCCGCCGCCGATATCAATGTTGCCGTAGTCCTCTTCAGCAGCTACGATCGTCCCCACCTGCTGAGCAAGCCAGGCATCGTCCAGGGTGAAGTTGATGTAGCCAGGATGGGCTAGCTCGATCTCGCTCAAGTAATCGGTCTCAGGGAGATGCCTAACGATTATATTGGCTATCTCGATGGGGGCCATACGGGCCAGGTTGGCCAATTGCAGGCAGATGGGTGTGGCGTAGTCGCCGTGTTCAGCCTGCTTGGGGTGCTCCAAGGGGATTTCGGGGAGAGCGAAAGAGGGCAGCTCTCCCTTTCTTTGGGCTTTCCGGATGGCTTGTTGAATTAGCTCGATGATTTTGTGCTTGACCATTACTCTTCCTCTCCTCACTCCTGGTATTCCCCTATCATTATACCAGCTTTCAACATTCTTGGCAACGAGATTGCACTGAAAGCCATCCTGATTATTCTGACGACGCGAGCATCATTTCCCATGGGTTTGCTACCGGACACTTATGGATTGGGATGGAGAGTAGTCAATGACCACCCGACCACGTGACCAAGGACTATCTGACCAAGTAGACACGCGCATATTCGTGGTGACCAAGGGTGAGGGCTAAAGTTCCGGAGCCGGAGAGATCACTCACTTGGCGACCACTGCGATCGCATTTCAGGCCCTCGTAGGTGAAAGGGATGCCCACGTCGAAAGAGACCGGGCTGGGATCTATGCTGTAGAGCAAGGCGTGTCCTTCCCCTTGTACAAAGTACCCCCGGTTGAGCTTTCCAATTCTCAGCACGTCCCTCCAGAAAGCCGCGAGTTCGCCCTGGTAATCATCCATGAACAGAGTCTCCACGGTCCCTACCTCCCGCGAGTCGGAGTAGATTGCGCCGTCGCTGACCGCCGAGGTGATCTTTGTCAAATAGGAGGTCATGGCCATCGAGTGAGGGTCTTTCATTTGAGCCTTCAAGACATTTGCGATATCGGCCTTGGCCACGACCTCCCCACCTTGCCTGTAGAAATCGTACAGGACGGCGAGCTCCTCTGAAGTGACATAGGCCAGCGATGGAGCCAGCACCAGTACCGTCTCCATCCCCTCCAGATCGGCCCAGGTGGGGTGCGTGGCCACGATGGAGTTGACGTTGTTCCTGGCCAGGGCGTTCATCTGGGGGAACTTGTAGTTGAGGATGCTCGTACTGATCTGCCTACGAAAAGTGGCTAAGTCCTTGCTTAGACGGGCGAGATGGAGCCATGACTTGGTCTTGCCGATGAGCTCGTAAGGATAACTGGAGGGGGCGAAAAGCAGCACCGAAACCGGCGATGGCCCAGCCACCATGATCTCTCGGGCACTAGCCCCGGCCGACGAAACCCGCTCGAACATCTCGTCAGGGTCGTAGACGATGGGGTTCGTGTCGTTGTATAGCCCCTGCCCCTTGACGTTGTAGTTCCAGAAGGTGATGCCTTGAAGTTGTCCACCGGTCTGAGTGGTTAGTTGGGCTAGATAGTAGATATTGGCTATTGCGTCGGCGATGTCTGCCTTATCGGGGCTGTCCTGGCCCAGGCCCCAACTGTTGGCCGTGGACCAAAGCCAAAGGGGCTTGCCGTAAAGTTTCGAATAGTGCCCCAGGGAGCGAATCAGGATGAACAAGGATGTCAGGTCTCCCTCGGTGATGGGATCGGTGTAGTACCCATCCCTGGGATAGGCATCGAAGGTGATGGCGAAGTTGGATGGCGTGTCCCTGAAAAGTGGCTCGACGTAAGGCATGTAGTAGCCGTAGCGAGCCAGGAAGCCGCAGAAGGACATGGTCGTCATGATCTCCGGATCTATCTCTCGCCACACGTTGGCGCTCCAAGCAGCGTACTCGACGATGTAGTTGGCCTGGAACTCGCCCAACTGTCGCCACCTCTGGGGATCGCTACCCACATCCCAGAAGGAGTATCCGTACTTGCTCGTGAAGACGACATTGGCATGGCTTGAGTAATCTGCGCCCTGGGGCTCATCGGCCAGGTTGATCATCAGTATGATGTCCTTGTAGGGCTGCACGAAATTGGCGTTTACCCATTCGTAATAGGCTCGAATGTCGGCCTGGTAAGCGGGCGAATAGAACGAGGCGCTTTGCCCACCGATATCGAGGGGTTTGCCGTAGTAGTCCGTTCGCAGGTCGTTGGGATGCTGGGCATTCCATTGCGCTCCCATCTGGATCTGATAGCCGACGGGCAGGATAACTTTCATCCCCTCCTCGCGACAGACTCCCAGCATCCGGTACTGGGCATCCACCATGGCCTGAGCATCGTCGTGAAGGGAGTTCCCAGGGTCAATGTAAGCTCGATAGACGGCGTAGGATAGACCTGGCTCTGCCTTGTACCTGTCTACCTCTCCGGGATTGTTGTGCCCGATCAAAACGATGTTGCAGCCCCTTTCCTTTTGCCTTCTGATGATTCCTCGCATCTCCTCCCAGCTCAGCTCTGGATATGCTTCCACCCCCCAACCCGTGTACACATCGCGGGTCGTTCCGTCCCTCACTGCTACCGACACGTCATCCAGATACATGGCTGTCTTCAGATCGCCTTCCCCGTCATTGTGCACGTTGAAGTAGATGGCGATCGTTTGTCCCCGATAGCGCAGCAGATCGAAAGTATGATACGTCCAGGTCTGGCTGTTGGAATTCACCCTCATCACTTCAGCGAGGCGGTGGAAGTTGGCGTCCAGGACCAGGGCCTGTTGCCAATCGTGCTCGATCACATCCTGGGAGAGCGGATAGTACCAAAAGGACAGCGTCGCGTAGGAGGCATCGAAGGGGATGGCCACCTGTTGCGAGATAGTGGAATAGCTATAAGCATCAGTCTGGTCAGTGATGCCCAGGCGCATGGAACGGGCGCCGCTGTGCGCCACTTCCGTGGAGTAGACCGCTGGGCGCGATGTCCAGCCGATGAACCAGGCGTCGTCGTCTTCCTCGAAGCCGCCGTTGACGATCAGCTCTTCGCAAGGAGGAGTTGGCGTGGGTGGATTGGGTGTCTCTGTTGGAGTGGGTATAGAAGTAGGCGTAGACGTTGGAGTAGGCGTCGGATACTTGGCAATCAGAGGCAAGTAGATTCCGAGTATGGGAGTCTCAGTCGGCGTTGGCGTTATCGTAGGTGTAGAAGTCGGTGTGAGAGTTTGAGTTTGTGTTGATGTGGGCGTATGGGTCGGCGTGTCGGTCGGCGTAGATGTGATCGTGGGCGTATTCGTTGGCGTGGACGTAGGCGTATTGGTAGGCGTGCTGGTCGGCGTTGGTGTGTTGGTCGGGGTCGAGGTGGCCGTGGGTATACTGGTAGGTGTGCTCGTCGGCGTGGATGTGGGCGTTGGCGTCGGGGTAGGCTCCACTTTCGCAGGGGCAGAGCCCCATTGATGGGGCGCTGCTCTGTAGTCCGACGACTTCATCGTCGGGCGGGCAGCATCGGCCAGAAGTATCTCATCACAAAGGGACAGCAGCCAGAAACCTACGACCAGCAGGCCGATGACGATGGCCGTACGGATGACACTACTTCGCTGTACAGTCCAACTTCCAATTTCCAAATTCCAGTTTCCCAACACGTCAAACTGCTCCTTGTCTATAGCATCTCCAACGTCAATTGCAGCGCTGTGGCGATATTCTGATGGGTGTCATCTCCCAGAGCAGGGGCTATCTGCTGGGTCAGTGCCCACAGCTTGTCTTGCTCTTCGAGCGGGAGAAAACTCAGCATGGCCCTGGCCTGTTGGACCAACGCAGGAGCAATGGCTGGCTTGGCCACAAGCGGTCGAATGAAGAGCAGGAGCTTCAGTTGGCTGGCCAGACAGATGAGACGGAGGACAGGATTTTGCCAGGCCAACCGCCAGGCCAGCCGATCCTCGTCGCTAGCCTCAAGCTGATGGAACGCCAGCGCTGCCTGGCAGTCAACGTAGCCGTGGGTGACCAGCAGGCGGACCACCTCATAGTCCTTTACCGCGATGGCTACGTAGTAAAGGAGTTGCTGGAGGGCAACTGGCGCCAATCCTCGCTCCTGACCTTTTTCCACCAGGTCCCGTGTGAGCTTGAAGACGTAGTATTCCGGTGAGCCATGCAGGATGCTGTGGGCCACTTGTTGGCGGATGGCTCCCAAACCCACCAGATGCGGCACCTCTGCCAGCCGCTCAAAGCAGACGGTGATCCGTGGCACGCCGTGCCAAGCGTCGTGGAGGGCCAGGAACTCTTCGCCCAATGGGCTAGCAATGCCCAACTCGGCTTGCTCCGCAGCTAAGAACTGCTTCAGTCTCTTCACTGTGTCCAGCAGACACACCTGCACGACTTCGAGGTCTGATGTGGGCAATCGTCGGTAACATTCTTCCAACTGCTTCTTCAGCTCTTGCCAGAAGCTGTTGGGGACATCGCCGTGGATAGTAAGCTGAAGCTCGGGTTTACCCATAATTCCGCCTTGGTTACTAGCTGATGAGACGTCACCCAGTATAGCAGCGAGCTTGCACACTGTCAAGCTGAGTAATACGGAAGCACGGAGGGGTACGGAGATACGGAATTTTGCTTACCTTCCGTCTTTCCATGTTCTCCGTGTTTCCGTGTCCAGGCTAAGTGTGGTATACTTATCACCGGAAAGCATCTGTTTACCGTCGTGCAACTTCCAGATCAATCACCAAACCACAAAGCCGCAAAGGAGATACATTGGTGCCTTGATGTCTTCGTGGTAGGATGAAAGGCAATCGAAGACGCCACCAACGCGATAGGGGAAGCCCACCCCTGGTTGTGGCTGAGGAAAGATATGAACTCTAAATACCTGCAGACCCTCGAATTGCCTAAGATATTGGAGCGCCTGGCGCAACACGCCTCCTTTTCTGCCAGTCAGGAGTTGGCCTTGCGCTTGCAGCCCTCCCCTGACCTCGATGAGGCGATAAGACGACAGGGGGAGACCAGTGAGGCCAGAGCCCTCCTCGATGCCAGAGCTGATGTCTCCCTGGGTGGGGCTCGGGATGTGCGCCCTCTGGTGGACAGAGCGGAGCACGGTGCCATTCTGGTGCCTGGCGAGCTCTTGGAGGTCCACGACACCCTAGTCAGCGGGCGAACCCTGCGCCGGGCTATCACCCGCTTGAAGGAACAGTTTCCCCTTTTGGGAAGCATTGCCGGAAGGATCGAGGAGTGCCCTAGCGCTATTGCGGAGATCGCCCGCTGCATTAACGACCGGGCCGAAGTGGTGGATGGAGCCAGCCCGAATCTAGCCCGCATTCGCCGCGAGATGAGGGAAGCCCACCAGAGGCTTATGGCCAAGCTGGAGAGGATCGTGTCCTCTCCCTTCAATGCCGCCTTTCTCCAGGAGGCCTTCGTTACCCAGCGGGGCGGACGCTACGTCATCCCCCTCAAGGCCGACTTCAAAGGGCGCATCCTAGGTATCGTCCACGACCAATCAGCCAGTGGTGCCACCATCTTCATCGAGCCCCTCTCCACCGTCGAGCTGAACAACCGCTGGCGAGAGCTGCAATTGGAAGAGGAGCGGGAGGTACAGCGCATCCTGGCCGAGCTCTCCAGCCTGGTGGGCGAGGAGGGCGAGTTCATCAAGCGCACGGTTGAAGCTCTGGCTCAGCTTGACCTGGCCTTCGCCAAAGCAAGGTATGCAGCGGAGATCGAAGGGATTGAGCCCACACTGGTCGCCTTTAGAAAAGTGGCTAGCGGTCTGCACCCTGGATCCAGCATCCAACTGATCAAAGCTCGTCACCCACTGATTGACCCGGCCAAGGTGGTGCCCATTGATGTCTACCTGGACGATGATTATTTCATCCTGGTCATCACCGGGCCCAACACCGGTGGCAAAACCGTTTCCCTCAAGACGGTGGGACTCCTGGCTTTGATGGCCCAGTGCGGCCTGGCTATACCTGCCGCTGAAGGATCTACCATCTCTGTTTTCAGCAACATCTATGCTGACATCGGCGACGAGCAGTCCATCGAGCAGAGCCTGTCCACCTTCTCGGCTCACATAACCAACGTCATTAACATCCTGGGCCAGGTCGAAGAGCGCTCCCTCCTTCTGTTGGACGACCTGGGGGCCGGCACGGACCCCGGCGAGGGGTCGGCTATAGCCAGGGCCTTGCTCTCCCACTTGCTGCGACGGCGGATCACGACTTTTGTCTCCACCCATTACCCAGAGTTGAAAATCTACGCCCACACTACGCCGGGGGTGGAAAACGCCTGCGTGGAGTTCGACCTGGAGACCCTCTCCCCCACCTACGAGCTGAGCATCGGCTTGCCTGGTCGCAGCAATGCTTTCGCCATCGCCAGACGCCTGGGTCTCCCGCCTGAGATCGTGAGCGAAGCCCAGAGCCTGGTCTCGTCTGAGAGCCTGGAAACGGAGAGTCTGCTCGCCGAGATCAAGCAGGCTCACCAGGAAGCTCTGGCCGCTCAGGAGGTAGCAGGGTCCGCCCAGCGTCGGGCGAAAGATCTGGAGAGAGAGCTACGTCAGGAGTTAGCTGACATTGAGAAAACAAGGCATGAGATACTGAGCGCCGCTCGTGACGAGGCCCAACGGGAGCTCGAGGAGATGCGTGCCGAGCTGAGGAAAATCAGAACTGGACTAGGGATGACCACAGTCACGCGGGAATGGGTGGCCCAAGCTGAGGATGCACTGGCATCATTGGAGCCCAAGCCCGTCGAGCCCATCGTCCAGCCGCGCTTTGAGCCCCAGGAGGCACTGAGCCTGGGCGACACTGTATGGGTAGCGGGCCTGGAGGCCACTGGCGAGATCACGGAACTCTCAGGAGACGAGGTCGAGGTCCAGGTGGGTTCTTTCCGCATCAGAGCTAAAATGGGGGACTTAGAATTGCGGCAGAAAGCCGCTCACCCTTCGACGGGGCTCAGGGCAGGCCCTGAGGTCAGGGAGCGAGTGGTGAGCGTCCCCAGGGTCTCCTCGCCCGGTCTGGAACTGAACCTGCGGGGACAGACGACTGAGGAAGTGTTGCCTCGCCTGGATAAGTACCTGAACGATGCTTACCTGGCGGGGCTGCCGCAGGTGCGCATCATCCACGGCAAAGGAACGGGGACGCTCCGTCGCGTCGTGTGCGACTTCGTAACAAGCCACCCCCTGGTAGCCTCCTTTCGGCCTGGGGACGAATATGAGGGCGGCGAAGGCGCAACTGTAGTGAAGTTAGTCTCTAGGTAAAACTGCCTCACCTTGTGGGGTCACAAAACAGCGCCCACTGCAAAGGAGATCAAGAGACGATCACTCTTCGCCGATTTCGAACTTGACAAGATCCTTGCCCCATGTTATAATATGAACGTTCACACTCATCGTTCGCTTATTTTTAGACCCAAATCTGAATTTAACCACAACATATAGTGTGGGAACAACTATCGGTACACAAGACGGATCGGAAAGTGTCTTTCCATGCTGTTCCAAGACGGCATTTTGCGGCATAGACCACAAGATGTTGTATGGTCTAATTCGGGAATACACA
>JBAWAP010000040.1:0-16560 GCA_049589355.1 Anaerolineae bacterium
CTATACAACCGCGGTTGTTTGAGATGGATTTTTGCTTCGGCTGCCATCTGCCCAATGAGCACACAAGTTACGCAGAGATTATTGAGCGGACCCAAGAGTACACCGTTGGTGACCAAAAGATTAACCCCCACGACCCGCACGTGGGCCTGGAAGAAACCGGCCAATATGAATGCTATTACTGCCACAAGATGCATAAAGAATCGCGGTTAATCAACGGCTGCTATAGCTGCCATCACTCAGGCACTCTGCAAAACTGCAGTGCATGTCACGGGGGGTAGGGCTTGGGGGAAGCGTAGGTAGATAAGCGGGTTACTGGGCGGCATGACACGGCTCCGCGGTGACGGGGCCAGGGTGGACAATCCCGAAGTAGACCCATTCGCCATCGGTGGCGACTATCTCTTTTCTCTTCTCACCGCAGCCGTGCAGCGGTGGTCGTCAACAAGGTTCCAGGAACCTGTCGAAAAATATGCGAATGGAATGCCTATCTATGACCCCAGAGCGTGACATCGTCTTGACCATCGGCGTCTTCGATGGCGTTCACCTGGGGCATCGCCATCTGGCGCAACAGGTGATGCGCCGCGCCCAGGAACTACGATGCCTCAGTGGGATCATCACCTTGCATCCCCACCCGCAGGCGGTGTTGGGACCGGAGAACGGCCCTCTCTATCTAGCTACCCTGGGTGAGCGTCTGGCCTTGCTGCGGGAGCTGGGGCTGGACGTAGTGGCTGCTCTGCCGTTCACGCTGGAACTGGCCCGGCTGTCGGCCCTGGAGTTCATGAGCCTGGTTTGCCAGCACCTGCGCTTGCGCGAGCTGTGGGTGGGGCCTGATTTTGCCCTGGGCCACCGACGCGAGGGCACTGTGACTCGCCTGAGCGAGATTGGCCAGGAGCTGGGCTATCAGGTGCACGTGGTATCCCCACTCGTCCTCAACGGCCAGACCGTGTCCAGCACCCTGATCCGCAACCTTGTATGGCAGGGCCAGGTAGAAGCGGCGGCCCGCCTGCTGGGGCGATGGCATCATGTGAGTGGGACGGTGATGCCCGGCGATCAACGAGGCTGCTGCCTGGGCTTTCCTACGGCGGAGTTGGTCGTTGATGATGGTGTGGTTCTGCCAGCCGATGGCCTCTACGCCGCCTATGCCCGGCTGGGGTCCAGGCAATGGCCGGCCATGGCCTACGTGGGGCTCAGCTTTGCCGGCAGCGAGCGGCGGCTGGAGGTGCACATGCCGGACCTGGCCGACGACCTGGACGGGCAATCGCTCCAGGTGGAGTTCGTTCGTCGCCTGCGGTCCGACGGGCGCTTCGCTTCAGCCGGAGCCTTGACCTCGCAATTTGACATCAACACGCCTACCGATTTTTGGGAATGTTCTCTCGATCTTCAACATTTCCTGGATTTGTCTTATTATCAAACCGTGCTATAATTAAAGTGGACCGCAGCTTGACTTGCGGTGAATCCAGAGTTATTCCAGATCCGCAGTTCTTGAAGAGTTCGTTCAAGAACACAAATATCAAGAGAGAATTGCTGAAGGAGGAAGATATGCTTCCGAAATTGGGGCCGGGCGAGCTGCTGATTATCTTTCTGATCGTCATTGTGATCTTTGGGGCCAGCCGCCTCCGTGATATCGGCGGCGCGATGGGCGGAGCGATCCGTGATTTCCGCAGTGCTCTGTCAGGCGGAGACGAAGAGCAAGGCAAGGGTGAAGAAGAGGGAGGAAAGCAGGCTTAGGATTAGAGTCTGTCCCTAGTGACTAGTGCGGCCTCCCCTCCTCGTTTTTGCCGCTAAGACACATAGAATTAACCAAGGCCCCAGGGCGCGACGTCGTCTTGACCATCGGTGTCTTTGACGGCGTTCACCTGGGGTATTATCATTTGGCGTAACTGCTCAGCCCTGGCAGATTTGGACGCTTTTGGTGTCACCCTGAGCGAAGCGAAGGGTCTCGTTCTTCGCACCAAACGAGATTCTTCGCTTCGCTCAGAATGACAGGTTGAGCAGTTACCATTTGGCACAACAAGTGATGCGCCGCACCCAGGAACTACGATGCCTCAGCGGGATCATCACCTTACATCTATACCCACAGGGCGACAAGTCCTGATTTCCAGCGAATCTTTGACTGCTGAAACAGATCATAGTATAATTGCCTTGCTAGCAAAAACCGCCTCGTTACTCATTACTTGTTGACTCATTACTCATAGCTGGGGGGTGAGAAGCATGGCAGAAGAGAGGGAGTTCGTCTTCGAGGACTGGCTGGCTGAGGGCATCAAAGGCTTTAGAGGGAGCTACAAGAAGCTGTCGCCGCACTTGCCCGAAGAGTTCCGCCAACACACTCAAACTGCTCGTCGGGAAATGCTATTGGCCATGCGTAGCCTGCTCGATGCGGCCATCGAATGTACCGAAGAAAAACCCAAGAAGAAAGCCACGAAGATCAAGGTGGAATAGAGAGGGCAGGTTTTCGTGGTACTACCCGGATCGTCTTCTCCCCGGTGTAAGTCACCAGGCCCGGATCAGCCCCCTTGATGCGGCGCACGTACCGTCGCTCAGTGTAATCCACGGCCACGTGGGCCGAACCCCGCGCCTGGGAGTAATATGCCGCCAACTGGGCCGCCTGTTGCAAGGTGGCTTCCGGTACCTCCTGTCCCCCGGTCTTGACGATGACGTGAGCGCCGGGCGCGCCCCGGACGTGCAGCCAAAGGTCGTGGGGAGTGGCCTGACGAAAGGTGACCTCCTCGTTCTGACGGCTGTTCCTGCCCACCAGGATGAGCAAGCCATCCTGGGAACTCACTGCCAGAGGCTGACTGCGCCCCACTTTCGGTCGCTGGCGCTTCTCCCTGATATAGCCGGCTTCGGCCAGACTGGTCTCAACCTCTCGAATCTCAGGCCGATTGGCCGCCAGGTCCAGGTCGGTCTCCAACTGATCGAGGTAATGCATCTCTAGCTCCGCTCGCTGCAATAGAGCGGGAATCTCCCCAGCGGCGCTCTTAGCCTTTTTGTACCTCTTAAAGTAACGCTGTGCGTTCTCCACCGGTGAGAGGTGCGGGTCCAGTTCGATCAGCACAGGCAGCTCGTCAGGCCCAATGGGGGCTGTTAGCTCGCGCTGTCCAGGCTTGATGTGGTGAGCATAGGCCAGGATCATCTCCCCCTTGCGGCGCAGTTCCTCCACCTGCGCTTGAGAAACCTTCGATCTCTCCAAAGCCTCTTGCCTCCTCCGCACCCTCTCCCTTGCCCGAAAGATAGCCTCTCGTGCTCCCCGCTTGGCTGCTGCGTAAGCATCTTCGCCGGCCATCTGCCCGTGATAAGCCTCCACCGCCTGACTGATGCTCTCCACCTCTTCCCAATCGTCGTATTGGGTCAGGGGATAGGGAGCGAAGGCTACCAAGTGCTCGTTCCTCCTCACGATGCTTGGCTGCCAGCGGTGTTCCCAAATTGGCGTCAGCATCTCTTGAAAAGCCTCCAACAAAGGGTAGATCCTGGGCACCTGGCGGATGGCCGCCTCAGCATCCCCCATTGTCCGGTAGACCACTTCTCTGGCCATGAGGGGGCTGACGCCGCCGATGCCCTCTACCAGGGCCTTCCAAATGGTAGACTCAGGGGAAGCATCGGACAGGATGTCCCTGAGGCGCAGTTCCGTGACGTCGGTGGGATCAAGTTTGGACTGGGGCGGCGGGGGAACGTAGAGGCGCTGGGGCAGAATGGTCCGGTAACGACTCATCTCAGGCCCTACCCGCTTGATGCTCTCCAGGATGAGGCCCTCCTCGGCAACCAGGACGATGTTGCTGTAGCGGCCCATGACTTCGACGATCAGGGTCGTATTGCCCTCTGGGTGCTGCACCCCGATGTGGAGGACCCGTTCAAACGGTGGCTGCTCGATGGCCACAATCCGTCCTCCGCGCACGTATTTGCGTAAGAGAAGTACGAGCGGTGTGGGTTTCTCCACCCCGCGCCGCAGCTTCTCCCCTGTCAGGTGCAGGCGGGCGTGCTCAGGATGAGCCGATCCCAACAGGTATCTACGCTCCCCGTGGGCATAGACTTCCAAGCCTATGGAAAGATCATCGGGCAGAAGAACATTCTGCACCCGCCCGCCCAGGATCCGGGGCCGTAGCTCATCGGCCACGGCTGCCATGGTTAAGGCATCAAAATACATCTTCGAGGTCTTTTCGGATTACGGAAGGAGAGGGGGCATTTCCTCTGCACCCTCTATTTCCCATTCCAGGTACAGCTTTTGGACGAAATCGTCCAGAGTATCGCTCCCCCTGATCCTGATCCTCTTCAGCCCAAAGGGCTGCTGGGATGATTGTCGAGTGCCCTGGTTGATGGTGACGGCTCCCCAGAAGTAAGCCGAGCGCAGAACATCCACCACCTGCTGATCATACCTGCCTGACGGATAGGCAAAGAAACGCGCCGTCTTCCCTGTGCGCTCTTCGATGGCCTCCTTGGAGGCCATGATCTGCCAGACGATGTAATCAACGGGTTGCTCTCCCAGGTCAGGATGGGTATAGGTGTGGGGCTCGAACTCCATGCCATCGGCGCTCATTTCCTTGACCTGATCCCAGGAAAGGTATTCCTCGTGCTCTTGGTCAATGGGAGCGGTGACCAGGAAAAAAGTCCCTACAAAGCCATACTTTTTCAGCAGGGGGTATGTATGGGTGTAATTATCCCGATAGCCATCATCGAAGGTCAGAATGATCGGGTTGCGAGGCAGGCGCCGACCTATGGCCAGATGGTAGATGAGATCGCGCAAGGTTATGGAGTGATACCCAGCTTCCTTCAGATAGCGCAACTGTTCCTCGAAATCCTGGGGCGTGACGGAGAGGTCCCGTCGGACATCGTCGGCATCGGGTGGAGGGACAGCGATGTGATGGTACATGAGGATAGGCACTTGTGCTTCCCGGTCCACTCCATCCGGCGTAGGCATTGGAGTAGACGTTGGGGTAGGAGTCGGGGTAGAAGTTGGAGTCGGGGTAGAAGTTGGTGACGAGGTCGGGGTGGCGGTTGGAGTGAGCGTCGGCGTAGCTGGCGGGGAGTGCTCGATCTGGGGCAAAAAGAGCTGGTTGAGCTCGGCCGTTGGTAGGAGATCTCTGACTTGAGGCAGCAATATGCGCTGAGACTTGGCCTGAGTAGGGGTACTCGTCGAGGTCGGGGTCGCCGTCACAGTCGGAGTCAATGTCGCCGTCGGGGTCACTGTCACCGTCGCTGTCACAGTCTGGTCTACGACCCCAGGGGGAACAAAACGCAACTGGAGCACGGTGGCGATGACCACCGCCAGAGGCAAGATGATTATCTTTAGATACTCGCCCAACTTCGCTGGGGCAGAACTTTGCAAGTTTTTCTCCTTGGCTCAGCCGCACCTAGAGCATACTGCAACCAAGGAAAACTGTCAAGTCCGACGCCTAGTAGCCCCAGTCCCATTCAGCGATGAGCTCGTACCCAACGACCTTTTGACGAGTTACTCAGCATCCTCTAGCTTGATCGGCAGCTCTGTTTCTTACTGGAGTCTGGCGAATCTTGGATATCACAATATCTTGGGGGATTTGCTCGGTTGCCCTCAAGATGTGGGTTCGTAGTTGCGACTTCAGTCGCCTCTTTCCCTGCCACCGACGACTGAAGTCGTCACTACGAGCCCCAAACGCCAATGTCCAGCCCCCCCTCTTTCCCCCCCAAAGTTGGGGGGGATGAAGGGGGGGGCCACTCAGCGTAGGTGTAGAGGATGTCCACGTACGGCTGTTCGGCTCGTACCAGCCCGGCCACCTTGTCGTTTCCCTCAACGACCAGATACTCGTCCGGGCTGTGGGCGCCGGCACCATGGCCCAGGCCGCCGGAGACCAATGGTAAGTTGAGAGGCTCTCGGGTGTAGAGATACATTGGAGCACTGCCCCCCATGTGGGGCCAGATGATAACATCCTCGACCCCATATTGCTCATAGACGCGCAGCACAGCCTGCACCGCCGGCTCCTTGACACTCGTCTCTCGTCCTGTGCACTCCAACTCCATATAGACGATGCTCTTATTGCCCAGGGACATCTGGACTTTGCTCTCCTGGTTCTGTGAAGCTCCCAGGTTGAGGCAAGCGTCAGCCTTTCGACATTTCATTGTGGATAAGGTAGGCGTTCAGCTATCAGTCTTCAGCTTTCGCTGGAAATCGCCAACTACATGGGTTAGAATCTCTCCTAGACTCTCTATCCGCCGGCAGTCGGGGTCGGTGTGCTCACCTTTTCTGTCTATCAAGAACGAAGCGAACCCCAATTCCTCCGCTGCCAAGACGTTTTCCTCCATGTCGTCTACGAAGAGGGAATCCTTTGCCTCCACGCCCAGATCCTCCAGGGCTATCTGGAAGATGCGAGTGTCGGGCTTGCTAACGCCTACCAGAGCGGATATTACCAGGGAATCAAAATAGCCGCTCAGATCCAACAGATCCAATAGTTCTTTTAGCGAAGGAAAGGCATTGGAGATGAGCCCCAGTTTGTGGCCAGGCTTGAGTAGTTTAAGGACGCTGTGCACTTCCGGATACACTGTGCTCCACTCGGTATAGAATGACCTCTCTTTTAACAATAACCAGAGGCTGTCATCTTCATCAGCTATGTCCAGAGCCTCCATAATGCCTCTGTAGTACTGGCGCCAGTAGTCAGCTTCCTGTTCCCTTGTGTAGATATAGTCGAAGGTGTGCGATAAGCGTTCCTCCACTTGCGACATAGCATCTTCCAGCGTAGCTGGTTGAATAGCAAATCCCATGGAGGCCAGGGCGAAGCGGATGCGCTGTCGTCTGGGCGTGATTTGTATTATGGTGCTGCCAGCGTCGAAGAAGATTGCCTGGTACAAGTTTACCTCCTGTTAGTGGAAAAGAGTAACGAGGGAATGAGTAACTCGTAACTCGTTACCTCATGACTCTCTAAAGAAAAAGCCCAACGCCTCGGGCCTTGGGCAAAATCTGGCATAGATTCAGAAACACGGACGGGGGCTCGCTAGGGGGCTGTCGGCAGTTGAAAGTCTGCGCCGATGATGAGGCGGATGTCAATCTCGCTATACGAGCCAGTAAACGGCTGGATGTTGTTCTCCGGAATATTAAGCACCTGGGCCAGGTATTGGACGGTGTATTCCTTACCCGTGTAGTCTACAATAATGGTCGTGGGGTAGTCGAAACGTTCGGCGTTGCCAAACTCTACTACCTGGAAGCCCTTTTCTTTCAGGAACGCACTCGTTTGGGCGGCCAGACTACCAACGGCGGAACCGTTGTGAACAATGATTCTCGCCCCTTCTGCGGTTAGCTTGTCTCTATCTTCGATCTCTTCCTCGGCTTGCGCAGCAGGGGTGGCGAAAATCTCGTCCACCACGGCGCGGATCTCATCCCGGATGGGGATCAGAACCTGGGCCCCATTGTACGTGGTGGTGGGTATGGTCATGGAGCTATCAATAACAGCCGTCTTGATGTGTTCGTCGTCTATTTGACTGGCCAATTGAACCAGGCTGACCATCTCTTTGAGCTGGAGGTCTGTCTGGACCGCATCGCCCACAGTCTTCAGCAGTTCAGGCAATTTGGGCAGCAACTGGGGCAAAAGATCAAAGCGCAGAACTTTGTCGCGCACAGTCATGATGACCTGTTGCTGGCGCCGGAGCCGGTCGAAGTCGCTGCCGCTGTGACGGGTGCGAGCGTATTTGAGGGCGAGCTCACCGTCCATGTGCTGGGAGCCTGCCGGGATATAGAGGGGATCGAAGCCATACGCTTCATCAGGATATTCGGGATCGTAGATCTCTTCCTCTACGTAGATGTCTATCCCGCCTATGGTGTCTATGACCTCTACAAAGCCATTGAAGTTGACACGGACGTAATAGTGGATAGGTATTCCCAGGTTATACTGCACTGTTTTAATAGCCAAGGCAGGCCCGCCACCTGGGTATTCCTTTAAGTCGCCGGTATAATGAGCCGTGTTAATGCGATTCTCGTCGTAGCCGGGGATGGACACCCACAAGTCGCGAGGGATGGAAAGCATGCCCGCTGTATTGTTCTCGGGGTCAATGGTCAGCACGATCATGGTGTCGGTGCGCCAGGGGCCATACTGGCCCTCTCGCTGATCAATGCCCAAGAGGAGAATATTCACCCGCTCTTTCTTCTCCCAGTTAGGCAAGGGTCCCCCGCCGATGCTGATATTGCTTTGTCTCTCTTGGCCAGGGATGGGGGGCAAGTTCACATTTGGCAATGGGGAAAGCTGAGCATGCGCTACGAGGTCTCTTACGGCGATGTAAAAGAGGTAGCCGAAGTAGAGCCCGCCTATTATGAGGATCACGGAGAGCGTGCCAAGCAACAGCCTAGACCAGGAGGAACGGTGGTTACTTGACTTACGGCTCATGTATTGCCTCCACGTAAAGCGAGAGCGCTGTCAAATCTCAAGAACCGGCCCCTCTCCGTGGCTTCGGAAAGAGGCGTATATCGGCATTTATTATAGCACATTTCTCTAGACAGGGCAAAAAAGGAAGCGTCACAACATGGGGAGGCCCCCGGGTGTAGGCCAAGACCCCATGCTTGCTCACTTCCCCACGGGCTCTTCCTACTCCGAAGGGATATTGGTTACATAAAGTTTGTTGCCGCTGACAAAGTAGAGCCGATGATACGTTTCGCCCGCAAAGAGACCCTTCAATTGATCTAGTGCCTCGCCTTCGCCAACTTTGAATTGGCGTAGGAAGCGCCCCTCTTTTGTGAGCTGCACAATGCGTTTGTTGCCCGCGTCCGCTACGTAGAGGAACTCCGCCTCTTCGCTGGTGAAGAGGGCGGTGGGATTTCGCAAGGGCTCGTAGAGCCCCACTAGCTCGAAGGGTGCTGGCTGGCCGCCGAGGAACTTCAGGATCCGCCCATCGGCGTAGAGGATGTAGACTTGGCCGTCTATGGCCATGTCCACTGCCCCTGCCAGGTCTACCTCTCCGGGGGTGGGGAAGTAATGCTCAGGCAAACCATCATAATCGGGTTCGTAGCGCAGGAGCTGGTTCAAACTCGAATCCAGCAGATAGAAGTTGCCTTCATAACTTCCCGCTATTTGTGGTTGGACCCAACTGTCGCTTCCGCCGGTAGGCAGCACACTTATACCCCTGATGGGGTCATATTCCAGTAGCGAGCCCCCACTCTCCAGCACAAGGAGGTTGCCATTCAGCCGCCCGCCCTTGGCCTCCACCCAGACCATGTCCACCAGCTCACCCACCACGATGGGGTCCCGCTGATCACCCTTGCGCAGGAGCACGGGCTCGACTTCCAGCGCCTGCAGCGCCTGCAGGGTGTCGTCGAGGAGGTGCTTGTAGACTCGATCGAGGCCCTTGTCCAGGACATAGAGGTCTATGCCATTGATGATCACTCGGCCGGGGTCGCTGCCTGGCTCGCTGTATTCCCATAGAGGGCTTATCCAATGGAGCTCGATCACTCTATCAATCACCTTCAGTCTGTTCACGGTCTCCTCTCGCAGGTCAGGCAGCGGAGGCTTGCCAGGCTTCAGCTTCTCAGCTTCGGCTAGAGAGTCCAGGGCTTCCAGCAAGCGGCCTCTCGCTGTGGCTTCATCCACCTGTTCGGCCAGAGCCATCTGCTGCTGGGCCTGGCCCACAAGCTCCTCAAAGCGAGCTTGCCTGGCTGTCCCCTGCCGCCAATAGACAGCGATCACTAAAACGACGACGATGACGGGAATGGCGATGGCAACGCCCATCCATAGGTTTTTGTGCCCTTCGGCTGCCCGATCCGGTTGGCGTGGCCGTATGATGCGCTCGCTAGGAGCTGGGCCCTCCTTTACTTTGGCTGGGCCCGGTACAGGCTCGGGCAGGAGCCTTCTCAGGAAGTTACCCGTTCCTCTAAAGGTGCTCGCCAGCAGCGACGCCATCCTGCGCCCCAGGCTACCCCAGTCAGGGCGGGGCAGGCGCTCCTTTGCTGCCGCTTTGAGCTCAGCCATAGCCGGCCGTCTCGTGACTGCGCTCTTGACCCTGGGCCTTTCCCCTGCTGGGACAACGCGGATGACCATGGCAGAGGTGTCTCCCCCGCCAGCTAACTCCTCTAAATCGGCCAGGGCCAGCTCTACATCTTGCTCGACGATGGCCTGGGCAGTTTGCTCTGGACTGACTTGTTGAGCCAGGGAGCTATTCGCCAGGAGGATGACGTCTCCAGCCCCCACCTTACGATAGTAAAAGCGGACTGGCACTTCTCTCTTAAAGCCCAGAGGGGTTGCCTCTTCAGCGGTTAGCTCGCTTTCCGGGAAGCTCGTCAACTCTCCCTGACATGACACGTACACTGTGGTTCGCCCAGCTTGAGTGATGTAGACGTTTCCCTCCCTGAGCACGGCGCAGGTGACGCCCCCAGTTCGTTGCTCATGGGGAAGCGAGCTGAGATTCTCCTGCAACAGAAAGGAATTAGCAGCTCTTATGGCTTGGCGCAGCTTGGCAGTGATGCTGCCTCGGGCTCGAAAGTACTCTTCGCTGATGGTCCTGGTCAACTCGCGATAGATCTCGTCTCGACCCAGGGGATCGCCTGTCACCTCAAGCATGATGTACAGGCTTCCCTCCCTGGGCTTCCGGAGGATAGCACGAGCTGGCTCAATCGCGGCCATGTTCGTGGCCTGTTCCTGCCTGACCCCGGCGACGACGCTGAGTTGGCCCACAATGGTCTCTAGCTTTCGACTCATGGTCGGGCCTCCGTTTTGAGTTAGCGATTGAAATCGCCTCTAATGGGCTTGCAGCCGAGCGTCCACCTAGGTGGACGCACCTGTCCACGCAGGTGGACAGCCAGCTTTAGCTCTTCAGGCGCGGTTTCAACTAGCTTTGTACTTTGAACTTTGAACTTTGAGCTTCAAGATCCCTCTTCTAGCTCCCGAAATATCTCCTCGGCGTGCTTCAAGAGCAATTGGGTGCGTTCGGGAGGTGTCTGCTTCACCTGGAAGTACCGCTCGAGCATTTGGCGGGGGGTCATTTCTTCGATGGGCTGATCGCCCAGGCGCAGCCGTACCTTGCGCTCTACGTCCTTGACGATGGCCGCGATGTGGAAGGCTCCCGCCAGAGCACGGCGGATTTCGTCCTCATTGATGAGAGGTTCCTTTTCAGCGACTGTGTGGATGATGATCCGCACCACGGTGTCCTCGATCTCGTGGGCTGCGATGGCCGCCAGTATCTCGGTGGTGGGATCGTCGCCCTGGACATCTACCTCGATGGTGACGAAAGGACGGGCGTCTGTCTTTACGAACCGGTAACTGGCCCGCCCTCGCTCTAGCTCGGCCACCACGAAGCCCTTGTCCTCCTGCTCCTCGCCGAAGTCTATGCGCTCAATGCTGCCAGCGTAGACCACAGGAGGCTCCTCATTCAAAACCTGGTGTTTGTGGATGTGGCCCAGGGCTACGTAGTCGAAGGCCGGGTTCTTCGCCAGGCTGGGTGGCAAGATAACTTCCTGACCCAGCATGACGCTCCGCTCTGAGCCATAGACGGCTCCCTGGACGGTGGCATGAGCGGCCAAAATCGTGGGCAAGGCCGGATCCAGTTGACTGATCAAGCCGTCGGGCCCCTCGACGATGTTGGTTATCCTAGCTAGAATAAGCTGGTTGATTTCCTCCAGGCTTTTGTTCTTATACTCGTCGCGGGCCAGAAGAGCGCTGCGGCTGACCCAGGGCAGGGCTACGATTTGAACGGGGCCGTCCTTGGTCTCGATGCGGATTACCTCTGGCTTTTTGGCTACGTGAACGTTTTCCACCTCCAGGGTAGCGAAGATCTCCACGGTGTTGGCCCGGTTTGCGGCACTGGGGGTGTCGTGGTTGCCCGCTACCAGCACGATAGGGATGCCCGCCGCCGAGAGGCGCCGGATGCGCCTGGCGAATTCCCGTTGGTAAGTGGGGTTAGGATCGCGGGTTTTGTAGGCATCGCCAGCGAAGATCACCAGGCTGATATCGTTTTCTAGAGCATAATCCACCACCTGGTCGTAGGCGCGCAGAAAGTCCATCAGGCGGGTGCTGAGCCCTGTCGCGGGATCCATCCGCCCGTAGTTCTCCATCCCCAGATGGAGGTCAGCAAAATGGAGTAGTTTTATCAAGGGAACACCTCACTACCAAACGATTTCCACGATGCCTGATGCGGTTATTTCCCTAGGCTGCTTTTAACACGTGAAGATCAAGGGCAGCGATTTCGTAGTTGTCGCCTTCTTCTATCCTCGATAGCACATCTTGGAAGGGCGCTGGCGTTCTACCTGCCTCTGAAACATATAGGATTTCACCAAGGACAATGGTCGGCACGATGATGACCTCCTTACCTGCTGCAGAGCCCCTGAAAATCTCCAGGGCTTTTGGGCTGAGGCGAGGATCGCGTGTGAAATGCCAAATCAGTGGATGTGCGTCAGTTACGTAAGGCATGGATAACTGCTCAGCCAAGCCTTGCGAAGGTTGCAAACATGCTTGCAGGTGTACGCAGTTTTGCTCACCAGGCACGTTTCCAGGTGAATTCGCCTTCAAACCTTCGCAAGGCTGAGCAGTTACAGGCATGGTTAGTAATCCCTGTCTTCGTACTGGTAAGCAAACATCGAGCGTTTAGCGGCCTCAATGTCCTCGTCAGTGATGTTTGCGCCAGCCCATATTCCCTCCAGAGAAACAGGATGGCGGCAAATCCTTTCCGCTGGCGGCTTTGCGGTCAAGAAGAGCATTCTCAGCTCTCGAATGCTCTTCTCTAAATCGAGTAGCTTGCTGTAAATATCGTAGCTACTGATGGTTTCTGTTTGTGTCATGACAATTAACTTTCCCCTCCTTTCATTTCATTAGGGCAACTTGTTAGCCGAGGTGGCCAATGTCTCACTCCCACTCTATCGTCGCTGGCGGCTTGGAGGTGATGTCGTAGACCACGCGGTTGACGCCTGGCACTTCGTTCACGATGCGGTTGGAGATTCTGGCCAGCAAACCGTGGGGAAGCCGCGCCCAGTCGGCGGTCATGCCGTCCCGGCTGGTCACCGCCCGAATGGCGATCGTCGTCTCGTAGGTTCGCCCGTCGCCCATCACCCCCACGCTCCTGGCGGGCGTGAGCACGGCAAAATATTGCCAAACCTGCCTCCCCAGCCCGGCCCGCTCGATCTCCCCGGTCACGATGGCGTCGGCAGCCCTCAACATCTCTAGCTTCTCATCTGTCACCTCGCCGACAGTGCGGATGGCCAGCGCCGGCCCGGGGAAAGGCTGGTGATAGACCACCTCCTCCGGCAGACCTAGCTCCAGCCCTACCTCGCGCACCTCGTCCTTAAAAAGATAGCGCAGCGGCTCGATGAGCTTGAAGCGCATCTCCGCCGGGAGACCGCCCACGTTGTGGTGGGTCTTGATGCGTACTGCCCCGCTGGCCGTGGCCGCGCTCTCGATGACGTCGGGGTAGAGGGTGCCCTGGGCCAGGAAATCGAAATGGCCCAATTCAGTCGCTGTCTCCTCGAACACTCGCACGAACTCCTCGCCGATGATGCGCCGCTTCTCCTCCGGGTCCATCACGCCCCACAGCTTCTCAAGGAAACGCTTGCTGGCGTCAACGAAGACCACGTTGAGTCCCAGGCGGCGGAAGCGCTCCAGGTTGCGCTCCGCCTCGTCGTGGCGCAGGAGCCCATGGTCAACGAAGATGCAGGTCAGCCTATCGCCCACTGCCCGCCTTGCCAGAGTGGCGGTCACTGTGGAGTCCACGCCGCCAGAGAGGGCGCAGATGACGCGGCCCTCCCCCACCTGCTCTCTGATCCTGGTCACCGCTTCCTCGACGAAGGAAGCCGGCGTCCAAGCCCCCTTCAGCCCGCAGACGTTGTAGAGGAAATTGCCGATGATCTCCCCGCCTTGGGGGGTGTGAACGACCTCAGGATGGAACTGGAGGCCGTAGAGCTTGCGTGCCTCGTCGCCCATGGCGGCAATGGGTGCGTTGGCGGTGGAAGCGAGGGTCACGAACCCTGGGGGGAGCTCCTCCACGCGGTCGCCGTGGCTCATCCACACCTTCATGGAGAAGGGCAGCCCGGCGAAGAGAGGGGAGGAAAGGGCCAGGACGGAGAGCTCGGCGGGCCCGTACTCCTGCTCCCCTGCCGGGACGACCCTGCCCCCCAGCGCGTGGGCCAGAAGCTGCATCCCGTAGCAGATGCCCAGGACGGGCAGGCCGCTGGCGAGCACGTAATTGGGCAGGGTGGGCGCTCCCTCGTCGTAGACACTGGCCGGCCCGCCGGAAAGAATGAAGCCGCGGGGGTTGAGGTGCTCGACCCGCTCGTAGGGCGCGTTCCAGGGGACGAGCTCGCAATAGACATGGGCCTCCCGCGCCCTTCGGGCGATGAGCTGCGTATATTGGGAGCCGAAATCCAGGATAGCCACCGCTTCAGTAATCATTGGGGTTCTCCGTAGGCAGGCCCTCTTTTCGTGACGCCGTGCAGAGCACATCGTCGGCGGAGATGAAGGTGAGGGGCAAGAGACTATCTTCGACCAGGGCACGATTGAAAATGAGTGCGATGGCCAAATGCACTGCATCGTAACCACGCAAGGGATGGCGCTGGGTGAGTTCAATGGCGAGCTTGATAATTGTAGAATCCATCTGCAGTACATGATACCGCCGAGCACAATGGCGCAAGAAGGTAACAAGGCCTATCCTTTGCTGAGCGGCTGAGATTTCGTTCATTCTTCGTCGCTTAGCCAAAGCGGCCGCCACTTCCACCTCGCCGATTTCAGCGATGGCGATCAAATTCTGCGGCTTCCCGTCCATTTTTGCTTCGATGAGCGAGGATACCCATTCGCTTCCACGCTCGGGGATATAGTGCTTCACCATCGCACTGCTGTCGAAGTAGTAGGTACCCACTTATCGTCCCTCGTCGCGTTCGGCGATGATGTCCTCCGAAAGAGGCGATACGCCTGTCATCATCTGCCGCACTTCTTCGGCTGTTAGGTCTGGCGTTGCAGCGAAAAGCTCGTTCCATTCTTCCCACGAGGTCTTGAGGTGTAGCCCTCCCCTCTCTATTGCTTCCATCACTCTCTCCTGCTCTGACCTTGCCTTTTGCCGGCGGCTTTTCAACCATTCCTGGATGGCTTCAGCGACGGCCTCGCTCACCGCCTCATCTGAAATTAGTTCTTGTTGTAGCTGCTTTGCCAATCGCTCCGGCAACTCTATTGCGATCGTGCTCATTTTACACCTCCTTGCAGTCCCTTAAAAGTCCGCTATTCCCCTTTAGTGGTCATTGGGGCTTCCTACCGTTCTTCTCAATAGCTCGACACCTTCTTTCTTGATATGGGTCATCAACGGGGAGTGCTCCTCAAATTCATTTATTCCGATCACCGTTGGCGAGATGTTGACATTGTACTTCATAAGGAGGTCAAAGGTCGTTCCCACCATTTCCCTCCAAGTGGGATCAGTAGAGCCAAAGGGACAAAAGCCTTCTTTAGTGGGCTCCGTCCTTTTCCGGAGGACGACCAGGACATCAATGTCCGAGCTGGCGCCAGAGCCCCCTCGCGCCTTAGAGCCGAATAAAACTAATCGCTCAACCTGTTGAGGAAACCTTCGTAAGAGGAAATCTCTGTACTCGCTTAAAGCCTGTTGTTCATTTTCATTCAGAACCATCGCATTCACCCCCTCCTGAACCTGCCCAAAATCCGTTCTTTCCCCCAATCCGTTGTCCTCACTCTGCGAAGACGACGCGGCCATTGGACATGTCGGCGATGACCACCAGGGATTCGATGGGGACGCCCAACCTGTCCAGCAGGGCCCGCCCCCCTTCAAATCTCTTCTCAATGAGGACCCCGATGCCCATCAGCTCCGCCCCGGCCTCCTCCACTAGCCTGACCAGGGCGGAGATAGTCTGGCCAGTGGCCAGGAAGTCGTCCACGATGAGGATCCTGTCCGAGGGACGCAAAAACTCGGGCGAGGCCATCAACTCCACATGGCGACCTTTGGTGTGGGAGGGGGCCGTCTGGCGGTACACTTGCTCGGGCATGGTGATGGGCTTGGTCTTACGGGCATAGACCACCGGAATCCTCAGGGCCATGGCCGTGGTCAAGGCAGGGGCTATCCCTGAGATCTCCGCTGTCAGCACCTTGTTCGCCCCCAGGCCCGCAAATCGTCCGGCCAACTCCTGGCCGACCGTCACCATCAGCTCTGCGTCAACCTGATGGTTGATAAAACCGTCAACCTTGAGGATACCTCGCCCCAGATTGCGGCCCTCCCGCTTGATCCTCTCCTTCAGCGCCTCCATCGGCCTTCGCCCTCCTTTCGATTTGGGTAACAGATTAACCCTGCAGTCTATTTTACTACAAGCTGGCCGATGTTGCAAACTGGTTCTTGTCAAGGGGGGCAGTATGGGGTATAATTGGTTATGAGTAACGAGGCAACGAGTAACGAGTCAACGAGGAGATTGAATTGCCCTTAGAATTAGGCCCTATCAGCCAGCAAGTGGATAGGATGGCCGCCTCCTTCGTGGCCGATGAGCATCGTGCTCTGCTGAGGGAGGCTCGCGAGCTCCTGCGCGCCGTGGACGCCGAGGAACTGCGGGCCAAAGTGCGCGACCGCAGCGAACGATTTCCCTGGCTGGTGGCTATTCCTGTCCACACCCTCAGCCAGCCCTTCTCGCCCCCGCTGCCCCCCACCGAC
>JBAWAP010000041.1:0-11077 GCA_049589355.1 Anaerolineae bacterium
GGCTACTACTGGGCTTGCTTGTGGGCCTGGTATTCATCGGTATCCAGTTAAAGCTCTACTTCGACTGGGTGGCCAAATAATGGCCTTCGACCTAGATCAATCCGTAGCCAGAGTCGGGGAACGATTGGCCAACATTGAGGAGACGTCAGCCTGACTAATCCTCATCATGCTCTGTGGGCTGCCAGCCACAGCAAGCCCTACCTGGCCGGTCGCCCTTGATCATTGACACAAGTGGCGACCTTGGAGGGGCAGTGAACAAGATCCTGCGAATGGCACAGAAATGAAAGCGATGCTGATCTTTAACCCTGCTGCCGGGGCCCGAGATGTGGAGCGGGAACTGGGGCAGGTCATAGCTTGTTGGGAAGGCCGGGGCTGGCAAGTAAGCTCTAGGGAGACCTGGGGGCCAGGTGATGCTACGACCTTTGCGCGTGAGGCTGTGGTTACCGGCTGCCAGGCTGTGTTCGTGGCTGGGGGCGACGGGACGGTAGGCGAGACTGCCGATGGCCTGGCTGGGAGCGATGTCGCCCTGGGGGTGCTGCCCACTGGTGTGGGCAACGTGTGGGCGCTGGAGATGGGCATTCCCACCCCTTCGCCAATGCGAAGGCACCCCCTACTCGATGCGGCTGAAGTCTTAGCGGAAGGCGAAATCCGTCGCATTGACCTCGGCAAGGCTGGTCAGCGCCACTTCATCCTCTGGGCTGGCATTGGCCTTGATGCCAAAGTGACCGAACGAATTGAGCCCCGCGCCAGGCCGACAAAGCGCCTGGGCACCCTGGCTTATGCTGTGGCCGCAGTCCTGGTGGCCAAGGATTTTCGGGGCACCCGGACGAGGGTGATAATAGACGGCCACAGGATAAACACTCGGTCCATGTTGGTCATTGTAAGCAACGCTCAACTCTATGCCAAGCTGGTGCGAGTCGCAGCCGAGGCTTATCTTGACGATGGGTTGCTAGACGTTTGCATTTTCAAAGGGGTCAACCTTGCCTCGACCGTCCATCACGCCGTCAGGGTATTTGCCCGTCGCCACCTCCGCGATCCCCAGGTCGAGTATTATCAATGTAAGAGGGTAAGCATTAGCACTGCTACCCCCTTACCTGTCCAGGTGGATGGAGACCCCGTCGGCACCACCCCCATGGAATTCGAAATCGTGCCCCAGAGTTTAAACATTATCGTGCCTCAAAACTCTTCCAAGCGGCTCTTTCTCAATGCCCCAGGAACATCGGTTTTAGAAATGGGATAAGCCGTACCTCTTGACACTTTCTTGACCTCACGCCTCGTTTTCTTGTCCCCTGATTGACGCACTCTGTGGTATAATTTCACCAGGATAGAACGCTGTAGAGGCATCTAATGAATGACTTTGTTTTCGTCGGCCTGGTGCTGGCGTTCTTTGCCGCCAGCCTGGGACTAATCGCCGTTTGCCAGCGATTGATGGAGGACTGACATGGCCCCACTGTATCTCGTCGCCGGCCTGATCGCGCTGGGCCTGCTAGTGTACCTGTTTGTCGCGCTGGTGAAACCGGAGTGGTTCGGATGACAACGTTTGGCTGGCTTCAAATCGGATTGTTCTTCTTCCTCGTGTTGCTGCTCGTCAAGCCGCTGGGCACATTCATGGCCCGCGTCTACCAGGGCGAGCGGACGTTCCTCGATCCGTTGCTGCGGCCTATCGAGCAGTTCATCTATCGCGCCAGCGGCGTGCGCGTGGGGGACGAGATGGACTGGAGAACCTACACCATCGCCTTGCTGATGTTCAACGCGCTGGGCCTGTTGGTCGTCTATGTTCTGCAGCGGCTGCAAGGCGCACTGCTGCTCAATCCACAAGGGTTTGGAGCCGTCGCGCCCGACACGGCATTCAACACCGCCGTCAGCTTTGCTACGAACACCAACTGGCAAAGCTACAGCGGCGAGGTGACGATGAGCTACCTCACGCAGACGCTCGGGCTGACCGTGCAGAATTTTGTCTCGGCGGCCACGGGCATGGCGGTGCTGGCGACGCTGGTGCGTGGGCTGGCGCGTCGTCCCCCCCTTTCATCCCCCCGCAAGCGGGGGGGACAGAGGGGGGGATCGGCAACTTTTGGGTTGACCTGACCCGCAGTGTGCTGTATATCCTGCTACCGCTTTCGCTCCTCCTGGCGATTGCGCTGGTCTCGCAGGGCGTGGTGCAGACGTTTAGCCCTTATCAAACTGTGCCACTGCTCCAACCGACAACTGATGCCAACAACCAGACGGTGACACAGCAAACGCTGGCGCTGGGCCCGGCGGCCTCGCAAATCGCTATCAAGCAGCTCGGCACGAATGGCGGCGGGTTCTTTGGCGTGAACTCGGCTCATCCGTTCGAGAACCCAACGCCGCTCACAAATTTGCTGGAGATGTTAGCCATCTTGCTCATTCCAGCCGCGCTGTGCTACACCTTCGGCAAGATGGTGGGCGATACCCGCCAGGGTTGGGCCATTCTGACAGCCATGACGATCATCTTTGTGGCATTACTGGCCGTTGCGGTATGGGCGGAGCAAAGCAGCAATCCTGCTTTCACGGCAATGGGTGTGGACCAAATACAGAGCGACGTGAATCCGGGCGGGAATATGGAAGGCAAGGAGGTGCGCTTCGGCGTCGCCAACTCGGCCCTGTGGGCCACGGCCACCACCGCTGCCTCTAACGGTTCGGTCGACTCAATGCATGACTCGTATATGCCGCTCGGTGGGCTGGTGCCAATGTGGATGATGCAGTTAGGCGAGATCATCTATGGCGGCGTCGGTTCCGGTCTGTATGGCATGTTGGCCTTCGTCATCGTGGCGGTATTCGTCGCCGGGCTGATGGTCGGGCGCACGCCGGAATACCTGGGCAAGAAGATCGAAGCCTATGAGATGAAGATGGCTTCGCTCATGATCCTGATTCCGGTACTGCTCGTGTTGGTTGGAACTGCCGTAGCGGTCGTCTCTCCCGGAGGCAAAGCCACCGTGTATAACCCCGGCCCGCATGGCTTAAGCGAAGTGCTGTATGCCTTTTCATCGGCGGGCAACAACAACGGCAGTGCCTTTGCCGGGCTGGGCGCAAACACGCCGTTCTACAACACCGCGCTCGGCGTCGCCATGTTCTTCGCGCGCTATTGGCTGGCGATCCCGGCGCTGGCTATTGCCGGGTCGTTGGTGCGCAAGAAGAAAGTCCCTGCAGGCGCAGGGACTCTGCCTACGCACACACCACTCTTCATCGCGTGGCTGATCGCGGTCGTCATCATTGTGGGCGCACTTGGCTTCCTGCCGGCGCTGGCGTTGGGGCCGATTGTCGAACACCTGATGCTGGGAGCATGATCTGCTATGACAGCTCAACTCAGAAAACAATCCGACCTGCGCCGCGGGTTGCACCGTCGCGCGGGCGTGGATGCCTTTATCAAACTCGATCCACGCTGGATGGTGCGCAACCCGGTCATGTTCGTGGTCGAGATCGGGAGCGTGCTGGCCACCGCGTTGTGGGTGCAAGCCTTGCTCGGCCACGGCGAAGCCCCGGCTGGTTTCATCGGTGCGGTGGCGCTGTGGCTGTGGTTCACCGTGCTGTTTGCCAACTTTTCTGAGGCCCTGGCCGAAGGGCACGGCAAGGCGCAGGCTGAAGCCCTGCGCCGCACGCGACGCGAAACACAAGCTAAGAGACTGCGCCAGCCGAAACGCGACGCGCCGACAGAGATGGTTGCGTCCACCGCATTGCGACAGGGCGATGTGGTGCTGGTGGAAGCGGGCGACATCATCCCGGTGGACGGCGAAGTGATTGAGGGCATCGCTTCAGTGGATGAGAGTGCCGTCACCGGCGAGAGCGCGCCGGTCATCCGCGAAGCCGGCGGGGACCGGAGCGCCGTAACGGGCGGTACCCGCCTCCTGTCCGATTGGCTGATCATCCGCGTGACGGCCAACCCCGGCGAGGGATTCCTCGACCGCATGATCAACCTGGTCGAGGGCGCCAAGCGCCAGAAGACTCCCAACGAGATTGCCCTCAATATTCTGCTCGCTGGATTCACCATCATCTTCCTGATCGTGTGCGCGACCTTGTTGCCCTACTCGCTGTATGGTGTCGAGACCGCTGGGCAGGGTGTACCCATCACTATCACGGTGCTGATTGCATTGCTGGTCTGCCTGATCCCGACGACCATCGGCGGCCTGCTCTCGGCCATCGGTATCGCGGGTATGGATCGGCTGATTCAGCGCAACGTGATCGCCCTGTCGGGTCGCGCGGTGGAGGCCGCAGGCGACGTAGACGTGCTGCTGCTCGACAAGACCGGCACGATCACGCTGGGCAACCGGCAGGCTGTTGAGTTCATCCCGGTCGGCAAAACGGACGCCAAGGCTTTAGCGGAAGCAGCTCAACTGGCCTCGCTGGCCGACGAGACGCCCGAGGGCCGGAGTATCGTGGTGCTGGCGAAAGAGCGATATGGCCTGCGCGGTCGGACCCTCGGCGCGCAACCGCACATGCGCTTTATCCCCTTCACCGCGCAGACGCGGATGAGCGGCGTGGACATCCCTCCCTCTGTCCCCCCCGCAAGCGGGGGGGAGGAAGGGGGGGTGAGCATTCGCAAGGGCGCACCCGACGCGATCACGGCGTACGTAGAAAGCCAGGGCCAGTCCGTGCCGGTGGAGGTGAAGGCTATCGTCGAGCGGATCGCCCGCTCGGGTGGAACACCGCTGGCCGTGGCGCGCAATGGACAAGCGGTCGGTGTGATTCATCTGAAGGATGTGGTCAAGGGCGGCATCAGGGAGCGATTTGCACACCTGCGGCGCATGGGCATCAAGACGGTGATGATCACGGGCGACAACCCGCTCACCGCCGCCGCGATTGCCGCCGAAGCCGGCATGGACGATTTTCTGGCGCAGGCCACGCCCGAAGCCAAGCTCAAGCTCATCCGCGAATATCAATCGGGCGGGCGGCTGGTGGCGATGACGGGCGACGGCACGAACGACGCGCCCGCGCTGGCCCAGGCCGACGTGGCCGTGGCAATGAACACCGGCACGCAGCCGGCGCGTGAAGCGGCCAACATGATTGACCTGGACAGCAACCCGACCAAGCTGATCGAGATCGTCGAGATCGGCAAGCAACTGCTGACGACGCGCGGCGCGCTGACGACGTTCAGCATCGCCAACGACGTGTCTAAGTATTTTGCTATCATCCCGGCGGCGTTTGCGTCCACCTATCCGGCGCTCGGCGCGCTGAACTTGATGCGGCTGGCGACGCCGCAAAGCGCCATTCTTTCGGCGGTGATCTTCAATGCACTGATCATCGTGGCGCTCATCCCGCTGGCGCTGCGCGGTGTACCTTATCGTCCGGTCGGTGCGGCGCAGCTTTTGCGCGATAACCTGTTCATCTATGGCCTGGGCGGGCTCGTCGCGCCATTCATCGGGATCAAGTTGATTGACCTGCTCCTGGTGGCGCTGCATATGGTTTAGACAAATCAGGCGTCGAGACAGAACATTCGAAGGAGGCATCCAATGAAGAAAATCCACTTATCGTTCTCACCTGAACTGCTTTCCAAATGCCTGCTGGCTGTGTTGGCGGTGGCAGCCACCACGGTTCCTCTGGTGCTGATCGGGCGTGACACGCTCGGCGAAGCCGTCATTGCCTTGCTGTATCTGGTTCCGGTCGGGTGGATCGCCAGCCAGTGGGGGCAGGTGCCGGGTATATGCGCGGCACTGGCGGCAGCCCTGACGTTTGACTTCTTTTTCATCTCGCCTTTTTACACGTTCGCGGTTGGGAGACTGGAGGGCTGGCTGGTGCTGGTGATCTTTCTGGCCGTGGCCATTGTGGTGGTGGGCCGCATCCAGTCTAGCCTGTCCAAGGCGCAGGCCAGCGAGCGTGACGCCATCTTTATGTACGAGCTGAGCACGGCTCTGGCTGGTCTGCGCACTCAGGACGCTGTCGTTCATGCCCTGGCCAGGCATCTTCAGCAAATGTTTCAGGCCGCGCTCGTGGAGGTGCTCGTTCAGCAGCCCGGAAGCCAATCTTCGCCGATGATCGTCCAAGCGCCGCTGGATGGCGTGGCAAACGGCAAGCCCGATCGAGTGCTGCCGATCCTGGCTGCGCCAGGGTTGGTGGGTGAAATCCGTTTGTGGCGTGGCCACGGCTGGTTGCCGCCGGAAGACAGCCGCTTGCTCCAGAACTTTACTACGCAGGCTGCGCTGGCGCTCGAACGCGCGCGGTTGGCCGAGGCCGAGGCGCGCGTGAACACACTCGCCAATGCGAGCGCGAGATAGAGGGGAGACATGCGTACTCAACTCAGACCGGCTATCGTCTCGCTTGCCCTGTTCACATTGATCACCGGCGTGCTCTATCCGCTGGCAGTGACGGGACTGGCGCAAGTTTTCTTCCCGCGTCAAGCCAATGGCAGCTTGATGGTCAGGAATGGACAGGCCCTCGGCTCCGAACTGATCGGGCAGCCCTTTGACGATCCGAAATATTTTGGGAGCCGCCCGTCAGCGACTTTACCGTTCCCGTACAACGCAGCAGCCTCGGCCGGCTCCAACCTCGGCCCGCTGAACGCCAACTTGGTCAAAGCGGTGCAGGCCCGCATTGATGCACTCCGCGCCGCTGACCCCGGCAACACCGCGCCCATCCCGGTGGACTTGGTGACCGCCTCGGGCAGTGGGCTTGACCCGCACATCAGCGTCGCTGCGGCGCTCTACCAGGTTCCGCGCGTGGCGCGTGCGCGCGGCTTGAGCGAGGATCAGGTTCGGTCACTAGTCATGCAATTTACCGAGGGTCGCCAGTTTGGAATCCTGGGTGAGCCGCGCGTGAACGTGCTCAAGCTCAATTTGGCGCTGGATCGCTGAATGGTGTACAATAGGAAGCATGGCAGAAGAACATCAGCGTCCCGATCCTGACGAATTACTCGCGCGCATCCAAGCCGAAGAACAGCAGCAATCTCGTGGCAAGCTCAAGATTTTCCTGGGCTATGCCGCTGGCGTGGGCAAGACCTACGCCATGCTCGAAGCCGCCCACCAGCGCAAAGAGGAAGGTATAGACCTGGTAGCGGCCTACGTCGAGACGCACGGCCGGGCCGAGACCGAGGTGATGCTTCAAGACCTGGAGATCATCCCGCGCCGTCAGGTCGAGTACCGTGGCATCGTCCTGCCTGAGATGGACGTGGACGCGGTGTTGGCCCGCCGCCCGCAACTGGCGCTGGTGGATGAGCTGGCCCACACCAATGCGCCCGGCTCCCGTCATCCTAAACGCTATCAAGACGTCGAAGAGCTTTTGGCCGCCGGAATTGATGTGTACACCACACTTAACGTCCAGCACCTCGAAAGCCTGAATGACGTGGTGGCTCAAATCACCGGCGTCACCGTTCGCGAGACCATCCCCGACCGGGTGATTGACGAAGCCACGGAAATTGAGCTGGTTGACCTGCCCCCTGACGAGTTGCTGCAACGCCTCCAAGAGGGCAAGGTCTATGTCCTTGACCAGGCAGCGCGCGCCATCAAAAAATTCTTCCGCCCAGGCAATCTCACCGCTTTGCGCGAACTGACCATGCGCCGCGCCGCCGAGCGGGTGGACGACCAGATGCGGGCCTATATGCAGGCTCGCGCCATCCCCGGCCCCTGGCCGGCCAAGGAGAGGCTGCTGGTGTGTGTCAGCGCCAGTCCACTGGCAGAGCGATTGGTGCGCGCCGCGCGCCGCCTGGCCGAAGTTCTGGATGCCGAATGGTTTGCCGTCTACGTGGAAACCCACGAGCACGCCCGGCTGTCACAAGCCGAAAAGGAGCGCATTTCACGCACGCTCCACTTGGCCGAAGAACTGGGGGGCAAGGCGGTCACGTTGCCGGGCCGCTCCATCGCAGAAGCCACGCTCAACTATGCTCGCAAACGCAACGTCACCAAAATCATCGTGGGCAGACCGATCCGCCCACGTTGGTACGAGCTGCTGCGGGGTTCAGTGGTGGATCAGATTGTCCGCGAAGGCGGGCCGATTGATGTGTACGTCATCAGTGGAATACCGGACGTGAAGCGAAGCGTGCCGCCGGAGGCCGCAGCGTGGCAGTCGCACCGTGCGTGGCTGCGGTATGTGTACGGCGTGCTCCTGGTCGGAGCGGGTACCTTGTTGGGTGCGCTGGTGCACCCGCTCCTTGCTCCCGCGAACCTGGTGATGATTTATTTGCTCGTGGTAGTCGTCGCTGCCATTTACCTGGGGCGCGGGCCATCGCTCCTGGCGGCTATCTTGAGCGTGTTGGCGTTCGACTTCTTTTTCGTGCCGCCGCGCCTGACGATGGCTGTGTCGGACACGCAATATCTGCTGACACTCGCCGCGCTGCTGGTCGTGGGACTGGTCATCAGCAGCCTGACTGCGCGCACCCGCGAGCAGGCAGTAGCCGCCGAGCGCCGCGAAACGCAAACCGCCGAGTTGTATGCCCTCAGCCGCGACCTGGCGGTGGCCGTTGACCTGGACACGATCACGCAGAATGTTCTCACGCATGTCAGCCAGACCTTTAGCCGCGAAGTGGTCGTCCTGCTGCCGGACGCCTCGCGCCACACCGTCGAGCCACGCGCCCTCAGCCCTGGCTTCACCCTGAACGAGAACGAGTTGGCCGTCGCGGCCTGGGCATTTCAGCATGGCCAGCCTGCCGGACGCGGGACGGACACGCTCCCAGCGGCCAGCGTGCACTATCTCCCGCTCAAGACGGCTCGCGGTGCGGTGGGCGTGTTGGGAGTGAAACCGTCTGACCCGAACAGTCGCCTCAGTCCCGATCAACTCCACTTGCTGGAGGCCTTTGCCAGCCAGGCTGCCCTGGCCATCGAGCGGGCGCAACTGGCCGAGCAAGCTCGACAAGCTGAAGTGCTGCAAGCTACCGAAAAGCTTCAAACCGCGCTGCTCAACTCGATCTCGCATGACCTGCGCACGCCGCTGGTTTCGATTACGGGCGCGCTCAGCAGCCTGCAAGAGGATGATGTCGAACTGGACGAAGCCACGCGCCACAGCCTGGTGGAAAATGCCCGTGAGGAGGCCGAGCGGCTCAACCGGCTCGTGGGTAACCTGCTCGACATGACGCGCATCGAGGCTGGCGCACTCAAGGTGGCACGTGAGCCATGCGACGTACAGGATGTGATCGGGACGGCATTGGAGTCACTGGACGACTGGCTGCGCAGCCGTCCGCTGACGGTGGACGTGCCATCTGACCTGCCGCTCGTGCCGATGGATTTCGTCTTGATGGCCCAGGTGCTGGTGAACTTGCTGGATAATGCGCTCAAGTATTCGCCGCCGGGGACGCCGATAGAGGTGCGCGCGCATGTGGACGGCGCGGGTGCGCACATACAGGTTGCCGACCGCGGCGTGGGCATTCCCTCGGACGACCTGGAGCGCGTGTTTGATAAATTCTACCGTGTTCAACAGCCCGGCCAGGTTACCGGAACCGGGCTGGGGCTGTCCATCTGTAAAGGGATTGTGGAAGCACACGGCGGGCGTATCTGGGCAAACAACCGCGATGGCGGCGGAACGGTTGTTACAGTTACTCTGCCCCTGCACGCTTCCAGCGAGGTAGCCGAATGAGTGAGACCGGCGCACGTGTGCTCATCGTGGACGACGAACCAGCCATCCGGCGTTTTCTGCGTGTATCGCTTTCGGCGCACGGGTACGTCGTCTTCGAGGCAGATAACGGCCAGGCGGCGCTGTCGGCAGTCGTCGCCGACCGGCCCGACCTAATCATCCTGGATTTGGGTCTGCCCGACCTCGATGGAACCGAAGTCACACGTCTGCTGCGAGAGTGGACGCACATCCCGATCATCATTCTCTCCGTACGCGGGCAAGAAGCCGACAAGATCACCGCGCTGGATGCAGGCGCGGACGACTATTTGACCAAGCCCTTTGGTACAGGGGAACTGCTGGCACGGATACGGGTGGCTTTGCGGCACACGGGTCAATCCGGCACCGAGCCGGTCTTTACCAGCAGCGACCTCACAGTGGATTTGGTGCGGCGCGTGGTGACGGTGGCCGGACGTGAAGTGCAACTGACACCGACGGAGTATGATTTGCTTCGTGTGCTGGTGATTCACGCGGGCAAAGTACTGACGCATCGCCAACTATTGCGCGAGGTCTGGGGAATAGGTTACGAGCAAGAGACACACATACTGCGGGTGAACATCAGCAACTTGCGGCGTAAGATTGAGCCGGACCCGGCTCGCCCACGTCACATCCTGACCGAACCCGGCGTGGGCTATCGCCTGCGGGCCAGCGCGTAGGGCTATCACTAACTCCCCGCTGGATGCCCTCTAGCTTGCTAGGGGGAGGAAAGCGAGCTCGCCGTCAGGCGAGTTTCTGCACTTACCTTGTTCCTAAAACCGGTGCTCCTTCTCCATGCCCCAGTGGGTTTGACATTACCGCCAACTTAGACTAAAATTGCCTCTGTCATCCA
Organism: Anaerolineae bacterium; assembly: GCA_049589355.1. Classification (GTDB taxonomy): domain Bacteria; phylum Chloroflexota; class Anaerolineae; order VGOG01; family VGOG01; genus JBAWAP01. The sequence continues at coordinate 10,376 of JBAWAP010000041.1, forward strand.
CGACGGAGGAGGCAAGATGAGATTACTGAGGATTCTTTTCTGTTTGCTTGTGATTACTGGGCTGTTGGCTGGTTGCAAGAAACCGCCAGAGCCGACACCTACGCCAGTGCCCACCGCTACTGAGCCAGCGATGCCAGCACCACCCACGGCTACACCAGTGCCAGGTGAGCCTTATCCAGTGCTGCCCACGCCTACATCAGGGCCGGCGACTCCCTATCCGGTGCTACCGCCTACACCAGCGCCAGCCACTCCCTATCCCAGCGGGTAGGTGTAGGCTGCCGGATTGCTGACCCCACCACAGATGCTGAACAAAAAGCTCATACTAGCATTGCTCCTCGGTTTGGCAGCTCTCAGTAGCGGTTGTACTGTTTCTACCATTGAGACGGACAATATTCAAGAGAGACTAGACAAGGCTGCCCCGGTGATTGCTGGTTCGCAAACTGTGGGGCAGACTTTCGTTTCTCATTACCCCCGGCTCTCGGCTGTTGAGCTGCTTTTGGTCGTCTATCCTGATGATGGCTTGCCCACTGACACTCCGCGCAATCTGACTTTTCACCTTCGCTCCGATCCCCAGGATGAAACAGATATCGTCATCCTTACTGTTGATACATCCAACTTGAAACACAACGATCCGTGTCGCTTCTCTTTTCCTGCTCAAGCTGACTCCGAGAATAGGACTTACTACTTCTTCCTCGACGGTAC
>JBAWAP010000042.1:0-10210 GCA_049589355.1 Anaerolineae bacterium
AATTATCTCCCTTGACCTGCGGAAAAGCAATTTTCGCTAGGTTAGTTCAACGCGCCCTGCGCACGAAGACGACCTTACAAAACCCATTCATTTGCCTCTTTTTACCGCATCAAGTTTCTGAGTAGGAGCGAAGCAACGAAGCAATCTCCAGCTTGCGACGGAGGGGATTGCTTCGCTCCCTACGGTCGCTCCAATGACATAGCAGCAACACCCAAGAGGGAGACCACTGGCACAGGCGAGTAACGGCTAAGCGTGGGTTGCTTTGAAAGGAGACGAGCAAATGGCAACTGATACCAGGAAGATCTTGAAAAAGGTTTCCGAGCGGACTCTGGATCTGGCCTTTCGTTACCGCCAAGACGACTTGGACAGGGTTAGCGACGCCTGGAGATGGTATAACTGGGATTGGTACATGGGGGTGGCTTTCTATGGATTATGGAAAGCCCATGAGCTCTTGGAGAATGATGCCCACATCCTGAGAATCAAGCAGTGGATTGATCAGAGAATAGAGACCGGGATTCAAGCGGTGTGCGTCAACACCTGCGCGCCTTTGACCACGGTCTTGAGACTTTACCAGCTTTACCCTGAGGAAAGGTACGAAACCCTGTGCAAGACATTCGATGACTACATCTTGAACCAGGCCCCGCGGACTCCCAGCGGCGCAATTGCCCACACGGTGATCGGCAAGGACTTTGTTGGTCAGGTGTGGGCCGACACGTTGTTCATGAGCATTGTCTATCTGACCCAACGAGGCCTGTACCTGAATAGCCGGGCCCATCTGGAGGAAGCCGCCAAGCAGCGTGTCCTCCATATCAATAGCTTGTACGACGAAAAGGACGGCCTGTTCTACCACGGGTGGGATGATATCGCGAAAAAGCCCATGGGGGTCAAGTGGGGGAGAGGAAATGCCTGGATAATCATCAGTGCGATTGAGATGCTGGAAAGCATACCCTTGGATGCTCCAGAAAGGACGGCGCACCTTGGAAAGCTCAACAACCAGATGGCAGCTTTGGAGGAACATCAGGATTCCAACGGTTATTGGAGAACTGTCCTCGATCATCACGACACTTATCCAGAAACGTCCGTCACGGCTGGGGTTGCTGCTGGAGCGCTAAAAGGAATCAGGTTGGGGCTGATAGACGATAAGTATAAGGAAATGGCTCAAAAGGCGATACAGGCTCTTGTAGCCAAGATTGACGACGAAGGAAATGTGCTGGGAGGATCGTCGGGTACAGCCATAAAGGAAAGTGTAGCGGAGTATAACGATGTACCTCTCGCCGTCACGCCGTTCACCCAGGGATTGGCCTTGATGGCCCTTTGCGAGGCGACCCTGGCAGGCTCCGCAAGCGCGTCGGCTGGCGCTCCCACCAAACATACTATACGAGGAGGCGAAAAATGAAATACTTTGCATCTTTGGAAACCGAACAGGGGCTGAATACCCTTCCCCATAACCCGTGCCGACTGCTGGGCTTTGGTCTGCTGGTACTACCCGCGGGGGAGCACTATTCGGGCAGCACGGGCGACCGCGAGGTGCTGGCCGTGATCCTGGGCGGCAAGGCCACCTTCGAGGTCGCCGGCAAGCGGTTCGACAAGGTCGGCGGGCGGCCCAACGTCTTTGCCGGGAAGCCACATTCGGTCTACCTGCCCGCCGGCGTCGAGTATACCGTCACCGCGGATGGGCCAGTGCAGATCGCCCTGACCAGCGCGCCGAGCGACCTGGAAGCAGAGCCCTACGTCATCCCCCCGGAGCGAGTGGCAAATGGTGTGTGGGGCGTGGCCAACTTCAAGCGCTATTTCTACCAGATCCTCACCCAGGCCGCTCAACCCGACCGGCCTGCCCGTCGGCTCATCGTGGGCGAGACCTTCACCCCCAGCGGCAACTGGAGCACCTATCCCCCGCACAAGCACGAGGTGGACGACCTGCCCCGCGAGGCCTTCCACGAGGAGATGTATTTCTTCAAGGTGACTCCTGTGGACGGCTTTGGCATCTGTCATTACTACAACGACCAGGGCGAAGAGGAGAACTTCACGGTACGGGACAACACCATCATGATGGCCCCCATCGGCTACCACACGGTCGTCAGCGCGCCAGGGTATATGACGTACTATCTCTGGCTCCTGGCTGGCGAGCACCGGGTTCAGGCGACAGTGGACGATCCCACGCTGGGCTGGGTGGGCCGCACCGTGCCGATGTTGAGAGAATTGGGGCATTGAGATGAGCGTACTAGACTTGTTTCGACTGGACGGAAAGGTCGCCCTGGTCACCGGTGTGGGCCGGGGCTTGGGACAGGCCATGGCCTTGGGCCTGGCGGAGGCGGGCGCGGACATCGCCGGCCTGTATCGAACCAACTACCAGGAGACGCAAGCCCAGGTAGAAGCGCTGGGCAGGCGCTTTCTGGCGGTACAGTGCGACTTGCAGGAGGCCACCGTCGCCAAGCTGAACGAAGTGGTGGATCAGGTGGTTCGTGAGCTGGGCCGGCTGGACATCCTGATCAACAACGCCGGCATCATTCTTCGGGCACCCGCGCTGGAGTTCAGCGAGCAGGACTGGGACGACGTGATCCAGGTGAACCTGAAGGCGTTGTTCTTCCTTTCCCAGGCGGCGGCGCGGGTGATGGCCCAACAAGGGGGCGGTAAGATCATCAGCATTGCCTCCATGCTCTCGTTCCAAGGAGGGATCCTGATTCCGTCATACACAGCGGCCAAAAGCGGGGTGGCCGGGCTGACCCGCGCGCTGGCCAACGAATGGGCGGCCAAGGGCATCAACGTCAACGCCATCGCGCCGGGCTACATAGCCACCGACAACACGGCTCCCTTGCGCGCCGATCCACAACGGAACCAGGCTATCCTGGCCCGTATCCCAGTGGGGCGGTGGGGACAGCCGGCCGAGTTGAAAGGAGTAGCGGTGTTCCTGGCCTCGGCCGCCTCGAACTACATGCACGGCGCAATTGTGCCGGTGGATGGAGGCTGGTTGGCCCGGTAGGGTTTGGGCAAGAAAATCAACCATGAAGACCCAAAGGCACGAAGGTTATTCTTTTGGTTTTCTTGGTGGCTTTGTGCCTTCGTGGTTCAATTATCCCTGTTTGGGTCCGGCTCGTCCGGATTAGGAGAATAATCGAAATGATCGGCCCAAAATGGCCCTCAGAAATCCGTGAGTTCAAGGACGAAAAGACCGGGCAGGCCATTAAGCAGTTGACGTCCATCGGCAACAACGTACACCTCTATTTCACCGAGAACTCGTTCGATGCGCACAAGAACGAGATCATCTTCCGCTCCGACCGAGCCTCCGGTGAGGACAAAGCACCGCACGAAGATCCACTCTACAACCTGTTCCGCATGGATCTCGAAACGGGTGAGATCGTGCAACTGACCGACGAGACGACGTCCATAGGTAACGTGACCAAGACGCCGGATAGCCGCCTCGTCGTCTATGCCACGGGAAACAGAATCAAGAAACTCGATACGGAAAGCGGCGAGATCTCCACCATCTACAAAGAGACAGGCAATTTCAGAGTGGGCACCCCCTCGATCAGTGCCAACCGACGGTACGTTGCCTTCTACCGTAACGAGAAGGTGGATGTGCCTCGCGGGCCCAACTACGCTGGCTTCAAGGAGCATTACTACCTGGTCAAAGATGGACGTATCACCCTGGCCTATCTCGACGGCTCTGGCTGGTTCGACGTCTTCAAGGATACCCATTGGGTGAGCCACTTCCAGTTCTGTCCCGACGATCCTACCCTGGCGACTTTCTGCCACGAGGGACCGTGGCACCTGGTCACGCAACGCATCTGGCTGCTCGACTTCGTCTCGCGTGAGGCCCGGCCCTGCTTCCGCCAACAGGAGCACGACTCCGTCGGACACGAGTTCTGGACCCAAGACGGCTACATCTTTTTCGACGACCGCGGTCCCGGCCACGACGGCACGATCACCTCGGACCGGACTCAGGCTGTGGCCACGGATGTGGCGGTTAAAGAGATCACCATGATCCCCTTCGTCGGGCTGGCCGACCGGCACGGGAACGTGGTCAGGCGGATTGACATGCCCTACTACTGCAATCACTACCACGCCAACCCGGACAACACCGTCCTGGTCGGCGACGACGTGGACGACCTGGTGCTCGTTGACATCTCCGGTGACGAGGCCAAGCTTGAGATGCTCTGCCACCACAAAACCTCGTGGCACACCCAATCCAGCCATTGCCACCCCACCTGGAGTTGGGATGGCAGCCGAATCCTGTATGCCTCAGACGTTGGCGGGCGGGTGAACCTCTACCTGGTCGAGCCATAAGGGGGGAGCTCATGATCATAGACGCGGATACTCATATCTCGCCTACGGGCGAAGATGCCATGGCCATCACATACGACGAACTGCTGCGCTGCATGGACCGCGCTGGCGTGGACAAAGCGCTGACTTGGCTGCGGCCGCCCTACATGCGTGAGATCGCTGAGTCCAATGCCTACGTGCACCAGGCGATGCAGCAACATCCGGACCGCATCCTGGGCTTCGGCTGGGCGGATCCCCGCCTGGGCCTGGACAGAGCAAAGGACGCGGTGAGACGCTGCATCTATGACTATGGCTTCTACGGCGTCAAGCTCAATGGCGCGCAGAACAGCTTCTACATAGACCATCCCGACATCTCCCTGCCCATCGTCGAGGAGATCGCCAAGACCGGCAAGCTGCTGGCCTTCCACGTCGGCAGCGATGCCTACGAGACTACCCATCCCTTCCGGGTGGCCAAGATCGCCAGGATGTTCCCGGAAGTCCAGATCCTGATGGTGCACATGGGGGGCGTGGCCCACCACGACCTGTCAAACGCCGCCATCGAGATGGCGCAAGAATGCCCCAACCTGACGTTGATCGGCAGCGCGGTGCGGGCCGTGGCCGTGCTCAAGGCGGTCAAAACCCTGGGGGCTCATCGGGTCTGCTTCGGCAGCGACACCCCCTTTGAGCTGATGCACGTCGAAGTGGCCAAGTATCATGCCCTGCTGGGAGGCGAGGTCACCCTGGAAGGAAAGCAGATGATCATGGCCGGCAACATCACTCGTCTCATGGGACTGGACATCACACTACTGTAAATGCACTCAGAACAGGAGACAGAACCATGACACACCCTAAGTGGCATTTACCCCCAGACCGATACTTTGACCCCGACCCGACGCAGCGGCACATCGCGAGGGAGCTGTACGAGTCGGTGGCCGACCTGCCCATCATTAGCCCGCACGGACACGTGGACCCCCGGCTCTTTGCCGACGAGAACGCCACCTTCGGCACACCGGCCGAGTTGCTGATCATCCCGGATCATTACGTCTTCCGCATGCTTTATTCTCAGGGCATTCCACTGGAGTCACTGGGAATTCCTCGTGCCGATGACGTCCCGGTGGAGCAGGATCATCGCCAGATCTGGCAGGTTTTCGCCGACAACTCTTACCTCTTTCGCGGCACGCCCAGTGGCGCCTGGCTGGCCCACGAACTCCACGTCGTTTTCGGCGTCGAGGAGAAACTGACCGGCGAGACGGCTCAGGCTATCTACGACCAGATAGAGGCCAAGCTGGCCCTTCCCGAATTCCGCCCCCGCGCCCTGTTCGAGCGGTTCAACATCGAGGTGCTATGCACTACCGACGCCGCCACCGACCTGCTGCCTTACCATCAGGCCATCCGCGATTCCGACTGGAGCGGGGACATCCGGCCCGCCTTTCGGCCCGATGCGGTGGTCAACCTGCTGACGCCGGGTTGGTGTGAAAACATGGATGCTTTGAGCGAGGTCAGCGGCATCGCTGTCCACTCGTACCCGACCTTTATCCAGGCCCTGGAGGAGCGACGGGCCTTTTTCAAGGGCATGGGGGCCACGGCGACCGATCACGGTGCTCAGTCGGCGTACACGGCAGAACTAAGCCCCAAGGAGGCCGACGCTATCTTTCAGTGTGCTCTGCGAGGCCAGGCCACGCCCGACGACGCCCATCGCTTCACCGCCCACATGCTCATGGAGAGCGCGCGCATGAGCATTGAGGATGGCTTGGTGGTGCAGTTTCACGTGGGATCGGTGCGCAATCACAATCAGCTTGTTTTCAACCACTTTGGCCCTGACAGTGGGTGCGACATTCCGGAACACGCCGAGTTCACCCACAATCTGCGCCCGTTGCTGAACAAGTATGGCAATGATCCCCGACTGACCTTCATTGTCTTGACCCTGGACGAGTCCACCTACTCCCGCGAGCTGGCCCCCTTGGCGGGGCACTATCCAGCCATGAAACTCGGTCCGCCCTGGTGGTTCCACGACAGCATCAATGGCATGAAACGTTACTTCGAGCAGGTCATTGAGACTGCCGGACTCTACAACACCGTCGGATTCAACGATGACACGCGCTCTTTTCCTTCCATCCCCGCACGACACGATTTGTGGCGGCGTGTGGCCAGCAACTGGATCGCTGGCCTGGTGGTGCGGGGCATCGTGGACATGGACGACGCCCGCGAGATGATCGTGGACACGGCCTATCGGCTGGCAAAAAGCGCTTATAAGTTTGGAGATTGAGGCATGAATCTGAAACAACTGACCGGGCTGACCGCATACCCAAATTCGGTCACGGAAACTGACGATGCAACCTACTTCTTGGCTCACGACGCCGGGCAGAAGCAATTGGGCATCCTGGGCAATGCGGCCGGCTTTGAAGGAAAACAACAGGGCAGTGTTACTCTGTGCCCACTGACGACAGCCAATGCAGCCGCCCTGCGTGAGAAACTCCTCTGGCTCCGGCCACAACCCCTGGGACTGCAAACCTCGGCTGGTTGTGGCGACCGGTTGGGGCTGGCGACGCCGGGTCACGTACGGGCGGTTCGCCAGTTCAGCGGCATCGCGCCGATATTCGCCCAGCAATCCATGCGCGAGAACGCCCGCACCGGCCGCACTCCCCAGCAGGTGATGGACGACGCCCTGTGGGGCATCTTTCAAGAGGGTTGGTGCGAGCCGTGGGGCGCGGACGCCGATCACCTCAAGACGACCGAGGACATTGACCTGTGCGTGGCGGCCGGGTACACCTTCTTCACCATTGACCCCGGCGACCACGTGGACAACGAAGCCCACACCGCTTCCCTGGAGGTGCTGAAGGACAAGGTTCACGTGCTGCCTTGGGACGAGCTAGAGGATACACCGGATGGGCTACATGCCCGCTACCTAAACCGGCGTTTTGAGGTCGAGAGCTTCGCCCTGGAGTTTGACCAGGCCACGCTGACGCGGGCGGCCGCCAAATATGGCCGGGCTATTGCTCACACTGTCCGCATGTACCGCCACCTGGCCGCCCAAACCGAGGACTTTGAGCTGGAGATGTCGGTGGACGAGACTGAGACGCCGACCTCGGTTGAGGAGCACTTTTGCATCGCCAGTGAACTCAGACGGCTGGGCGTGCAATGGGTGAGCCTGGCCCCGCGCTACATCGGCCGCTTCGAAAAAGGTGTGGATTACATCGGCGACCCTTCGGCAAGCTCAGGACGAGGCCCTTCGATGGACTCAGGGCAGGCTCTGGCTGAGTTTGAGGCGCAGCTCTCCAAGCACGCCGCTATTGCCCGCGCCCTGGGGCCGTACAAGCTCAGCATCCACTCTGGGTCGGACAAGTTCAGCATCTATCCCATCGTTGCCCGGCAAACGCGCGGGCTGGCGCATCTCAAGACGGCAGGGACCAGCTACCTGGAGGCGCTACGCGTGGTGGCACAAGTGGAGCCGTCCCTGTTCCGGAGGATCCTGGCCTATGCCATCGAGCGCTATCCAGCAGACCGGGCCACTTATCACGTCTCAGCGCAACTGACCAAAGTTCCCGCTCCCGATGTTCTGAGTGACGCCGACCTGCCCGGCCTGCTGGAGCAATTCGACGCGCGGCAGGTGTTGCACGTGACCTTTGGCTCGGTGTTGGATCGGTTTGGGGAGCGACTGCTGGCGGCGCTGCAAGGGCATGAAGAAGTCTACTACACGCTGCTGGAGTCGCACTTCCGACGGCATCTATCGCCTTTTGTGAGAAATCTCCCGGAAGTAGATGGGTAGCAGGCCAATCGCATTGGCCGTCCTTGGCCGAACGACGCCCAACGCGGTTGGGCTACTACCCTTTTCCGGGAGAACTCGTGAGGTAAGGAGGGAATTGGCTATGACTCAACCAATAACCAAAGCAATTGTCCCGGCCGCTGGGCTGGGCACACGGCTTTTGCCGGCTACCAAGTCGCAGCCCAAAGAGATGCTGCCGGTGGGGCGTAAACCAGTACTTCAATACGTGGTGGAGGAGTTACAAGAGGCTGGTCTGCGCCAACTCCTCATCATCACCGGCCGCCGTAAGCGGGTGATCGAAGACCACTTCGACGACGATCCTGAGCTGGTGTCGGCGCTGAAAGATGCCGGAAATGAGGCGCTCCTGGCGGACCTGGCCTACATTGCAGGCAAATCGAATTTCTTCTACACCCGGCAGAGCACGCCCCAGGGGCTGGGCCACGCGGTTTCGTTGGGGGCCGATTTTGCAGGTGACGATGACTGTGTGGTGGCCTTGGGAGATTCTCTCATCGCGGCCGATGACCCGGCCGCTCCATTGCGAGCCATGATGAAGGCCCATCGCCAATTGGGAGCGGCTGCCATAGTAGCTGTGGAAAAGGTGCCGCCAGAGGAGACCTTTCGATACGGTATCGTCAGCATCAATGGCGCGGAGCCTCCCCCAGGCGAGCCAGTCGCCATGACCGACATCGTGGAGAAGCCACCTCCGGGTACGGCCCTAACTACCCTAGCTGTGGCTGCGCGCTACGTCTTCAGCCCGGCCATCTTTGAGGCCCTCAATCGCACGGTGCCCGACAAGCGGGGAGAAATCCAACTGACCGACGCTATCAGGCTGCTGATCAACATGGGGAAGCCGGTTTACGCCTGGCTTTTCTCTCCCGACCAGCGTCGCTACGATGTGGGCAATTTCGAGAGCTATTTCCATACCTTCATTGACTTTGCCCTGGCCGACGAACGATACGGGTATCTGGTCCGAAAATACATCAAAGCCAAAGCCTATGAGCTCTGATCAGCGTCAAATAGTCTGTTCAGCGCCCGGCCGGGCTGGGATTATCGGCAACCCTACAGACATGTACGGCGGGGCGGTTCTTTCGTGTTCAGTAGGGATACGGGCGCGTGTGGCCGTGACGCCTGCCTCGGAACTTGTGCTGGAAACCAGTGGCCAGGAGTGCCGGATCGCCAGCCGGGATGACCTGCGTCCTCAGCGCGACCACTTTGACATGGCGCGGGCTATCCTGGACTACATGCGCCTGCCGCCACTGGAATGTCGTGTCCACTACGAGAGTGAGATCCCCTTGCGCAGCGGGCTTTCGGGGTCCACGGCGCTGGTGGTGGCCTTGCTGCAAGCATTGTTAGCTTGGCAAGGAGAGCATCCCAACCTTTACCAACTGGCCGAGCGGGCTCGTTACATCGAGTTGAACTATTTAAAAGTCGTATGTGGCTACCAGGACGCCTACATGTGTACCTTTGGCGGCCTCAACTACATGGACTTCGGAGGCAAGCAGTTCTATCGCCATGCCGAGGCGGAACTCTTCGCCACCATCGAGCCGCTGGCTGATTACGTCCCACAGTTGCCCTTCGTGCTGGGCTTCACCGGTGTGCTACATGCATCCGGCGAGGTGCACAAGCCGCTCCGCGAGCGCTGGCTGGAGGGAGAGGCGACTGTGGTAGAGGGCTACAGGCGGATTACAGGGATTGCCCGGATGGGCAAGAAAGCGCTCATCATGAAAGATTGGCCGCTATTGGGTCGCTTGATGAATGAGAATCACGCCATCCAGCGCGACCTGGGTGGATCTGGCGAGTCGAATGAAAGGCTGATCGCCGCGGCCTTGGAGGCCGGTGCGTTGGGGGCCAAGCTGGCCGGCGCAGGCCACGGTGGGACGATTATCGCACTCTGGCCCTGGCCTGATGCTATGCGGCTGGAGGAAGCCCTCCGCGAGGCAGGCGCATCGGAGATCTATCGCCTCCAAGTGGCGCCGGGGGTAATGCTGGAGGTCGGAGGTTAGAAATTGGAGGTTGGAAGTTGGAGGGAGGTTAGCATCCAATCTCTAACCTCCAACTTCTAACCTATGGTTCGCCCATTTTCAGGGCGGTTTTAGAAAATCCGTGCAAAGTCTGGTGTAGATGTCCAGTGAGAAACCCAGCAACACCAAGATGCATTGTTGCAACTTGGAGAGTGGAGTGAGATGA
>JBAWAP010000043.1:0-19330 GCA_049589355.1 Anaerolineae bacterium
CAGGTCAGATAAAGCTTGCATACAACTCAACATGTGCTGACGTAACGGATTGGGTAGCGAATACTACCCATTTTCCGCTGGCGACATGGGATTCGGCTACCCCTGGTGAGGAGTGGATCACCTTCTCTGCACTAGAGTTAGTGACAGGCGATTACCTGATCGGCACTCTCACCATCCATTGTGTCTCTGAGGACGGGTGTACAACTGACTTGGATTTCTTTGAGGATGGAGCGAGGACGAGCAAGTTATTCGATGACTGGGGCAATGAAATCCCAGCTACTTGGCAAGACGGAACATTCGAGTGTGCAATTACGCCTACGCCCACTTCGACGCCGACCAATACGCCAACCCATACGCCAACGCCAACCGATACGCCTACGTCCACCTCGACGCCGACCGACACAGTAACGCCAACCAGCACGCCGACTAATACGCCCACCGGAACGCCGACCATTACTGCTACCCCAACCTCAACGGGCATACCCACAATAACGCCAACCTGCACCTCCACGCCGACATCAACTGTGACGCCTACGGCCACTAGCACGCCGACAAGCACACCTACCGGGCTGCCCTTTAGCATAAGCGTTACAGCCTTTCCGGCATACATCCCTGTTGGTGGAGCCACCTCGAGCATCACGGCTACGGTGAAAGATCAGTATGGCAACAATGTGACCAATGGAACCAATGTAGACTTCACCACCACCCTCGGAACCTTATCGCCTTCCTCCGATACCACGATCGAGGGGATGGCTGGGACCACACTGACCTCCGAAGAAGACATTGGTACAGCTAGGGTCACTGCCATTTCTGGCTCAGCAATCGGGTGGGTTGATGTGATCTTCACTGTTGGGCCGCCGGTCTACGTTAACGTTGAGGCCAATCCGACGAGTATTGGCCTCAATGGGCAAACCTCCAACATCCAAGCCACGGTAAAGGACATCGGTGACAATAACGTGGCTGATGGAACGGAGGTGATCTTCATCACGAGCTTGGGAACTTTGGGCAGTAACACCGTTACCAAGACCACCACCAGCGGCGTGGCTATAGCCGTTCTTACCTCAGGGACTACTGCCGGTACAGCAGTCATCACCGCCACGGCAGATTCGAAATACGACATAGCTGAAGTCGTCTTTAACCCGGATCCGCCCTACACCGTGACGGTGACGGCAGAGCCAATGGTTATTCTTGCCAATGGGATATCTACGTCAGCAGTTCGGGCTACGGTGACCGATCAGTACGGCAATCTGGTGGCTGATGGTATAAATTGTTACTTCCACGCCACCCTGGGAACAGTATGGCCTCCCTCCGATACTACACTCAATGGTGTGGCTGAGACCACTCTGACCTCCAGCGAGGATCCTGGACTAGCCACTGTGACAGCCACCTGTGAGGGCAAGCAGGGCACGGTGTATGTATACTTCTACCCCCCGCTCAAGCTCTATCTACCCGTGATTCTAAAGGCTCACTTTGATGGTCTGGGGTGAGCGGAGTTTTACCCCTGTGGTGGTCTTGGCCTAGGCCGCGAAAGATCGAGTCTGTTTAGGGCTCTCTACGAGGGGCAGAAAGCGCCAACAGCAACAGCTATTAGGGTTCGTTAAGTTGAAATTGGGTTGTTGTGACTGCAAAAAGGTTGTTTTTGCGTCATTCTGCGTGGTTTTGAATGCTTGCTTTTTGTCAAAATCCATAGTATAATTACTGGGACTATGACTCCTTTTCCTTAATGTACGCTACCTATCCCCAGATTTTCCGAATTCTATAGGATAGCCACGCAGCCTGCTGGGGGAAGTGAAACTCGGCATGGTCTTGGACTGGTACTTTGGTGGCAGGGAAGATGCGAGGTAGCGAATTACAAGCCGCTCTTTTGAAGCCCTATTATAGAAAGGGGGAGCCATGCGTAACGTACTCTTTGTGAGAAAGCCGGTCGTGCAAGTAGCTTTGATTATCCTGCTTTTGGCAGTGGTTGCGGTAGTGTTTACCGAGGTGCAGGACCGCGCCTGGGCAACCTCGGCTACAGTCACCTACGACACCCTCCACGCCTCTGGTGCTGTCGCTGAGACCCGCAACACCCTCCGCGCCTCTGGTACTGTCAGCGAGACCTACCACACCCTCAAGGTGTATGGAGGCTCAGGGTGGCCCGAACTGCCGGGCAATGTGGGGGCTGGATCTGGTATTGCCACCGACGAGATTACTGGGCTTCTAGCCGAAGACCAGCCCTACACAGACACGGTTGCGATCTTCAATCCCCAACTGCCGCAAGCCCCACGGAAGGATTCCATCACCTGGAACCCGCTCTTCATGTCCGAAACGCAGACCGGGGACGAAAATCAGCATAAGGGCCTTTACCAGAAGCTGATAGCCAGCGGCAACAATGCTTCGGAGAAGGTCTGGTTCCGAATGTGGTATGAGCCGGAGCACTGGGACAAGGACTTGAACGCCAACGGGCGTCTGGACCGTGATGCTGAAGGACGGCCCCTGGCCCCCGTCAACCCCACTCCCACCGGCATCGATGAGTGGTACCCGGCCATCATGCAGGAGTTCACCTACTTACTCATGGATTTGGACGCCGTGGCTAATAAACCGGAACCGACCTATGGGCTGGCGGGTGCCACCAGCTTGGTTTTCCCGGTGGGCATGAGGGAGGAAGATATCTCGGACCCCTACGGCTACGGTTTGACCAGCTTGGATGGCAACTTCGATGGTGTTCCAGATATTGTCCGTGTGGAGAGTGAACAAACCCTCCAGAGCAGGACCCACATTGCTGCCGACTTCGATGGGGATGGGGTCATGGATCCCCTGGACCCTGATGGCGTCCCCCTGAACGGAGATGAGCTGGCCGTGTTTCGTCTGGACACCTTTAACGACGTCCCGGTAGGCGGGTATGTCCAGTTCTTGGATCACCTGGTGGAAGTAGAAGGGGTATACAATACCGGGGCGAGCCTCCATGTCTGGTACACAGGAAGCTCCATAACGGCCTCCGTAGGCACGAAATCAGTTAATGTAGGGGGCATGCTGTTGGCGGGCACAGTCGGGCCAATGGACTCCCTATCACCGGGAGGAGGCAACGTGGGCGTGCCGAAAGGCCCCTTCTTCGTGTACTTGGAGAACGTCGATCCCGAGGAGGCAACAGCCCGGCTCATGGTAGGCCGCGCCTTGGGTGCGACACACAGTGCTATGGAGGATGGGCCTGGCTCTCCCGACGATAGGCCTGGCGACCCTTGGTTCCTGAAGCGGTTCTACGTGGACGGCCACGAATACAACGTGGTGGCCATCAAGACGCGGGGCAACAATTATTTCCAGTTCATCACCATTCGGACGCCCATCCCTAAGGTTCCTGTGATCATCGAGCAACATTCGGCGAGGTTGCAGGATTACCCGGTGGAGGAGCCCTTGTCGGTGATGCCGCCCTACAACTTTGAGCACTACATCTTGAAGGATGTCCAGGCCATCACCGCCTTCGACGAAGACGAGGATGACGTGGACTACTTGGGCGAGCTGGTAGGGCCGGTGCCGCCTATCCTGCAAAAGAATGGTCCCTTCCCCTACAGGGGGGTTTACCCCGATTACCCTGTGGGACCCTACGACGACCCCCGTGAGGTCTATCTTCGCTATGTAGACGAGGATACCAATCCCCAGTTTCTGGGGGAGTTGAAGGAGAAATATGGGGAGATCTCCATCGAAGGCGGCTTGGTGGAGGCCGAAGACGATCCTCCCGTGACGAGGACGGGGACTTGGCTGTCCTATACTGGTGCTGAGCCGAGTGGTGGAGAGATCCTCTACTCCAACAACTGGATGATGGGGGATAAGGTGTCTTTCACCTTCACGGGGTCGAGCATTTCTCTGATCCACGCCCCCTGGAACAATCGTGGCATCGCCAATATCACCATAGACGGAACACCCTATCCTGACCTGGACATGTACAGTCCAGTTCTGACCTGGCGGGTAGAGACGCTGATCGCCAGCGGTTTGGGCGCAGGAAGTCACACCATTGAGGTGAAGGTTTCTGGCAACAAGAACCCCTCCTCTGGAGACTACTGGGTGTTCGTGGATGCCTTTCGGGTAGGAGGGGAAGAGTTCTGGTACGTGGAGCAGTGGTGGACCCGGCCGTGGCACTACACCGAGTTCGTGCTGCCGGACATCCACGAGGACCGCACTGGAGTTGGCAATCCCGACCTGTATCTCCTGACCAGCGCCTTCACCGCGCCTCAGTCTGAGTACCTGTACTGGATCCAGGATGAGGATTTCCCCGACTTCCCTCTGCGGTATAACCTAGCTTGGGACGATGTGAACTATGAGTGGGAGCATGTCCTGACAGACACTATCAGCATCACGCCAACACTAGCTGGCTGGAAGCCTCGGGTCAAGTTCTGGTTCGACCCTGCTGTGGGCGGCAAGAAGTACAAAGACGCTACGGGCTTGCGGCTCTACGGCCGGGAAAATGAGGGGGCAGGGGACACGACGGTGGTGACCGATACGGTTAGTACAGGGCTAGGTACGGCTCAAGTTGAGGTACCGCCATACACCGACCCCTGGGCTCCCTTCAACCCCCAGTTCGAACAGGCGCCCAGGAAGGATTCCCTGACCTTCAACCCGGCCTACATGGACGAGTACCGTAATGGCAGCGAACCCCTGCGCGCTTTGTATTCCCAGATCTCCATCGAGGAGGGGCTAAACGCCCGTGAGAAGGTTTTTCCACGGATGTGGTACGAGCCGGAATATGTGGACAAGATAAGGGATACGCAGGTCTACACCTTCCCTGCTCTGATGCAGGAATTCACCTACATGTACCTCGATACCCTGGACCGACCCAGCCATGCCCAGCCAGGAAGAGCCCATTTCGCTTTCCCCATGGGCACAGCAGCCGATGAGCTGCCGGCGCCAGACCCGGCCACTGGCGTGTTATCCTTCACATCCTACACTGACCCATCACGATTCGGCTATGGGCTGACCACCTTCGACGCTGATTTCGACGGTTTCCCTGAGGCTGTGAGCATTCACAGCGAGCGGACCCTGTCGGAGACGACGGGCATCCAGGCCGACTTCGATGGCGATGGGAACATGGACCAATTGGATACGGACGGTCTGGAGCTGACTGGTGATGAGCTAGTCATCTTTGCCGTCGAGGACATCAATCTAGGGCGATACAAGAGCGCCATGTTCCTGGACTTCATGGTCACCGTGCAGAATGTTAGTCCTGGGTCGCCGAGCACCGCTGACCTCAAGTTCTGGTTCACCGGAGGAGGGATCTACTATATCCCAGGTGGCTTTTCCATACACCCTCCGGACCCGATCGACACCCGCACGCTGGAGGAGGGGGAAATGGCCGTGGTCTACCGGATTCCGCCTGTGCACGTGATCCCCGCTGGCGGGAACAATCTGGGTGGTGGTGCCGATGGTATCCCCGACGGTCCCTGGTTTGTCTACCTCAAAGGCGTGAACACCTGGACCGAGACGGCCGTGCTCACCATCGGACGGGCCCTGGGAGCCACCCACTCAGCCATAGATGATGGGACAGGCAATCACGACATGACGCCTAGCGATCCCTGGTACCTGAAGCGCTTCTTTGTTGACGGTCACGAATACAACGTGGTGGCCATCAAGACGGTGCTGGCAGATAGTCCTGGGGAGGACTTCGAGTTCAAATACATCACCATCCGCACCCCAGTGCCCAAGGTCAATTTCCTCAACACTGAGGACTCGATAAAGCTTGAGGGATACAACCAGGGTACTCTCTTCGGTCTGGACTCCAGCATCATCTCGGTCATGCCACCTTTCAACTCTGCCCACACCCGAATGGTGGATATCCAGAGGGTCGAAGAGGGGGAGTTCGCTCATCCGGATCACTATGTGACTGGATGCATGGGGGACTGGGAAGGCAACGTTGATCCGCTTCAGATCCAGATCGTGGACGAGGACACCGAGACGCAGTTCTTCGGGGAGCTGAAGGAGAAGCTCTGGCCTGTGCCGGCTCCTGCCCATGACATCTGGAGCACGGAGCAGTTCCACACTCTGCCCGACCAATACACCGACCTGAAGCTGCCGGCCGGGCAACTGTACCTGCTGACCAGCGACTGGGAGTCGGACCAGAGCTGGGTGCATTACTACGGTTGTGACCCAACCGATGACTACTTTACCCAAGATGAGCTTCACGATCTGCATTCTGGCATCCCAGAGCCCAATGCCGTCATCACCTTTACCAGCAGCATAACCAACACTTACTATACTGGGCCTCTCCGGGTAAAGTTCTGGTATGACCCTGAGGATCCCGATGGTCTCTACGTCGGTACCTGGGTGATCACACCTACGTGCACAGCCACTGCCTCCAGCAACTCACCGGTTTGTGAGGGAAGTACCATAGAGTTATACGGTGGGCCTAATGGCATGGATAGCTATAGCTGGACGGGGCCGAATGTCTTCACTAGCACCACGCAATCACCGACCATTCCCAATGCCACTCTGGCTATGAGTGGAACCTATACCTTGACGGTCATCCAGGGTAGTTGTACGGTTACGGCTACCACCCAGGTAACAGTTAAGGGAAAGCCCACCGCCACTGCCTCCAGCAACTCCCCAGTCCTTCAGGGAGGCATCCTCAAGCTATATGGTGGGCCGGCTGGCATGGCCAGCTACAGTTGGACGGGTCCGAATAGTTTCAATAGCAACCAGATATCGCCAACTGTAAGCACGAGCGCCACCCTGGCTATGGCCGGAAACTATACCCTGACCGTTACTAATACGAACGGCTGTAGCGATTCCGACACCACCTATGTGACGGTCGTCACGACAGGCGAGAACCAAGGTTACCTTGCCCCTCAACACAGTGGCGTAATCACATACTGTAACACCACAGCGGTTGAGATCTGGGTCAATGCCACCGGCTTCAAGTCAGGTCAGATAAAGCTCACATATAACTCAACATGCGCTGAGGTAACGAATTGGGTACCAATTACTGCCACCTTCCCATTGGCAGAATGGGATTCGACTACCTCTGGCCAGGAGTGGATCACCTTCTCAGCGCTAAATCCAATGACAGGCACCTATCGGATCGGCACCCTCAGCATCCATTGTAAGTCTCATGACGAGTGTACAACTGCATTGGATTTCGTTGAGGACGGCCCGATGACGACCAAGGTATTCGATGCCTGGGGCAGCGAAATCCCAGGTACCTGGCAAGACGGAACGTTCGGTTGTGGAGTGGGAATGTGCGGTGATGTGGCCCCTTACCCAGGCTGTAACGGAGAAATAAATATGGGAGACGTATCCCTGTTGCACAGCTATGTAGGTCATCCAGGTGTCTATTCCCTTTGCTGTGATTGGTGTGGAGATGTCGCTCCTTACCCAAGCTGCAACGGAGAAATAAATATGGGAGACGTATCCCTGTTGCACAGCTATGTGGGTCATCCAGGCCAATATCATCTCTGCTGCGAGGGGATACTTTCAGCAACTGTGCCATCTGCCGTATCGTTGGCAGCGGCGGAGGTGGATCTCGTTCCTCAAGAGAGCAGCGCACCATTCTGTGAGACCGCAGATGTTGAGATCTGGGTCAATGCTACCGACCTCAAGGCCGGTCAGATAAAGCTGACCTACGTGCCCACATGCGCTGATGTAACGGGCTGGATGTCAAATACTGTCGAATTCCCCATGGGGACATGGGATTCCGAGACCCCTGGTGAGGAGTGGATCACTTTCTCTGCACAAGAGCCAATGACAGGCACCAAACGGATTGGCACCCTCACCATCCATGGTGTCTATGCGGAAGGGTGTGCAACTATATTGGACTTCGTTGAGGAGGAACCGATGCCGAGCAAGTTGTTTGATGACTGGGGCACTGAAATCCCAGCTACTTGGACACCTGGAACATTCCGGAGCGTCCCCAAGGTTTATTTGCCCCTCGTAATGAAGAACTCCCAATGAGCAAGTAGCCTTTCTCTAAAGAAGCCCCACATCTCGATAGCGGGATGTGGGGCTTTTGCTTTTTGGAGTGAGGGTGACTACTCAGGCTGTCATTGCGAGCAAAGCGAAGCAATCCCCAAGCCGCAAGGAGGAGATTGCTTCGTTGCAAAAAACGCTCCTCGCAATGACACGGGCTGAGCAGTTACGCCACACGGTTAGTAGCCGCTGTAGTACATTTGCTTTTTGTGAAAATCCATAGTATAATCATCCTAACTATGACTCCTTCGTACCCTGCCCAACCCCAGATTTTCCCGAATTCTACGGGATAGCCACACAGCCTGCTGGGGGAAGTGAAGCTCGGCATGGTCTTGGGCTGGTATTTTGGTGGCAGGGAAGATGCGAGGCGACGACTTACAAGCCATTTCCTTTGAAGCCCTATTAGAAAGGGGGAGCCATGCGTAATGCACTCTTTGTGAGAAGGCCGATCGTGCAGGTAGCTTTGATTATTCTACTTTTGGCGGTGGTGGCGGTAGTATTTACCAGGGCACAGGACCGCGCCTGGGCAACCTCGGCTACGGTCACCTACAACACCCTTCGCGCTTCTGATGCTATCACTGAGACCTACAACACCCTCAGGGTGTATGGAGGTTCAGGTTGGCCCGAACTGCGGGGCAATATGGGAGCCGGAACTGTTGTTATCACTGACGAGAAAACTACGCCTCCACTTCTGGTCGAGGTTCAGCCCTACACGGACACCCTCGCGATCTTCAATCCCCAACTTCCCCAAGCTCCAAGGAAGGACTCCATCACCTGGAACCCGCTTTTCATGTCCGAGTTGGAGACTCAGGACGAGAACTGGTACCAAGATCTTTATCGGAGGCTGATAGCCAGCGGCATCAATGCCTCAGAGAAGGTTTGGTTCCGGATGTGGTATGAGCCGGAGCACTGGGACAAGGACATTAACGCCAACGGGGCTCTGGACCGCGATGCCCAAGGCCTGCCTTTGGCCCCCGTCAATCCCACTCCCACGAACATTGATGAGTGGTACCCGGCCATCATGCAGGAGTTCACCTACTTGCTCATGGAGCTTAAGCCCCTGGCGGACAAACCGGAGCCGACCTACGGGCAGGCGGGTGCCACCAGTTTCGTCTTCCCGGTGGGCATGAGGGAGGAGGATCTTTTTGACCCCTACGGCTACGGGCTGACCAGCCTGGACGGCAACTTCGATGGTGTCCCAGACATCGTCCATGTGGAGAGTGAGCAGACCCTCCAGAGCAGGACCGGCATCGCTGCCGACTTTGATGGGGATGGGGTCATGGATCCCCTGGACTCTGACGTCATCCCCCTGAACGGAAACGAGCTGGCGGTGTTTCATCTGGACACCTTCGAAGTCCCGATAGGCGGGTATGTCCAGTTCTTGGATCACCTGGTGCGCTTAGAAGCAGTGTTCGATACCGGAGTGACCGTCCGGGTCTGGTACACGGGAGACCGAGAGCTGTTCAACCTGGGCTCACGATTCCTTGATAGGGAGGCCATGGTGTTGGCGGGCACGGCGGGGTCACTCCAATACATCCCGCCAGGAGGGGGCAACACAGGCGTGCCTACAGGCCCCTTCTTCGTCTACCTGGAGAACGTGGACACCGAGGAGGAGACGGCTCTGCTCATGGTGGGCCGCGCCCTGGGCGCGACGCACAGCGCTATGGAGGACGCGCCAGGCTCTCTGGACGATAGGCCTGGTGACCCCTGGTTCCTGAAGCGGTTCTACGTGGACGGCCACGAGTACAATGTGGTGGCCATCAAGACGCGGGACAACAACTGGTTCAAGTTCATCACCATTCGGACGCCTATTCCCAAGGTTCCCGTCACCATTGAGCAGCACTCAGTTCGCCTTCAGGATTACCCACTGGAGGAGCCCCTGTCGGTTATGCCGCCCTACAACTATGAACACTACATCTTGAAGGACGTCCAGGCCATCACCGAGTTTGTGGGGGACGAGGATGAGGATGACATCCCCGATGAGGACGAGGTGGACTACCTCGGCGAGCTGGTAGGGCCGGTGCCACCCATCCTGCAACGGAACGGCCCGTTCCCCTACATGGGTGTGGGTCCCTACAGCCCCTACGATGATAAGAGGGAGATGCACCTTTTCTACGTCAAAGAGGACAGGAACCCACAGTTCCTGGGCGAGTTGAAGGAGAAGTATGGCGAAATCACGGCAACAGCGACTATCACCGAGTTCTGGTACGTGGAGCAGTGGTGGACTCGGCCCTGGGAGTACACCGAGTTCGTGCTGCCGGACATCCGAGATGACATCACCGGCCCTGACAACCCGGACCTGTATCTGCTGACCAGTGCCTTCACCGCGTCCCAGTCTGAGTACCTATACTGGATCCAGGATGAGCCCTTCCCCGACTCGCCTCTGCGGTACAACCTGTCTTGGGACAGTGAGGACAGGGAGTGGGAGCATGTGGTGACTAACACCATTACATCAACGCTACCTGGCTGGAAGCCTCGGGTCAAACTCTGGTTCGATCCGGCCGTGGGGGACAAGACATATAAGAATGAGGAGGGGCTGAGGATTTTCGGCATGGATTGTTGGGTCACAACGGTCCCGCTTGGCGTTTGCTGCCCAGGCCCTGGGAAGGTGCTAGCAACGGACACAGCCAAGACGGGACCGACTGGCTATCCGGTGGAAATCCCACCCTACACCGACCCCTGGGCTCCCTTCAACCCCCAACTCGAACAGGCGCCAAGGAAGGACTCTCTGACCTTCAACCCGGCCTACATGGACAAGTTCCGACACGGAGGCGAGCCATTGGCCCTGCTCTACGCCGGGATCTCCCTAGAAGAGCGCGATGCCCGAGAGAAGGTCTTTCCACGGATGTGGTACGAGCCGGAATACCTGGACAAGATCCTGGAAGCCGATATAGATGGTGGCGTCATCACCCCCACCCGGGTTTACACCTTCCCCGCAGTGATGCAGGAGTTTACCTACATGTACCTTGATACCCTGGACCAGCCCAGCCACGGCCAGCCAGGGAACAGCCAGTTCGCTTTCCCCATCGGCACAGCACGCAACGAACTGCCAGCGCCGGACCCGGGTACCGGCGATCTGCCTTCCATGACTTCCAATGACCCGGCCCGCTTCGGCTACGGGTTGACCACTTTTGACGCTGACTTCGACGGCGACTACGACATCGTCACCGTGCACAGCGAGGAGACCATCACCGAGACCATGGGCGTCTGGGTGGACTTCGATGGCGATGGGGTCATAGACCGCCTGGATACCGACGGATGGGAGCTGACTGGCGATGAGTTGGTGGTCTTCGTCGTCGAGGACATCGAGCTGGCGCGAAAAGAGAGCGCCATGTTCCTGGACCACATGGTCACCCTGGAGAACATCAGTTGGGCCCCTGGCCAGCCGAGCAGCGCCGATCTCAAGTTCTGGTACACAGGAGGCGGACTCCACGCTCCTGACTATTCCCTGTACCCGGACGAGATCGGCACGCGCACCCTGCGTGAAGGGGAGGTGGCCGTGGTCAGCAAGACTGCGGTGCGAGTGATACCGGCTGGAGGGAACAACCAAAACCGCACCGATGGCGCCTGGTTCGTTTACTTCAAGAGTTGGAATACCTTCACCGAGACGGCCTTGCTCACCATCGGGCGCGCCCTGGGAGCTACCCACTCGGCCATAGACGATGGGGCTGGGCGCCATGACTTGGCGGCTGGCGACCCCTGGTACCTGAAGCGTTTCTTTGTTGATGGGCACGAATACAACGTGGTGGCCATCAAGACAGTCCTGAACGACGAAGCGGTAGACACCGGCCAGATAATGCCAGGCGGCTATATGACGATCACGTGTGCTACTATACCGTACTTCGTGCCGGCGGGCGAGAAGTGCTGGGAGTTCAAGTATATCACCATCCGCACCCCAGTGCCCAAGGTCAATTTCATTAACGGCCAGGACTCTCAAAAGCTGGAGGGATACAACCAGGGTACCATCTTCGGCGTGGACACCAGCATCATCTCGGTCATGCCACCCTTCAACTTCAACCATACGCAGTTGAAGGACATCCAGAGGCTCGAGGAGAAGGCGGTGCCCGAGGGGGAAACTGAAGAGCAGATCGTCTTCGCCAATCCAGAGTTCTACAATGATAGCTGCATGGGAGACCTGGAAGGCAACGTTGATCCCCTCCAGATCCGGATCGTAGACGAGGATAAGGACAAGCAGTTCTTCGGAGAGCTCAAGGAGAAGTACTGGGAGGATCTGGTGGGGGCGGAGATGTGGAGCACGGAGCAGTTCCATACCCTGCCCGATAAGTACACGGACCTGGAACTCCCGGCTGGGCAACTGTACCTGCTGACCAGCGACTGGGAGTCCGACCAGAGCTGGGTGCATTACTACGGTTGCGATCCAACCGATGGCTACTTCACCCAAGACGATCTTAATGGCTTCAATCCTGGCATCCTTCTCAGCAATGCCGTCATCACCTTTACCAGCGGCATAACCAACACTTATTATACTGGGCCACTTCGGATGAAGTTCTGGTACGATCCGGAGGACAGGGAGGACATCTACAAAAACACCTGGGAGATCACACCTACGCCCACGCCTACGCCCACATCCACACCGACTGACACGCCTACCAGTACTCCCACACCGACCAATACGCCCACGGCCACCTCGACGCCGACCAACACACCAACGCCGACCAGCACACCCACCGATACGCCTACGTCCACGCCGACGAATACGCCCACGATCACATCCACGCCGACCAATACGCCAACCAATACGTCTACGTCTACGCCGACGAATACGCCCACGATCACATCCACGCCGACTATCACGCCTACGCCAACCCAAACGTCCACGCCCACGTCCACGCCAACACGGACTCACACTCCCACATCGACTTCTACACCTACGATAACGCCAACGCCGACCGAGACTCCCATACCCGAAATCTACTTGCCTCTGGTTGCCAAATATCCGACGCCGACGCCTACTCCAACGCCTACACCCACTTTTACACCCACTCCAACACAAACGCCCAGACCAACCAGTACTCCAACGCCAATTGCTTGCGAAGAGAAAGTTTGCAACGGCGGCTTTGAAAAGTGTGAGTGCTGGACCATCCCGACTACTCCGCGCCAAGCAGCCTACTCCGCGGTTAAGTTCAGGACGGGTTCCTGGTCCATGCGCCTGGGGATCACCTCCGACAGCGATGCCTACAGTTGGTCCTCCATCCGCCAGCAGGTGACTATTCCCGGGAACGCAGCGAGCGCTACCCTGTCGTTCTGGTACTATCCCATCTGCCAGGATGCCTGGCCGTACGATTGGCAAGAGGCGATCATCTATGACGCCACGGTCACTACCAAACTAGCCTATGCGATGTCGCCAGTCTGCTCTAACAGCCAAACCTGGACGCACCGTACCTTCGACCTGATGCCCTACAAGGGGCAGACGATCACACTATACTTCAATGTCAAAAACAATGGGGTTGGCAATCGCAAGACAGCTATGTACCTGGATGATGTGTCGGTACAGGTATGCCGCTAGTTGACTCTCAGGCCAGGTGTCAATGGGGTAGGTAGTAGTGTAGGCTGAGCAGCTCACAAATTCCCGTAGCGGCGGCCTGCCGTGGCCGCTTTCCGTGGCGGTCAGGGCGGCTGCCGCTACGAATTATGATATACTGAGCCCCTTTCATATGGAGGTGTATCAGTATGACAGAAGCAATCGGGTTGACAGCCGAGATGTACCGGGCAATTGTGACCATTGTGGATGAGCGGGTAAAGGAGATACGGGTTACCCGCGAGGACTTCAATGCGCTCACAGGCGCTGTGCAAGAGCTGGCCCAGGCTCAGGCCCGTACGGGACAGTGGGTGCATGAGCTAGTCCAGGCCCAGGCCCGCACAGAGCAGCGGGTGGGTGGTCTGGAGCGGGCCATGCAAGAGTTGGCCCAGGCCCAGGTCCGTACGGAGCAACAGATGGAGAGACTGGCCCAGCAGGTTGGTGGCTTGAGCGACAGCATCGGCTACGGATTGGAAGACATTGCTAAGGTTGTACTGCCTGGCTATCTGTATCGTCACTTCGGAATAGTGCTGGAGGGTAAGCTGGGTGAAGAGCTGGGCCGCCATTTCTTCCACATTGACGGTTCAGATGTAGAGATCAACCTCTACGGGGAGGGAGAGCGCGACGGCCAACGGGTGGTGGTGTTGGGAGAGGCCAAGTCGCGCATCTTCAGGAGCGATGTAGAGAAGTTTGTTTATAACCTGGCCGTGATAGATCATGTGCTGAAGGGGGAGGTAGTGCGAGTGATGTTTGGCTATTTCCTCCATCCCTCGGCCGAGGAAGCGGCCAGGGAGCGGAATATTCTGCTGGTGGCTTCGTATCAGAGGTGAGGCCTATGTCGGGCCACAGGTCCGGTATCGCGTAAGTTAAGGGAAGGGTCGCGAACAGAGCCCTTCCCTTTTTGTTTGTAACGTGATATAATGGCGTGCAAACAGGTACTGGACTTTGGACAAACCCAGAGGGGGCGGTCAGAAACCAGGTTTTTAGAAGTCTTTGTACCTGAAACGCACGCATTTGCGAGCACTTCTAACACTTCAGGAAACACTGCAGGCGGGAAAAACCTGGTTTCTTGGCTTTGTCCAAACTCCAACAGGTAGGGAGAGGGAAAATCTTGAGTACAGCCTACGTATATGATCCCATCTATCTGGAGCACAACGCCCCGCCGGACCATCCGGAGAACAAAGAGCGGCTGGTGCGGATCATGGGGCTCCTGGAGAAACAGGGGGTGCTGGAGAGGTTGGTGGCGGTGAAGGCGACACCGGTTTCGATGGGATGCCTGACCAGGAATCACAGCCAGCGC
This sequence comes from Anaerolineae bacterium, assembly GCA_049589355.1. Taxonomy (GTDB): domain Bacteria; phylum Chloroflexota; class Anaerolineae; order VGOG01; family VGOG01; genus JBAWAP01. Next base: position 14,769 of record JBAWAP010000043.1, read on the forward strand.
TATATTGATACCGTGCGGCACGTGGCCGAGAGGGGCGGTGACCATCTAGACCTGGACACCTACACGAGCCCCCGTTCCTACGAGGTGGCACTGATGGCCACCGGAGGGCTGGTGAATGCTGTGGAAGCGGTGTTGGAAGGGAAGGTAGACAACGCCTTCGCCCTGGTGAGGCCGCCGGGCCACCATGCTGTGAAGGCACGAGGCATGGGCTTCTGTCTCTTCAACAACGTGGCCGTGGCCGCCCGCTACGCCCTAGAGGAGAAAGGATTGGAACGGGTGCTTATCGTTGATTTCGACGTCCACCACGGCAACGGCACTCAGGAGGCTTTCTACGATGAATCCTGCGTCCTCTACTTCTCCACCCACCAGTACCCCTACTATCCCGGCACGGGTCACTGGCGGGAGATCGGAAGGGGGGAGGGAGAGGGCTACACGGCCAATGTCCCTCTGCCAGGAGGCGTGGGCGATAAGGGCTACGGATACATTTTCGACGAGTTTCTCTATCCTTTGGCTGAGCGTTACCGCCCCCAGCTCATCCTGGTTTCGGCTGGCTACGATGCCCATTGGGCCGACCCTTTGGCTGCGATGCAGCTTTCGATAACGGGTTACGCCACTCTGACGCGAACACTGAAAACGATGGCCGACCAGCTCTGCGAGGGCAGGCTTGTCTTCACCCTGGAGGGAGGTTACCAGCTCGAAGTGCTGGCCTATGCTGTGCTGAACACCTTCCACGTGCTGCTGGGTGATGAAGAGATCGAGGACCCTCTTGGGACTGCTCCCCGCTCGGAGCGGGATGTTGGTGGCCTGGTAGATCAACTCAAGGGCCTGCATAGGCTAGTCTGAAGAGGACTTCTGATTGACATTTTAGTCGAAAAGCTAGATAATAGTATCGTTTGTGAAGGGGAAGGCTGTGAGCGAGGTCAGCTTAGGGGCCTACTGCGCTGAGGTCGAGGAGTTCATAGAGAGCAGGGCCTACGATGAGGCTATCGCTGCCTGTCGGCACATCTTAGGCCATCACCCCAAATTCATAGAGGCATACCGCTTGCTGGGCAGGGCTTGCCTGGAGAGGGGGGAGTACCCCGAAGCGGCTGACCTGTTTAAACGGGTTCTGAGCACCGATCCGGAAAACCTTACCGCTCGATCAGGGCTGGGCAGGGTTTACGAAGAAGAGGGCTCCCTGGACGAGGCTATCTGGCAAATGGAACGGGCCTTCGAGTTAGCTCCCTATCAAGAGGCAATCCGCAATCGGTTGCGGCTTCTTTATACTCGACGCGATGGAATCGAGACGCCGAGGATCAAGCTGACAAGGGGCGCTCTGGGGCGCTTCTATGCCAAGGATGGACTCTTCCAGCAGGCTATTGCCGAGTTCAAGTCCTTGCTCGAAGAGGACTGCGACCTGATAGACATCCAACTGGCTTTGGCGGAAGCCCTGTGGCGCGACGGACAGAGGCGAGAAGCCGCTAGGACCTGTCAGGACATCTTAGAAAAGCTCCCCCATTGCCTTAAAGCAAATCTGATTCTGGGGGAGATCTGGTTCGATAGCGGCCGCGAGGACGAGGCAGAGGCCCTCTTCCAGATGGCGCGAGCCCTCGACCCTGAGAACGTCTTGTCTCAGGCGCTCTTCGGAGACCGTTCGCCCTTGCCCGCTGAGACGGTGATGATTGCTTGCCTTGAGGAAGTGCCCCCTCCTCTTGAGGAGATGCCGGAGGAGGAGCTTCTGGTCGAGAAGGTGGCTCCTGTTGTCGAGCCCCTTTCTATCATTGAGAGGTTGCAATCGAGGCTGGCCGACCAACCAGGAGACCATGAGACTCGTTTGGCCTTGGCTAGGGCCTACAGGGAGCAAGGAGAATTCGAGGCAGCCTCAGAGCATTATCGGCGGCTGATTAAGTCGGCCGCATTGGTAGATGAGGTCATCGCCGACCTGGTGGGAGTGGCAACTGAGAGGTCCGACGATCACATTATCCTTACCCTCTTGGGCGACGCCTATGTGAAGGATGGGCGTTTGCAGGAGGCCTTGGAAGCCTACCAAAAAGCGATGACCAATTTGTGACTACTCAGCCTGTCATTGCGAGCGAAGCGAAGCAATCCCCAAGCCGCAAGGAGGAGATTGCTTCGTCGCAAAAAACGCTCCTCGCAATGACACGGGCTGAGCAGTTACACCGATTTGTAGATAACATCTCACTGGTAGGGAGGAGCTTGTGGAGCGAACTCTAGTCATCATCAAGCCCGATGGTGTGCAGCGGGGGCTGGCCGGGGAGATCATCAGCCGCTTTGAGCGCCGTGGACTCCGCATCGGGGCCATGAAGCTGATGCAAATCCGGCTGGAACTGGCCCAACGGCTCTACGCCGTCCATAAAGGCAAACACTTCTACGAAGGGCTCCTTCAGTACATAACCTCTGGCCCTGTGGTAGTGATGGTGTTGGAGGGGAGGGATGCCATCGAGATCGTCCGGCGGACCATGGGGGCAACCAACCCCGCCCAGGCTGCGCCGGGCACCATTCGTGCCGACTTCGCCCTGGAGACCGGGCGCAATTTGGTGCACGGATCTGACTCGCTGGAGAGTGCCAGATATGAGATACCACTGTTTTTCAGCGATGATGCGATCCTTTCCTATCCCCGTGATACCGATCGCTGGATTTTCGAGTGAAATTTGGGGGTGCTTGATGTGAGTAGAAGCCGACCGAAACCCGGTGGAAGCTGGCCAAGGTCGGCTTTTGCCTTCTGAGGTTTCTCTGCCGGACACTTTTCAGGCGGGATCCAGAAACCAGGTTTTTGGCTGGGAGGATGTGAGTTTTCACACCGCAGAGAGACTCACAAGCAATAGTTCGCTCATTCAAGTAGGAAAAACCTGGTTTCTCCCCAAAATGTCCGGCAGCAAGTTTGAGGTCGGAAATGGCTCAAGCGAAATCATTGCCTGGCAAGACGAAGGGTTACTTGCGAAGGTTATGGCGCTTCTTTGGCTCGCTGAAACTGGCGGTGATCCTGCTCATAGCCGTAACCGTGGTCTCCCTCCTCGGCACCTTGTTTCCTCAGTTGGCCCCTGAGGTTGTTGGGGATCCCCAGACTAGCGTCAGATGGCTGGCTATGGCCCGTGAGAAATACGGCGCTCGTGCCGGGCTTTATGAGACCTTGGGCTTGTTCGACGTCTATCATTCCCCCTGGTTCATCCTGCTCATAACCGCTTTGATCCTTAACACCCTGGTCTGCACCATCAATCGCCTCAAGGCCACCTGGAGGGCAATCAGTGCCAGGCCAAGGCTGGTCATGTCCGATGCCTTTTACGAGAGGACACCTTGCCGCGCTTCACTGGCCCTGGCTCAGGAGGCCGGGGCCGCCGATGCGGTACGGCAGGCTCTAGCTCGGCGCCACTATCGGGTGCTGGCCGAGGAACAGGAGGGGGCGGCTTATCTCTACGCTGATCGAAATCGTTGGGCCAGGCTGGGGACGCTGATCACTCACCTCAGCGTAGCCTTGATTGTCTTGGGCTTCGCTTGGAGCCAAGGCTGGGGCTGGAGAGAGCGGGCAGTGGCTCTCGGTCCCGGCGAGCTTTACCAGGTGGGACACGGCAACAGCTTTCTGGTTCGCTGCGATGGCTTCGAGGTGGAGCGCTATCCCGGCGGCTTGCCCAAAGATTATCGGGCCCGCCTAACCATTCTGCAAGGCGGTTCGGAGGTCATCAGCAAGATCGTCCGCGTAAACGATCCCCTGTCCTATCAGGGCGTGGGTTTTTACCTTTCCTCCTATGGGCCTGCGGCCAGGGTTCGGGCCCATGATACGATGGGAAAGACCTTGCGTTTACAGATCATAGGCGAAGAAGCCAGCCGAGAGGAGGCCGTGCTAAACTTCGCTGGCGAGGGTGAAGGATGGGATCTGCTCATCCCTTCCCTCGATCTGGCTTTGCACGTGGTCTTCTATTACGAAGGGCCGTCGCTGTTTGTCCAGGCCGCCCGCAGCGGCCAGGCCGTCTTTGCCGACTTCGTTTATGATGGAGAAGCAGTCGAGTTAGAGGACGCCAGGTTTGAGTTCGCCCTCGATCGCTATGTCGTCCTGCAGGTGGTCAGCGACCCTGGCTTCAAATTGGCTATTTCCGCAGCCTTCTTGGCCATGGGGGGGCTGATCGTGTCCCTCTACTTTCCGCACCGCCGCATCTGGGCTAAGGTGACCGGAGATGAGATTCGTCTGGCAGGGCTGACGGTAGGGGACAAGGTGGGCTTCGAGAGAGAATTCACAGCCATAGTCGGGGAGAGCGGAGGATGAGAGATGATAGATCCAGAGAGTTTGAAGGTAAGAAAAAAGTGGAACGAGCGTGCTAAGAGATATGACGAATGGTACGCAACCTTTAAGGGCGCTGTTGAACACTACGTAGATTGGGAATTGCTAAAAGGATATCTCCCCCAAAACAGGGATGCCAAGATCTTAGATGCTGCAGGCGGCACCGGGAGGATAACGCTCCCTTTGGCGAAGATGGGATACCCAGTTACTCTATGTGATATCTCCCCCGGAATGCTAGAGGTGGCAAGGCAAAAACTGCTTAGAGAGGGAGTATTAGACAGGGTAGAGA
>JBAWAP010000044.1:0-12488 GCA_049589355.1 Anaerolineae bacterium
ATTAGACATGCAGATTGCCCCAGAGCCTGTGACCAGGCTCATCGAGGAATTCAACCGGTTACCGGGCATCGGCCCCAAGACAGCTTCGCGCCTGACCTTTTTCCTGCTCAGATCCCCTGCTGAGCAGGCGGTATCCCTGGCGGAAGCTTTGCGCCAGTTGAGGGAGCGCATCATCTTTTGTTCTACTTGTTTTAACATCACCGAGGAGAGCCCCTGCCCCATCTGTCGAGATGAAGGGCGCGATCGTTCTATAATTTGCGTGGTGGAGGAACCCCTGGATGTGCTGGCCATCGAGCGGACGCGGGAGTACAGGGGCCTCTACCACGTCCTGCATGGCGCTATCTCGCCAGTGGATGGCATTGGCCCCGAAGATCTGAGGATGCACGAGCTGATTAACCGTCTGCAGGCCGAGCCTGTTGAAGAGGTGATTCTGGCTACCAACCCCAGTCTGGAGGGCGAGGCCACGGCCATGTATTTGCACCGCCAGTTGGTACCCTTGGGCGTGCGGGTTACCCGTCTGGCGCGAGGGCTGCCTGTAGGCGGAGATTTGGAGTACGCCGACGAGATAACCTTGGCCCGAGCTCTGGAGGGGCGGCGGGAGATGTGATAAACGAGGGTCACAAGAAATGCCCATCTCGAACTGAGATGGGCATTTCCTCACTTGATCTCAGGGGTGAGCGATGGGATTCGAACCCACGGTCTCCTGGGCCACAACCAGGTGCCTTAAACCACTCGGCTACGCTCACCACAATCTGTCTGGATTTTACCACAAAAAGCCCAATCGGGCAAATGGACTTAGCAAAATGTGTGCGCAGACCATAAGTCTTGAGAGCTTGCTTCAACAAATGCCGGAGACCCTCTCTCAAAAAGATCGGGAGTTAGTAGAGAGGGCCTACGGTTTGGCTGCGGTGGCTCACTCCCACCAAAAGCGCGCCTCGGGCGAGCCCTACATCCAGCACTCCTTGGCTGTTGCCCAAATCATGGCCGATTTGCGTCTGGACTCCGCCACCATTGCCGCGGCTCTCCTTCACGACGTGGCGGAGGACTCCATCATCAGCGTAGAGGATCTGCGGCAGGACTTCGGTGACGAGGTAGCCAGGCTAGTTGATGGGGTGACCAAGCTGGATCAGATAGGCAAGCTGAGCCAGATGAGCTACAGGGATTTGCAGGACAAGGAGGCCGAGAGCTTGCGCAAGATGTTCCTGGCCATGGTTGATGACGTGCGAGTCGTGTTGATCAAGCTGGCTGACCGCCTGCATAACATGCGCACCTTGGATGCTCTCCCCGAGGAACGGCAACGGCACATTGCTGGAGAGACGCTGGAGATATTTGCCCCCCTGGCCAATCGCCTTGGCATCTGGCAGATCAAGTGGGAGCTGGAGGACTTAGGTTTTCGTTACCTGGATCCCCCAAAGTATCAGGAGATCACGGCTCTGCTCGATGAACGAAGGGCCGATCAGGAGCAACGCATCGCACACATAGTTGAGACCTTGGAAAAGGGACTTAAGGAAGAGGGTATAGAGGCCGAGATTTCAGGACGGCCCAAGCACATTTACTCCATCTATGAGAAGATGAACCGCAAAGGCCTGCCCTTCGATCAGATCCACGACGTGCGGGGCGTACGCATCATCGTTAACACGGTTCAGGAGTGCTATGCCGTGCTGGGAATTGCGCACAGCCTGTGGCGCCCTATCCCCGGCGAATTCGACGACTTCATAGCTACTCCTAAGGATAATATGTACCAGTCTCTCCATACCGCTGTTGTTGGCCCCGATGGCAAGCCCCTGGAGATACAGATCCGCACCCACGAGATGCACCGTAGGGCCGAGCTTGGCATAGCTGCTCACTGGCGTTACAAGGAACACGCCAAGCGCGACGTCGCATTTGAGGCCAAGATCGCCTGGCTGCGCTCACTCATAGATTGGCAACAGGAGGTAACCGATGCCTGGGAGTTCATTGATTCGCTCAAAAGCGACGTCTTCCAGTACGATCGCATCTACACCTTCACTCCCAAAGGCGATATCGTAGATCTGCCGGCTGGTTCCACCCCCATAGACTTCGCCTATCAAATCCACACCGAGATCGGCCACCGCTGCCGTGGGGCCAAGGTCAACGGCCGCCTCGTCGCCCTGGACTATCAGCTCAAGACGGGCGATCAGGTGGAGATTCTGACCACCAAACGTGGCAGGCCCAGCCGCGATTGGCTCAACCCCCACCTGGGTTACATCAAGACGTCAAGAGCTCGGCAGAAGATCCGCCAATGGTTCAAGCGACAGGATCGAGTAGAAACAGTAGCTCAGGGACGGGAAATCCTGGAAAGGGAGCTAAAACGCCTGGGACTCGACCAAAAGAGCTACGAGGAGATTGCCACACTCCTCAAATTCGATAAGATTGATGACCTCTTGGCAGCCCTCGGCTATGGCGACATCAACGCCCAACAGATAGCCGCTAGACTAATAATAGAGGTCGAGAGGGAAGAAGAGGAGTTGGAGCTGCCCGAAGCTGCTCCACCGCCTTCGCTAGTTCCCGAGATTACGGTCAGAGGAGTGGGCGATCTGCTCACCAAGCTGGCTGGTTGCTGTCACCCTCTGCCTGGCGACCCGGTCGTGGGATACGTTACTCGGGGGCGGGGTATAACCATCCATCGCCAAGATTGCCGCAACATCCTCTACCTTGAAGACAAGGAACGTCTTATCGAGGTGGACTGGGGAGAAGACATCAAGCAAGTGTTCCCAGTCATGATCCAGGTTCTGGCCTATGACCGTACCGGGCTGATGCGGGATATAACCGAGATCACGGCTGGGGAGAGGATAAACATAAGTGCCGCCAACGTCGCTACCCATCCTAAGGATCATACCGCCGTCATCACGGCCACCCTTGAGATCAACAGCATTGTCCAGTTGAGCCGCGTCCTGGCCAAGATTGAGCGACTGCCCAATGTTTTCGAGGCCCGGCGCAAGGCGAGTTAGCAAAGACCCGACAGGTTTTGAAAACCTGTCGGGTCTGACTTTTCAGCCGCTCGACTCTGTATCAGGAGGAACTTTGTCCACAGACCAATAACGTTTTACTGCTTCCGATTGCCGCTGTTCCGCGAGCCAATCCTCGAAGGCCTGCGTTTTCCGTTGCTCTAAGATGCTAGATTCTAGCTCCCGCTCCTCGTGTCCCAAGACCTGGATAACGTGAAGGCCGACAGTATTCGAGATCGGCTTGCTTATCTCCCCCACCGCTAAGCTGAAGGCCGCCTCATCGAACTCGGTTGTCATCTCCCCTTTGGGAAGCCAATCCAGGTCGCCGCCTTTATCCTTGCTTACGTAATCCCCAGAGAAGTTCTCAGCCAGGAAGGCAAAGGGCTCGTCGCTCTCCCGCAACTGGGTCAATAGCTTCCGTGCCTCCTCTTCCTTTGACCTGGCTCTGGTCACCTCGGCCTCGATGAGAACATTCAGAGCGGACAGGGCGGTATCATCATCAACGCCCTCCTTCAAGAGGGTCAGAATAGCCTGGGCTTCTTCCTCGGTATCCACTAGTATGTGGCGGGCTCGCACTTGGGGCTCCGGCGTCTCTTCCTTTTCCTCAACGGAGATGATATGCCAACCAAATTGGGTCTCCACAGGCTCGCTGATCTCACCTAGCGGGGTGCTAAAGGCTGCCTCCTCAAACTCTGCCACCATCGTGCCCTTCGAGAACCACCCCAGCTCGCCGCCTTGGTCCTTGTTGCTAGTGTCTTGCGAGAATTTCTGAGCTAGGAAGGCAAAGCGATCGCCACTCTCCTGCAACTTGGTCCAGAGTTCCTGGGGGTTTTTCTCAGCTCTGATCTCTTCTTCGGTCTTGACTTCCTCTGTGTCGGCAAGAAGGACAAGGAGTGCATTTAAGGCGCTCGCCTCGTCAGTGCCCTCCTCAAGCAGGGCTAGGATCGCCTGTGCTTGCTCCTCGCTCTCCACCTGTACCTGGCGAGCATGTACCTGATCGGCAATGGTGGGCACCTCTTGACCCATCGCCTCCTGCAGCTTCTGTCTCAAGAGCATAGCCTCGAAGATACGGCGGAAATCCGCTTCGGAGAGGCCAGCCTGTTCACCCAGTGTTTTCAGGGTTGTGGCGTACCGCTCTTGAAATTCGTCTAGCGTCATGGGTGCTATGGTAGGAGTAGGCGTTATGGTCAAGGTAGTGGTGATGGGCGTAGGTGTGGGGGTGGGGGGATTCCTTTCATAGCCGAATTGAGTCTCGATCTCGAGCTGCACTTCCTCGGGTGTGACCACTATTCCTCGCCTGGCGGCCTCCTGGCGGATCAACTCGTCGTCAATGAGGTCATCCAGTACTTGTGGGCCAAGCGTTGCGTCCGGTAATTGGCTCTCCAGTTGTTCAATGTTCTGCTGATAGTACTGGGATATAAACTGGGTGCTCTCGTCGTTTGGATCCAGGCGGGCCAGTTGGTCTTCAAGCATGGCCAACTGATTCTTAAGGTTGGAGCGGTAGTAACGCGCCATCTTCTGATAGGTATCCGTGCGGACAGGCACTTCGCCCACGATTGCCACGGCCTCGGCTGGCTTGGCGATGTATTCCTGATAGTAACCGAAGGCGAGCACAGCTACTACCACAAAGGCGACAACGATTACACCAACAAGGATCATCCGCTCTTGTCGTCGGGCCTTCTTGCTGCGCCTTATTTCCTTTCTCGTCAACTCCTTAGCCTTCTCTTCCTTCTCTTTCTTCCCTTTCTTGGCCATCCTTGTCTCATCTCCTCAACAGCACTATGTCGAATTGAGAAAGGCCTGTACTGAGCTCGTCGAAGTAAACGAATACTCCGCCCGGACAAGCCTGAATCAAACAGGGTTCCAATCTCAGAAAAAACCACCAAGACACCGGGTTTTTAATTCTTCCTTTGCGCCTTTGTGGTTGATTCCTTGCCGCTTGTGCAAGATACTAAACAAAGGGCATAGGAGCGAGCCATCCTATGCCCTGTCAACCGCTCTTGTTCACGCCTTAGCTGTAGTGCCGAAGGTGCTCAGCAGCGTAGGGCAGCAGGGCCAAGTGCCTGGCCCGCTTGATAGCCACGGCTAAACGCCGCTGATGCTTGGCACAAGTTCCTGTCCGACGGCGAGGCTTGATCTTGCCCCGATCGGTGAGAAAGTGATGCAAAACTTCGGGGCGCTTGTAGTCTATGACATCCACCTTGTCTACGCAAAAGGCACATACCTTGCGACGAGGGATGTATCTCTCACGATCATGAGGTCGCTGACTTCGAGTACCCCGTCTCCTCCCTTCGTTGTTCCTTGTCTCTTCGTTCGGCAAAGTCACCTCCTAATGTACAATCAGCTTAACCGCTAGCGAGAACAGAGAGAGCCAACCGCTGACAGCCGGTCAAAAGGCAAACTCATCGCTTTCGAATTCAGCTTCGCCTCTCTGTGCCTCCTCAGCGGCCTCGGCGCCCCTTCGCTCTCCCAGCACGATCATCTCATTAGCGACCAATTCGGTCCGGTAATGCTTCTTACCGTTCTGATCCTCCCAACCGCGGGTCTGCAGGCGGCCTTCAACGTAGACCTGCTGGCCTTTGGTTAGATGTTGTTTGCATATTTCGGCCAGGTTGCCCCAGGCTACGACGTTGAACCACTCGGTGTCCTCGCGGCGCTCGCCTTCTGCGTTGACCCAACTCCGGCTCGTAGCAATGCTGAAAGAGGTCACCGGCTTACCATTCGGTGTATAGCGCATCTCTGGGTCCCGCCCCAGCCCACCTATAATCATCACCTTGTTCAAACCCCTTGACATCTTCTCACCCTTTCCCCAAGTCATAGGCTTTGGTAAGTTCTTGAGCATCTGCTTTTCAGTCCGTGGCTCGGACTAACAAATAGCGGATGATTTCCTCTGTGAGTTTCAGGTTCCGCTCCAGCTCGCCGAGAGACTTGGGATCCAGTTGAACTTGCATCAGCACATAATATCCTTCCCGCTGCCTTTGGATCGGATAAGCCAAGCGGCGTCTGCCCCAATGGCCTACATTGGTTACCTGGCCGCCACCCGCGGCGATGAATTGGCTGACCTTCTCCGTGGTATCCGCTATCCCTTCATCTTCGACATCGGGGTGGACGATGAAGGTAAACTCATAATTGCGCATTTCAGCGATGATCCACCTCCTTTCTTCAGGAAAGCTCTCTCTATCCACTGTCCTCGCTTGACGACAGGCATAACTATAGCACAAAGCGGCGATTTTGGCAAGCGCTTAAATGCTAAATCTGAAATGAATGACATCACCATCCTGTACTATGTATTCCTTGCCCTCCAAACGCAAAAGGCCCCTCTGCTTGGCTGTAGCGAAGGAGCCGCTGGCCATTAGATCCTCGTAGGAAACAACCTCGGCGCGGATGAAGCCCCGCTCCATGTCGCTGTGGACCTTGCCAGCAGCCTGGGGGGCCAAGGTCCCCTTTAGAAGTGTCCAGGCTCGCACCTCTTTTCCTCCAGTAGTGGTGAAGAAAGTTATCAGACTCAGCAGGCGATAGCCAGCCTTGACCAGCTTTTGTAGCCCCGATTCACCCAAGCCGACCTCGGCACGATAGGCGGCTGCTTCTTCAGGGGGCCAGTCAGCTAATTCCATCTCCAATTGGGCGCAAATAGAGACCGCTTCTGCCCCTTCGACGGCCGCCACCTTGTCCACTGTCGCCGCTAACTCCCCTCCTCCGAGCAGATCCTCCTCCCCTACGTTGGTCACGTAGAGACGGGGCTTGGCTGTCAAAAGATCTAACTCCCTCAGCATCTCCGCCTCTTTGTCCGTCACTGTGAGGTCACCGACCTTTTTCCCTGCCTCAAGGTGATGGCGCAACTCTTCCAAAAAATCCAGCTCGGCGGCGTAATCCTTTGGCCGTACCTTGGCTGCTGAGCGGACCTTCTCCAGTCGCCGCTCGACCGTGGCTAGGTCACTCAGGAGCAGCTCTAAGTCCACGACCTCGATATCGTCACGGGGGTCGAGTTCAGCCGTAACGTGGGTGATTTGGGGATCGCGAAAGCAGCGCACCACCATGGCCACAGCGTCCACATTGCGAATATAGCCCAGGAACTGGTTGCCCAACCCCTCGCCTTGGCTAGCGCCTTTCACCAGTCCGGCGATGTCCACGAATTCGATGGTGGTGGGGACGACGCGTTCCGGGTTCACCATGGCGGCGATGTCCCACAGCCGTTGATCGGGAACCTCGGCCACTCCTACGTTCTGCTCGATGGTGGTGAAGGGATAGCTGGCCACGGCGGCGTTGGCCTTGGTCAGGGCATTAAAAAGAGTAGACTTGCCCACGTTGGGCAGCCCCACGATACCGATTTGCAGACTCATCCTCTCACCCCCTCTTCGATAATCAGGAGTGCAGGCGCAAGCCTGCGGACTGGCATCTGCACTCCAGTAAGTCTTCCCACATATTATAGCATCGAATGCCTCCTATCGCAACAATGAATATCGCTTGACAAGCGTCAGGTTTGCCGTATACTTACAAGACAGGGCTTGGGAAGGGAGATCTGGCTTGAAGTGGGGATTCATAGCTGACACGAGAGGTGCAGGAGGCCTCCTGCCGGGGTTTTAGGGGTGTCCCCTAATTCCCCCCTCCAAGGAGGACGGTGGTTTGAAGTGGGAGCTCATAGCTGACGCAAAGCGGATACTGAAGCGAGAGCAGGGGACAATCTACAAGGATTGGGGAGGCAAGCTGCCCATCGCACTGGCCTATCCTAATACCTACCAGGTGGGCATGTCCAACCTGGGCTTGCAGACGGTGTACCGTCACTTCAACCAACGGGCCGACGTGGTCTGCGAGCGGATTTTCTACGGGCAGGGAGCGGAGAGCAGGCCACTGATCTCGTTGGAATCGCAGCGGGACGTCAAGGATTTCGCGGTCTTGGCCTTTTCCATTTCCTTCGAGATGGACTATTTCAACGTGGTGGAGATGCTGCGCCAGGCGGACATCCCTCTACTGTCCGAGGAGCGAGCCGAGGGCTATCCCTTGCTTCTGGCCGGTGGCCCTGCCGTAACCGCCAACCCCCAGCCCCTGGCTGCTATCTTCGATGCCTTCGCCATCGGCGAGGGAGAGGTCATAGTCCCTCCTTTGGTTGAGACCTTGCAAGCTCATGTCGGCGAAAGCCGAGATGAGCTCCTCTCAGCACTAGCACACATACCTGGCATCTACGTCCCCACCCAACCTCCAACTTCTAACCTCCAACTTCCAGTAAAACGCCAATGGGTACCTGACCTCGACGCCTACCCTACCACCTCCGTGGTCCTCACCCCCGACACGGAGTTCGGCGATATGTACTTGATAGAGATCGCCCGCGGCTGTGGGCGAGGCTGCCGCTTCTGCCTGGCTGGTTACACCTATCGTCCCGTGCGGGAACGGAGCCTGGCAGTCCTGCTGGAACAAGCTGAGGAGGGGTTGCACTATCGCGACAGGGTCGGACTGGTGAGTGCCGCCGTCTCCGACTACTCGCGCATCGAGGAGTTGGCCACGCGCCTGCGAGAAATGGGAGCCAAGCTCTCCGTCTCCTCCCTGCGGGTTGACCCATTGCCCGAGGCCCTGGTTCGTGCCCTGGCTGAGAGCGGAGTCCAAACCTTGACCATCGCCCCTGAGGCCGGATCTCAACGCCTGCGCACTTTGATCAACAAGAACGTGTCTGAAGATGACCTGATGCGAGCTGCGGACTTGGCTGTCCGTTACGACTTCGCACAGCTCAAGCTCTACTTCATGCTTGGCCTACCTACTGAAAGCGACGAGGATGTCCAGGCTCTCATTGACGTGGTACTGGCGGTCCGGGAGCGCTTTCCGCGCCGGATCACAGTGAATATCACCCCTTTCGTGCCCAAGGCGCACACTCCATTCCAGTGGGTAGCCATGGCTCCAGTCGAGGGCTTGAAAGAGGGATTGACCCACATCGAGCAGGCTCTGCGACCTAGAGGAATTGCTGTCAAAGCCGAGAGCCCTGCCTGGGCAGCGGTGCAGGGCGTTTTATCCCGGGGCGATAGTCGGGTAAGCCAGGCTCTGATCAGAGTGAAGAGGAGGTCTCTCGCAGCCTGGCAGCGAGTTCTAGGGGAATGTCAACTCGATGCTGTCGAATACCTCAGAGAACGCTCGTTGGATGAAACCTTGCCTTGGTCCGTGGTGGACAGCGGAGTCAGCCGTGATTACCTATGGCGGGAGATGAGGAGAGCGGTGAACTCTAAACTTCAAAGCTCAAAGCTCAAAATCCAAAATCCAAAGTTCAAAGACGAAGGGTAGAGCGATCCTTGCCACGACAGCAGACCAATGGTCTGGTTTACTACTGTTTCGCGAATTTGGCCTCGTGCCACAAAGTCTTCCATGGCGTATTCACGCGGCTGGGTGGGGTGAGCCCCTCCCCTTATGATTCCCTCAACGTGGGCCACTTCGTCGGCGATGACCGTGAAGCAGTAGAGGCCAACCACGACCTCATTTGCCAGGCCCTGGGCATCTCCCGAGGGGACATCACCGCCGCCCACCAGGTCCACGGGAGCCAGGTGGCCCTGGTGGGGCCTGAGGATCGTGGCCGAGTGCTCCCTGTCACCGACGCTTTGATCACCGACGCTTCCGGCGTAGCCCTCATGCTCCGCTTCGCCGATTGCCTGCCCGTTCTACTCTACGATCCCGTCCGGCGGGCCATTGGCCTGGCCCACGCCGGCTGGAAGGGTACCATCGGAGGGATTGCTGCGAAGACGGTCTCGGCTATGATGGAAGCCTACGGCAGTCGCCCCGGTGACATCATAGCTGGCCTCGGCCCCTGTATCGGGCCCTGTTGCTATCAGGTCGGGACCGAAGTGATCGAACTGGTGAAGGCAAATTTCAACCACTGGCAGGAGCTCCTTCACCCTCAGGGGGACGGCTCCCTGCACTTTGACCTTCGGGAGGCCAACCGGCGTCAGTTGGCCGAGCTGGGCGTCAAGGAGATCGAGATGATTCAACTCTGCACCGCCTGTCGCACCGACGAGTTCTTCTCTTACCGAGCGGCGGGAGGTCATACGGGATGTTTCGCAGTAGTACTGGGAATGCGAGGCTAAGTTATGGCTGACATCGAAGCCAATCTGCGGGATGTGCAACGGAGAATAGCCGAGGCGGCGGGTCGGGCGGGGCGCGACCCGGCGGAGATCATTCTGGTGGCCGTGACCAAAATGTTTACCGTGAACCACATCCAGGCCGCCTACGAGCTGGGAGTGCGCCACTTCGGCGAAAACCGAGTGTACGAAGCGGCGGACAAGATCCCGATTGTTAACCAATGGCTTGAGGAGAAGCCCACCCTCTCGTCTATCACCTGGCACATGGTCGGCCACCTGCAAAGCCGCAAAGCCAAAGATGCCATCCAGTTGTTCGACATCGTCCATTCGGTAGATACTCTGAAGCTGGCCAAGCACCTGGATCGCGCCATCCCTCTTTCCCCCCCAACCCTTCGGCCTTGCTCAGGGCAGGCCTTGGGGGGGAGGAAGGGGGGGCGCGAGGGCAAGATTATGCCCATTTTTCTGGAGGCCAACGTCTCGGGCGAGGAGGGCAAATACGGGTTTGCCTTGAACCGATGGGGGGAGGATGAAAAGCAGCGGGAGCGCTTTTTCGCCATCGTGGAGGAGATACTGGCCCTGCCTCAGGTGGAGGTACAGGGCCTGATGACCGTGGCTCCCATCGTGACTGATCCTGAGGAGGTGCGACCCCACTTTGGGCGACTGCGGCGACTGCGTGATGCTCTGGCCGAGAGGCTCCCAGGAGAGTATTGGCGGCACCTTTCCATGGGCATGACCAACGACTTCGAGGTAGCCATCGAAGAGGGAGCTACCATAGTGCGCATCGGCCGGGCTATCTTCGGCGAAAGGCGAGCGTGAAACATGACCTCACGTTTCACGTTTGACGTTTCACGTTTGACGGCCCGACTGCGGTAGCAAGACACATCTCTACACAGGAGGTCACAATGGACTTGCTGATCTACTTCGTTGACGTTTTCTTCACCCTACTCAGTTTGGCCATCTTAGCCAGAGTGCTACTATCCTGGGTCAGGGTCAGCCCCTATCATCCTGCCGTAGACTTCCTCTATCGGATCACCGAGCCCATCCTGGCTCCTTTGCGCAGGGCCATCCCTCCCATCGGTATGGTTGACATCAGTCCCATCATCGCCATACTCCTCCTGCAGATCATCCAGCAGGTCTTGGTGGCCATCATACGCGGTTTCTGAAACGTGGGGGAGGAGATGGGCCAGTTCAAGATAACCGAGGTCAAGGGCGGCGTGGTCTTCGCCGTGCGGGTTGTCCCTCGGGCCAGCAGGAACGAGATTGTCGGGTTTCACGGCGATGCCCTCAAGGTTCGACTCGCTGCTCCACCTGTTGAGGGGAGGGCCAACGAAGCCCTCATCGCTTTCCTGGCCCACCGGCTGGGCGTGCGTAGGAGGCAGGTGGAAATAATGGCAGGAGCCACCGCGCGCCGCAAGATGATCCATGTCATTGGTTTGTTAGCTCAGGAAGTGGAGGAACGATTGTTGGAATAAGCAGGTTCATTTCGTCTCCCGTAATTCATTGAGAGATCAGAAGGGGCTGGCTTTTATGTTGACCAGCCTCTTTGTCTCTTCCAGTTGGCCCCTAAGCTCTCACCATCAACACGCCCAGCAGGATCAGCACCAAGCTTCCCAGCACGGTCACATCCAGTTGCTCATTCAACACCAGCGCTCCCAACATCAGCCCGTTGATGGGAATGATGTATGTCACCATCGTGACAAAGGTAGCGCTGGTCCTCTCGATGAGGGTGAAGTAAACGACATAGGCCACGACCGTCCCCAGGATGGTCAGTCCCAGCCAGCTCGCCAACACTGGCAGTGACGGCGAAAGGTCAAAGGGACGGTCTACCAGCAAACTAACAGGCAGTATAAAGAGCATACCCATCGTCAGTTGTCCGGTCGCTGAAACCAGCGGGCGTTGTCCCCTTAGCCGGCTGCGGGCATAGATGGCCGTCCCAGCGTAGCAGAGGGAAGAACCGACAATCGCCAACTGTCCCAGCAGGTTGGCTCGCAACCCCTGGCGCATGTCTGGCAGCATCAAGATCCCTACTCCCGCAAAGCCGATGACCACACCGATAATCTTGCCCATCGTGACTCGCTCGTCGTTGGTGAGGAACTGGGCCAGGATAACGGTGAAGATAGGCGTGGTTGCCTGCAACAGCGACGCCAACCCACTGGGGATGTATTGCTCACCCCAGGAGATGAGCGAGTAGGGCACCGCCATGCCCAGGAAACCCAGCACTGCGTAAGCGCCCCACATCCGCCGGCTGCAGGGCAAGGAGAGTCCTTGGGCACGTAGAATGCCCCACATGATGATCGTCGCCAGGGTCAGCCGCCCAACAACCAACGTCAGCACCGGCACCTCAGCAACGATGATCTTGATAAACAGATAGGAGGACCCCCAGATTGTGCCCAAAATCAGCAGCAGCAATAGATTCATGTATTGGCCTCAGACAATGTGGCGTTGGTCAAGGAACGAGAGCACAGGGATG
>JBAWAP010000045.1:0-10686 GCA_049589355.1 Anaerolineae bacterium
CCTCCTGATGATAAATCTAGAATAACGGTTATGTCTATGTGTTTGCGAACAAGTCAGTCTCCGGCTTCTGCCCCGCTTCGAGCCGAGCACCAGCCAGGGAGAAGTACTCAGTGCTCATGAAATCCCACCGCACCTCCGGCGGGAGGAGGCCGAAGGGGCCATCGCGCGAGAATTGGCTGCGATGACACTGAAATGCCCGCAGTTTTATGTCTACGTAGGCGCTGACGTCAATTTCCACGGTGCACAGTTCGTCGGGCACACTCCTGGATTCCCAGTCGAAATCTGCAAGGCGGTCCGCAAGTCCCATTTCCTTCAGACGCTGGGCGAACCCACGGAAAAAGCGGCGCGGCAGGGCTGTGAAGTATAATTTCTGGGGAGCATGAGGCTTTAGGCCCGCAGCTAGTTGTTCAGAGTACTGGCTCGGGTCTCCGGTGGCTTGGAAGGCAGCCACTGTGTGGCGGTGGATTGCTATATGATCAGGGTGGCCGTAGCCGCCACCCTCCTCGAAGGTGACAACCACCTGGGGACACACCTGACGTATCACGCGCACGATCTTGCCCACGACCTCAGCGGGGTCAGCCTGGACGAGGGAGCGAGGATCATCGTTGTCAGGGCTTCCAGCCATGCCTGAGTCACGGTAGCCCAGGAGGTGCAATTCGCTGATGCCCAGCACGTCGCAGGCACAGCGCAGTTCGTGCTCTCGAATCTCCGCTAGTTGCTCCCTGGTACCAAGGCTGGGATCGTGTATCTTCCCCGCCTCCCCCATCGTAGCACAGGCCAGCACAACGTGCACCCCCTCGGCGGCGTACCGGGCCAGCGTCCCCCCAATCCCGAAGCTCTCATCGTCCGGGTGAGCAAAAACAACTAACAGTGTTCGTTGTTCTCCCAAAAGCATTATCCTCCTTTCGCTTTTCTCAAAGTGTTGATCGCGCTCTCCACGCTGCGTCTGGTTCGGACATCTGCCGTCTCCAACCAGGCCTCGTAGACAGGCAGGAGATCAGTGAACTGTGGCAGGAAGGTCTTGGTCATGCTGCGGATGACATCGCACAGCACCCAGATACTGTCCGGGTCGGCCACATCTCGGTGGGCGAGGACGAAATCGCGCACCGGCACTACCTGGCCACGGGCACCGACGCGGATGGCGAAGCTCAAGGCCCGCTTGACGTCGAGATCCGAGTCGCCCAGCGCAGGCTCGACCAGCTCCAGGCAACGAGCCGTATAGTCGGCACGCTTCATGGGCAGCCGCCCGATGGCAGTGATCGCTGCGCGGCGGATCCACTTGTTCTCATCAGTCACCCAGGGAGCCAGGCGGTCGAGGTAGCCCTCGGGATCTTTTCTCACGATGGGCTCCAGGGCACTCATGGCCAGTTGGTCGCAATCCTCCCAGGCGATGCAGGTCTGGGCCAGTTGGTAGATAACCGGCATGACCGCCTCCGGCGCGGCCAGCTCCATCGGCCCCAGGAAGGTGGAGGCCAGGATCCGCCCCTCGCGGCCATAATTATCCCAGAGGTGGCGGGCCAGAGGTATGAAATCGGCCACCCGCTTCTTGGCCACCTTGCCGATCTCATCGCCCATGGCCTTGAGAACAGGTACCGGAGTGCCCGCGGTCTTGAGCCCCAACACCTGCTCGGCCTTGGCCAGGTCAATGCCCTTGGGTGTGGCCTGGAGCCAGACCTCGCGCAAGGCCAAAGCCATTGAATCGGGGTCAGCGGGGGAGTAATTGCCAATGATCTGGTGTGTCGCGCAGGCGGCTTCTTTGGGATCCATGTCCACTCCTCCTCCTAGCAGTGTGATTATAACACGGAATCGGAGAGAGGGCAATTGTTGTTGACAGGAGCGGAGGAATGAGGTAGACTTCTTTCGGATGAAGGGTGTTACTTTTTGCCGCTTAGCACGATATAGTAGATGAAGGCCAAGAGATGCGCCGTTCACAAGGAGAGCATACGATCATGGCTGGAGGTGAGAGCGACGCCCGGCTAGTGACCGCCGCCAAGCAGAACCGATCTGTCTTCGTCGCCCTCTACCGGCGTTACCTGCCCCGTGTCTATCGCTACGTCTACCGGCGGGTTGGAAATCAGCAGGACGCCGAGGATCTGACAGCATTGGTCTTCACCGAGGCGCTGGAGAGCCTGGAGGATTACCGGGAGCAGGGGAGCTTCGCCGGCTGGCTGTTCACCATCGCCCATCACAGGGTGGCCGACCACCATCGCCAGCAGAGGGAGAGGATATCTCTTGAGGAAGTCGCGCCCGCTTTACCCAATTCCGGCCCGGGCCTGGAGGCCCTGGCTCTACAGCGGGATAAGCTGGAGCGGGTAGCCCAGGCGCTGGATGAACTCACGGCGGATCGGCAAGAGGCCTTGGCCCTCCGCTTCTTCGGTGAGCTCTCCAACAAAGAAGTAGCCCAGGTGATGAAAAAGAGCGAGGCGGCGGTGAAGATGCTGGTCTGTCGGGCCATTCGTCAATTGCGAAGGAGGTGCAGGGAAGATGAAAGATGAGCGTTATGAGGCCAGTGAGTTGAGCGAACTGATCGACCGGGTGGTTCTAGAAGGTGCTGAAGCCGCCGCGGGCGAGGCAAGTTTCTCTGAAGAAACCATTGCCTTGGTTAACGATCTACAAACCATAGCCCAGGCCACCCCGATGCGGGAAGGGTTCGCTCACGAGCTGGAGGGGCGATTAGAGACCCAGCCCATGGTTCAAAGAGGCAACGGTGGTCTCTGGGGGCATGGCAGCGCTGGGCTAAGGGGAGGAAGAGCAACACGATGAAGGGGTATAAAGTGAGACGTTGGGCGCTGGCCATCGGCGGGGCGAGCGTCCTTCTGATTGCCCTCCTGGTGGGAAACATCCTTTGGGAGAGCTCATCGCAGCAGAAGCTGCCCCCTTTGCCTTTGCTGTCTTCGATGCCGGCCTTGGCCCAGGAGTGGAACCCACAGCGACCTTTCGGCGCCTTGGGTGATGTGGAGCTGGTGCTGGAAGCCAAGTTGCCCGAAGGGCCAGATGCAATTTCCGTTTACCAGCAGACGGGCGACGCCCTGCCCTCCACGTCCAAAGAGGCCCTCGCCTGGGCCGAGCAATTCGATCTGCCCAACCCGCAAGTTTATCGCGACGTGCGCGACCCCGGTAACCTGATCGTCATCGCCAGCGACGGACAGACGCTCAGTTTCAACGCCAGCGCGCCGACGGCCATCAGCTACGGTCAGGGTGTTAATCCCTTCTTCGTCTGGCGGGCCGGCGATCCCGACAATCCGCCTCCTCTCAGTTTCGAGGCTGCCCGCGACATTGCCATCGCTTTCCTGAAGGCACACGACTTATTGCCGGATGCCTACCAGGTGGAGGAGGAAGGTGAAATGGCACCGACCGGTGTGGAGTCCTCACCAATCCGCCAGGTGCTCATCCGGCCGCTGCTCGATGGCTACCTCGTCGAGGGTCACGACGCCGAGATTCGGGTGATGGTCGGCCCCGACGGCACGGCCTACAGCGCCTGGCTGTCGCCGCTGAAATTTGTACCAGGCGAGACCTACCCTCTGAGGTCAGCCCAGGAAGCCTTCGAGGCGCTGCGCACAGGTGACATCAAAGGCCCCTTCCGCCTGAGCATTGACTGGCACACTCCGCCGGAGGCTGTGGCCGAGGCGACACAGACAACTACCTACCGCCCTGAGCCTGCTACCTATCAGGCCGGCGATGTGGTCACTGTGCGCGGCTCTGTGGGGTTGCTGCGGGCCGTGGCAACGGGCGAGGTTCAGGCCAGTCTTTTCAACAACGATGGCACTTTCGAGTTGGCCGGCCCGGCCCTGGAGGAGATGGCTGCCGAGTTGGGTTACAACGAAGTCGTAGTGCAGGGCATCATCCAGGCTGAATCAGGTCCCCGCCGCTGGCAGTTGGCCGTGAGCGACTGGTCCATCGCTCCGCCGCTGCAAGTCAACCGCTTCGTCGGCACCATTGAGATAGAAGGCGACATCACTTCCCTCGTCGCTGAGGACGGGACACGCTATCGCCTGCTGTCCCCCCCGGACGGATTGAGCGCTGGTGACCAGGTGGCCGTCTCCGCCGAGGTCGTCCCTGGCGAGGGAGACGAGCCGCCCGCCCTGCGCTGGTTCGGCATCGAATCGCCGCCCGCTACCCAGCAGTATGTCAGTGGCAGCAGCGAGAGCGTGTCGGTAGTAGTGGAAGCGGTGCAGGTGGAGAAGGAGATGATCGAAGCGGCGCCAGGGCCAGTGCCGGTCACTCAGGTCATCGTTGGCGCTCTACACTTTGAGGATGGTGACCCCGTGTTGGAGACGCCCGAAGGTCAACGGTTCCGCGTCGTCAGCCTGCCCGACGAATTGAACACTGGCCGCAATGGGCGCGTGATCGCCGTGCGCGGCCAGGTGACTCCCCCCGCCGAAGCGGGTGATCTGCCCACCCTCGTGTGGGAAACTGAGGAGCCCGTCCCGGAGCCTGAAGAACTCCATCAGGAAACCGTGAGCGAGCAGGTAGAAGTCGCTCCCCCTGCTGGCTACGAGCCCCCTGTCTCCCCTTACCAGATCGGCGACGAAGTGGAGTTAGAAGGGATGGTCGGCGCCACCGTCTACGTGGACGGCGACGAGCGCCGGGTCGAAGCCTGGTTCAGGGTCGGCCTGGGCCCTGATTACGATTTGAGCTACCGACTCAGTGGCCCACTCGATCTATTGGAGGAACTGGCCCAATACGACCGGTTGCACATGCGCCTGCACGCCCGCGTCACCTCTGATGAAGATTGGTACCTGGGCCAAGCCCTCGAAGTTGTCCGCTTCGATAGAATCTGGCCCGAGGAGGAGGTCCAAGGCTTCCTGGGCACCATCGGCGTGGAGACGCTGGACGGACGCGAGGTAGTTGTCTTCACCGACAAGGAGAACGGACAGCGTTACGTCCTCTTCGGTTCCCTGACCCTGAGTGAGCATTTCAATCCTGAGGATTACGTTCAAGATGCCGAGGAACACAGACGCCACAAGCAACTCTTCCTGACCGGCGTTGTTCGTCCCGACCAGATCTTTGCCGGCCTACCGGTCATTGAGGAAGCGGGTATACGGACAGGGAGCGACGTGGATGCCGTCACCAGCGCCGACCAACTGCCGCTGGAGGTTCCGCAAGTCGTTGACGAGAGCAGAATGCGCTTGAGGGGCCGGGCCATCATTGATCGCGTGGAGTTGGCCTACTACGCCCCGCCCGGCGCTCTGGGCGAACGCCCTGGTGCTGAGGTGCAGCCCGAGTTCTCCCTCGTCCAACCGGTGTGGGTCTTCCACGGTCACAGCGAGGACGGCCGGGCCACCTTCGCCGCCTACGTGCAGGCCGTAGCCGACGACTACCTGCGATAGGCCAGATACTTCACAAGTTAAGGGGCGGCTGGCTGGGCCGCCCCTTCGTGTTTATGCAGCAGATACCTTCCTGACTGTGGAAATCAAACCTTTTGGGTAGTTCACGGATAATATCAGTAGAGGGCCCTCATCGTAACCCATCGAGAGGAAGTGAATGGAGGAAAAGGAGGCCATCGCCCGGCTGAAACGAGGCGACATCGGCGGACTGGAGGCGCTAGTGCGGCAGTATCAGGTGCAGGCGGTGCGGACCGCCTACCTGATCATCCGCGACCGTGCTCTGGCCGAAGACATCGTGCAGGCGGCTTTCCTGCGAGCCTACGAACGCATCGGTCAGTTTGACGCGGGGCGGTCCTTCGGCCCCTGGTTCCTGCGTAGCGTGGTCAACGACACCGTCAAAGCCGCTGCCCGCCGCGAGCGTCAGGTCTCCCTGGAGGCCAGTCCTGAGGGAGAAGGAGCATCCCTGGCAGATCTGTTGGCCGACCCGAGTTCGGGCCCCAACGGCCTGATGGAAGCGGTAGAGCTCCGCCAGACCGTCTGGGCCGCGCTGGGCAAACTCCCACCGGCGCAGCGAGCCGCGATCGTCCTGCACTACTACCTGGACCTGAGCGAGGCCGAGATGGCCGACGAGCTGGCCTATCCGCCGGGCACGGTCAAATGGCGTCTGCACACGGCGCGGAAGCGCCTGCGGGCGCTGCTGCGCCCCCTGTGGCCAGCAGTGTCGGGATCGGGGCGCGGGGAATGAGGGACGATGTCCGCCCTTCGTTTCTCCATTCGCCTCCCGACAGAAATCAGCAGGAGGCAAATCGCAATGAAAAAGCAGCAAGTCACACAAATCTTGCAGGAGATCGCTGAGCAGGAGGTACCCGCCAGTCTGGACCTGTGGCCGGCGATTCGGGCACGGGTACAGCCACGACGACGTTCATCTCGTTGGGCGCAGTTGATGCCCAACACCCGCCTGAGCTGGGCCTTCCTGGCTCTGGCGCTGTTCCTCCTGGCCTTCGGCGCCGTGGCCTACGCCGTGGTCCCCGTTGTGAGCCGGCTGTTCCAGCAGGAGGCTGGCCTGCGGCACGTTGAGCAGGCCAGCCTGGTTCAGGAGTTCAACCTGAGCCAGACGGTGGAGGGCGTCACCGTCACCCTGGAGCGGGCCTACGCTGACGCCAATCGCATAGTCGTTGGCTTCATCATCAGCGGTCCCAATGGCCAGCGGTATGATCCATACCACCACCTGACACTAACCGATGCGGCCGGCACCGTCTTTTCCGGGATGCTCGGATATGGGGTGACCGGCCAGTCCGATATTCTCCAGGTCTCGCTTCCCCCTGGCGAAGGGGCTTACGTATTTGCATTCGATGCCGCCCCTGTAGAGGGTGCACCCGCGGAATTGGATTTGCGGCTGGAGATAGAGGTGGTGGAGGCGCTGCCCCTGGATACCTTTGAACCGCCCCCCACCCCAGACAGCCCTCCGGCCGAACCACCCGATTCCATGGCGGTGGAGGCGCTCCCGGTGCCCGAGGGAGCCACCGTTGGTCGCTTCACCTTTGACTTTAGTGTGCCCTTCATCCCCGGACGGGTGGCCGAGGTGAATCAGACCGTTGAAGATGCAGGGGTTACCGTGTGCCTGGAGCGGGTGGTGGTCACCCCATCGGAGACCAGGGCCTACCTACGCTTCGATTCGCCTGGTGGAGCAGAGATGCATTGGATCCAGATCGCAATGCTCCAAGCACCGGGTGAGGAGGACGAAAGCTATACCGGATATGTCGGCAGCTACGGCCCGGCTAGCTACCAATACTACCAATGCGGATTCCTCGCACCGCTTTACGAGCGGCGGGGAGAGTGGACCCTGACGGTCACCGAGCTGGTCGGCACGGACATCGAACGTTTGGAATCCCAAATTCTTCGGAAAGCTGATTCGGCTGTGGTATCGGTGGATGCCGCAGAGTTCCAAACCCGGCTGGCCGGGCCGTGGGTCTTCCGCTTCCGTGTGCCGTGAGGACTGGCAAAAAAGCGAGGGGGCCGCGCTGTGCGCCAGCACGGCCCCCTCATTCCTGCAATTCTGCCACGGGGAGGGCGGTCATCAGCAGTGAATCGGGTCCGGCGGGGCCCGCTGCAGAATGTTCGGCTCCCCCTGTCGCTGGAGGTGCTGGCATACATCGCCAGATCGCTGGCGTCGTGATGAGAGGAGGTGCCTATGGACGATTGAAGGCACAAATTCCGTGTCATAGCGTGGAAGATTGAAGACCTAGAGATGGTCATCGAATCACTACATACTCAATCTTCTTATCCCGAAGGTCTGAAGAAGTAATCGATAGAAAGGATGAAGGAACAATGGCAAAGGCAAGCTCTCTCTTAAAACCGATCGTAGTCGTGGTCGGCTTCCTCGGTATTCTGGGCGGGATCTGGCTCGTACAGCGATCGCCGGGCCCGATCCAGGCTGGTGTCAACTACGAAACAACACTCGAAGGGGATCGACCTACGAACCCGACGATTGAGGCCTTGAAGGCCGAACTCGAGCGGGTTACCCAGGAGGAATTAACGACTGGTTGCGTGGAATGGGACCCCCGGCTGGAGCAACGGATTCTCTGTGGCGAATCTCAGGTCCGGGTGGATGCCGTGCACGAGCGGCTGGTTGAGGAGATCCGGAAGTTGGAGCAGCGAGAACCGGAGGCGATGGCTGCGGCGATTGCCAATATCCGGACGCTGGCCGAGGATGCCTCCCTGGAGGTGCGTTTTGAGGGCAGCTCGGCCAATCCGTACAACAACCGGAAAAGGATCGAATTTTATGTGGATGAGAAAGGGGTGGCATACTGGATCAACCCTGAAAACAACGAGATCGTGAACGTTGATTTTTCTGGAAGCAGGGTTCCGATCCGGGTGACTCCCCGCCTTGGACAGGAGGAACTGCGTGCTATCGCCGAAGGGTTTTTAGCGGAGCATGTGAGCAACTTCGAGCAGATCAAAGCGGAGTACCAGCATAGAATACTGGACTGTCGGGAGGGGGAGGACTTCTGCACCTTCCGCTGGGAGAAAGACAAGGCTGCATACACCGTGAAGAACGAGATGCCGCCCTTTGTACAGGTAATTGTGTCAGTAGCTGGCGAGATTGCTGGCTTCACCAACACCCAGAGCCTATATGAGGAGGAGTGATCATGAAGAAGCTCGTTGTCCTTACAGTCCTCGTGGCAGTCCTTGCATTTGGGGGAGTCGTCTTGGTAGCACATGCGCAAGTGTATATCTTTTGCAGTGACGGGAGTTACTTCACGGCCTACGGCCCCAGCCAGTACTGGAACGTTGTGAGTAATCAGGGGTTCTGTGGCGTCTACAACGGCTTCAGTCCTGCCTCGCTGCGCTGGGTATACAATATTACGAACTATCCTGCGAGGAACTATGCCAAGTGGGACTGGCACAACACAGGATACGATCTGCCATACAATGGTCACTACTTTGCGTTCATTGATAGCTCCGTCAGTAACCGTACGACCAATGCTCGCTATACGCTCACATACAATACGGCATCTACGTATGTAGTGAACAAGAATCAGTCACTTGTATCCGAGAATTGGATGCAGCTGACAAGCGGTGGCGGCCTCTACAAGCCAAGAAACGCCTGGCTGGATGACCCGACAGGCGAATGCAGCTCTTGTAAGAGAATCGTCTTCGACGAAATCAAGATCGAGTACTAATGCTGCAACGGGCGGCAGGTCACGGTTACGGGGAACCAAAGTTCTCCTGCGGAGCGAATTGCCCCAGCTTCTACGCACTGAACGACGCGGTGAGCTCCTGGAGGGTTACGGATTGAGAGAAGCGCCAGGAATGAAGTCCGAGCGCCCCCATGCAGCGACCGGGGTTGCGCGGTAAGTGAACCTCTGCAAGCATCGAGAATGCGGATGCTAGGCATCCGACGACAAGCGCAAGAGCATGTGTGACAGAAGTTCGGGTTTAGAATCCAATTAGGAGGTGTCGAAATGCGTAAGAAAAGCGTGCTGTTAGCAAGTGTGAGCCTGGCCGTGCTGGTCGGGCTGGTAGGAGTGGTTGTAGTGTGGGCTCAGTCTGGCGCTGAGGAGAATCCACCTCACGCAGTCGCCCGAGCGCTGACCGAAGAGGAGTTGGCCGCTGGGGAGGAAATGGAGGTCCACTACCTCGACAGTTTCGAGGAGGCGATGAAATTCATCGGCGCCGATCCCGCCGACTTCCAGCCCCCGGCCGCTGGCGATGCAGACGATCAGGAAACCATTCGTCAGGCCATCCAGACCCTTGCGGCTCAATGGTCAGGCACGGTTCTCCAAGGCAGTGGCTGGCTCCATATGGTGACCCATCATATGCGCGATAAAGACAGGGGCAGTTCTCTGCCAAATGGTGAGGCCATCCCGCTCAACTACATCTCCGAGACCTGGTATCACCTGAATGACCAAGGCCAGGCGGTTGAGGTGATCGCGTTTATGTGCTCTGAGGACGGTGAGCCTGTACAGATCAGTACTTTCCGGGGCAACATCTGGCGGAATCTCACCGTCGGCGAAAAGTGGGGTGGAGAGCCCTTCACGCCCCGGCTTGATCTGGGCTTCAGCGCGGATGCTGCTCAGGCTCACGGGTGGGGTAGCACGCTGAGCCAGCAGATGGTGACGTTAGCGGGACGGACCGCCTTGCGGTTTACGATGCGGGATGAATTTGGTTCACCCTTGCTAATGGAGGGCTATGCACAGCCAGTGATTAGCGCAGAACGGCGAGCCTACTTTGACACTCGCAGCGGCGCACTGCTTCTGCTGGAACGTGTTCTCGTGGCAGCCGATGGAAAAGAACGCGTCGTTGAGCGAGCGGAGCCGATCACCATTGAATACGGTGTAGAACCCCCCGCCGAAGTGCTGGCCTTCTTGCAACAGGAGGTGACAAAATGATCAGGCGGCCAAAGTTCTGGCTGGGCGTGGCACTTGCCATCGCGCTTGGGGTATATCAGGTGCACAACGTCCTGCGTATGCTACAACATCTTATCCTAATTTTGCAGGCGTAACCACGGCGGTTGCCCTGAAAGACGTATGGGTGGTCAATAGCACTTCGTGGGATGCCAAAGTCCAAAGCTACACAACCAACCCCGTTCGCAACATAGGTACGATCGGGTGGACTTGGTGGACCTTCCGAGACACCTGCAACGGCGTCATCATAGACAACTGGGTCCAGCCCGGATCCGTACGCTACGGGGCCAGCAACCATTGGGACGTGGGTGTTGACGACCGTGACCCTTGTGGCGGCTCATATCGGGGGTGGTCAATGGGTACGCATGACTTCAAAGAAGGGGATAGCATTTGGCGACCTTACCTTGAGACCGATGAAGGGATCTAGTCAACCGGAACAATAACTGTTCAGG
>JBAWAP010000046.1:0-1733 GCA_049589355.1 Anaerolineae bacterium
ACGTCAACGCCGGCTTTTTTGCAGCGCAAGGCAGCCCTCACCGATGGTACGACGTGAATCCAGGTGAATCCAGCGCCCTTTATTTTTTCTGCCCAGCCTACAGGGTCGCCAGCGGACGTAAAGATGACTTTGAAGTGGTCTTTCATATCGTTGTCCTCCTGACGGACCCTGATGGCTGCATCAATCAGTACTCGCGAATACTGGATTACTTCTGCCGAGACCATCATATTGATGCCAAACACGCCGCCTTTATCTTTGACCAGCCTGTTTGTGCGCCTCAGTACTTTTTCCAGGGCCGTAGCCATATCATCCTCAACTTTAGCCTCCCCGGTTTCGACAAAGGCTTTGTAGATCCAGGGTTGCCTTTCCTTTTCAAATAGGCCACTCGTGGAAAGCAGCCCGAGGACGCCTGCGTTGGCCGTGGCAACACAAAGGTTGTTGTTGCTGAAGGGACCCATCCCTGCCTGTATGATGGGGTATTTGATTCCCAGTCGGTCACACAATCTCGATTTAATCACGGCTGCACCTCCTTGTTTTTGATCATGCCATTATAGATATAAGACTGCTATGGGTCAATATAATGGTTATGCCATCCAATCGGGGGAGAAACTCACCCGGCTCGACTCTGTGTCCACCGGAATTCCTTTCGGCCATCCATTATGGCGCAAGATTATCAAAATTTGGGCGGAACGTTTGCTCCCGCTCACTGTCGCCTAGACCTACGGCTGACAACTACGTCAGCATTTTCCTCCACGACACCGAGAACAACTTGGGTAATAACTAGCCGAAACACAGGCTCTGGATTTGGCACAGGCTATTGATTTCGTGATGCTTCATTACTAGAATTGTAATGAAGGCTGTAGCCTGAAATTTAACAAAGGAGGTGCGGGGTTATCATGCCGAAAATAACCGGACTGTGGATGGGGATCATTGCGATTATCATTGGCATATTGATTCTGGCTATCCCTCATTTGCTGCAATGGATTCTGGGCATCGGCCTTACAGTGGTTGGTATACTGGCCATCCTGAGAAGGTAACGCTACGCATATAGTCATTACCGGATTTGCCCACTTTACCCCCACCAGTTGCAATTTTTGAAGTGCCTCATTATACTTAAACCAGTGGTTATCAGTGTAGGTTACCACGTCTCTACGAGAGCTCTTCTGGGCCCATTCGCGAACGTTGGATGACCGAGACTCGAACCAAGTTTTGAAAGAAAGGAGGTCATCCAATGGGATTTGCGGACAAAACGCTGCAATGTGCTGACTGTGGCGCCAAATTCACCTTTACCGCGCAAGAACAAGAGTTCTATGCTGGTAGGGGATATACTAATGAGCCGAAGCGTTGCCCTGCTTGCCGTGAGACAAAGAGAGCGCAGTACAACGACTCCAGAGGCCCCAGAGCTAGCCGCCAAATGCATGCCGCGGTGTGCGTTGAGTGTGGCAAGGAATGTGAAGTGCCCTTTGAGCCTCGCGAGGGCCGGCCAGTGTATTGTAGTGAATGCTACAGCAAGAATAGGCCAAGCAGTCCTAAGTAATTCACTGTAGCTTGATTCAAAGGGGGCTGGAACCGAATCCAGCCCCCCAAAATTTAGAAATAGAAGGACTCAGTGTGTTCCAGAAATCTGCCTGCAGGCAGGGTAAGGAAATAAAATCTGAAAGGGGGGTTAATAGTGTGAACATATATGTGGGCAATCTATCTCGCGAGGTCACCGAAGACGAGTTGCGCAAGGC
>JBAWAP010000047.1:0-2266 GCA_049589355.1 Anaerolineae bacterium
TGGGCACTCAGACCATTGCTTTCCTCTCCGAGGGCTACGCGGTCAAATTTATCCCCATAGACTATTACAAGAGAAAGGGACGGAAGTCTTCCTTTCATCCCATCGCCGATACGTATAACTATATCTCCCTGGTGGTGCGAACCATCATGTACTTCAACCCCCTCAAGGTCTTTTTGCCAGTGACTCTGACCCTCATTCTGGTGGGAGCAGTCAAACTGCTTCGGGACATCATTTACTACCGGAGCTTCTACGTTCCTGGGATCACGCTGATGTTGATACTGACGGCGATTCAGGTGGGGGCGATAGGCTTGTTAGCAGATCTAATCGTTAAGAGGGCCCGATGAGGTACTTTTGCCGCCGAGCAAAGGAAATCCGGTGATCATAGCATTGCTAACGAAGCTAAGGAACAAAGCTGAGTTCATAGTTCGATGGAAGAAGCTTCGGGTAGCTGTTCCGGTCCTGATCTTTGCTCTCTGCTTTTCCATCCTGGGCTATGGCCTCTACAAGAACTGGACTGCCCTCGCCGCCTTTCAGTGGAAAATCAACTACTTTCAGATGGCCCTCTCATTCATCTTTTACACCTTCGACCTCACCTTGGCCGTGCTGGGCTGGAGCCTGATCGTGAGCAAACTGGCCGGCTTCTCGAACTTCAGGAAGAACCTCAAAATCTATTGCTATTCAAACATAGCCAGCCGCCTGCCAGGGACTGTTTGGTACATTATTGGTCGGGCTTATCTGTACGAGCAACAAGGAATCGCCAAATCGGTGATTTCCATTGGCAGCCTGTTAGAGATGGGTTTGATTATTCTTTCAGGGATCTTGACTTATTTTCTCTTTCTACCTTTCCTTTCCCCTATTTCGGCGTTGAGGAATCCGCTGCCTTTGATCGCAGTCCTCCTCTTGGGTCTGCTGTTAACCCACCCGGTAACCCTTAGGGCCATCTTGAAAAGATTCGCTCAGGCCGAGGCCCCTTATCGCCTGCGTTACCAGGACACGTTGGTGTGGCTTGGTATCTACATCATCGTATGGGTGGTGGGTGGATTGGTCCTTTACTCCGCCGTCAACGTCTTCTACCCTTTGCCCCCGACGCAATTGCCTGGGGTCATCGGGGCCTGGACTCTGTCGGGGGTAGCGGCTTCTCTCGTTTTTCTCATCCCTAGCGGGCTAGGCATCAGGGAGCTTACTCTGAGTTTCCTCCTCAGTTATTATATCCCCGCGCCGTTGGCAATCGTGGTCGCCCTGGGCATGAGGGTAGGGTTGACAGCTTGTGAAGCTTTCTGGGCCGTGGTGGCCCTTAAGCTGTAGCTCTGCTGTTGCCATGGGTTTGGCGGGGAGATAACCCAAAGGGGTTATTAGCCAGGCCGGCTGGTGAGGCAGAATACTACCAATAGGTAATTGACTCAGGCGCTTATCTATGGTAAACTGATAATGGAGAATAAATTCCAAGACAGGAGGTAAATCCAATGAAAAGAATGAGAATCTTGATGGGCGCGATCCTGGTTGTGGCCTTCTTGCTACCCACCCTGGTGTCAGCCCAGGGCGCTGGGATAACCTGGAACTCAGGCTTCCAGGTTCAGAACCTGGAGAACGCAGTGGCCAGCATTAATATCATGTACTATGACCAGACCGGCGCGGAGGTCATCCCTGGGGGGGTGGATGACACCATCCCGGCCCTGGGGTCGAAGACCTACTATCCCATCCCCCACGCCATCGGGGCCACCTTCAACGGTTCGGTGGTCATCTCCTCCGACAAGCAGGTGGTGGCCATCGCCAACCTGTTGGCCAGCGGTACGTTGAGCGCGGGGTCAGCGACCAATAGTTTCTCGGCGGGGGCGATGACGATGAACCTGCCGCTGATCATGCGGGGCAACGCCGGCTTCAATACCTGGTTCAACGTTCAGAACACGGGCACCAGCAGCACCAATGTGACGGTGACCTACTATCCAGGCAGTGCTGGCAACTCAGGGGTGACGGAGACGGCATCCATTCCGGCCGGGGCGGCCCATACCTTCGATCAGGAGACCAAGACTGCCCTGGGGACTAAGTTTGTGGGTTCTGCTCTTGTGACTAGCAACTCACAGGCTATTGTGGCCACGGTGGAGCAGGCCGGGACCGGTAGTATCAAAACCTTGCTAGGTTACAACGGGTTCACTGGCGGGTCAACCACGGTGGTTGCTCCCTTGGTGATGGCCAACAACGCGGGCTTCTTCACAGGCATTCAGGTCCAGAACGTTGGTACAGCAACGACGAACGTGACGGTGACCTA
>JBAWAP010000048.1:0-13011 GCA_049589355.1 Anaerolineae bacterium
GGTCTGGATAATCGTGTCCAAATCGCCACCGATGGCTTCTTCCTCGTTGTATATCGGAATGATGATGCTTATCATCTCCATCTCAGATTCCCTTTCTATATCCCGATCAAAGCAAACCGTGAGTACACTCGCGGGAATTCCTTTCTTGTAATGCAACTCAATTATAACCCAAAAAAGGAATCCAGGCAATACTCCTTTAGGTTGATAGGGGGCTGCTCATTGAGTCACTTGACATTTTGAATTGTGCCCGAAAACCCGATCATGCGCCTGGTTGGGCATGGCAAGCGAGTTATGATATAATACATCAAGGATGAATAAGATGCCTGAAATGATCCCCCTAGCTGAACCCACACTGGACGGCAACGAACTAGCCTACGTTGCCGATTGTATCCGCAGTGGTTGGGTCTCTTCCAAAGGAGCTTACGTCAAACGCTTCGAAGATGCTATGGCTGCTTGGTGCAGCGTGCGCCACGGCATTGCCACCTCCAGCGGCACTAATGCATTGCACCTGGCCTTGCTGGCGCTGGGTATCGGGCCCGGCGACGAAGTCATTGTGCCCGCACTATCCTACGTGGCCTCGGCCAATGCCGTCGCCTATACCGGAGCTCGCCCTGTGTTCATTGACGCGGACTATTCCACGCGGAATCTTGACTTAAACCAACTCGAGTCCAAGGTAACGCCTCGCACCAAGGCAATTATGCCGGTGCACCTTTATGGACATCCTGTAGATATGGCTACCTTGATAGCTATCGCAGATGAACACGGTCTGTGGGTCGTGGAGGATGCCTGCGAAGCACATGGCACTGAATACAAAGGGCACCGGGTAGGAGGGTTAGGCCATATCGGTTGCTTCAGTTTCTACGGCAACAAGCCCATTACCACCGGCGAAGGCGGCATGCTGATGACCGACTCTGACGACCTTGCGGCAACGGCACGTTCGCTGCGGAATCAGGCTTGTACAGCAGAGATGTACTGGCATCCACAGATTGGCTTCAGTTACCGTATGACCAACTTGCAGGCAGCAGTCGGGTTAGCACAACTGGAACGCATCACACAGTTTATCAGAGCCCGCCAGCAAGTTGTAGATCTATATAACGAACTCCTGACGGACACCCCAGGGCTCGTCCTCTATGTAGAACCAAACTGGGGAAAAAGCGTTTGCTGGCTTTATTCGCTGCTGATTGAAGACGAGTTCGGCACAAGCCGCGATGAATTGATTGCCTACCTGGCAAGGCATGGCATTGAAAGCAAACCTTTCTTTAAGCCGTTGCCTAACTTGCCGGCCTACGAAGATGGACAATCCTACCCTGTAGCCGAACACCTTTCGCGGTGTGGCATCAGCCTACCCACTTCAGTGAAGCTAAAGCCGCAGCAAGTCAAGTACATTACACAGGTGATCAAACAGACACAGCACAGTGCTTTTGAGTAGCCTTGAGGATGGGAAAGTGCGAATCTGCCTGGTAAGTTTGGACTACAAGCCATATCGCAGCTCAGGGCTGACGATCTATGCTGAGGACCTGGCGCGCGGGCTGACCGAATTGGGGCAGACAGTGATTGTCCTCGCGGCTCGTCGGCCGGGTCTACCGCCGCACCATTGGGTGGAAGGCGTTGAGCTTCACCGGCTACCTATCAATCAATTGGACTGGATCAGCTACAGTTGGTGTGTGGCAAAGTGGCTCCATCGCATGGAGCAAAAGGTGCCTTTTCACGTTATACACTTTCTGGACGTCCACTTTGCTTACGTCTATCGTGGACCGTTCGTGGCTTCGCTCTGGCAATCGTTTCGGCAAAGGCTAACAGCCCAGGGTGGTTGGCCGTATCACACGGGGGCTATTGACTTGCTGCGACGCGAGGTATACTACCGGATTGCCCGGCGATACATGGAACGACCAAGTCTGGCCCGAGCTGCCCGCCTGATTGCGAGTTGCCGCTCGGCCAGGGAAGAGTTTATCGTACACTACCACGTCCCGCCCGAGCGGATCGACCTGGCCGTGCAAGGTATTGACACAGACCTCTTCCGTCCTGTTCCCGCGGGCGATCTGCGTCGGCATCTGGGATTGGAAGGCTGTCGCGTACTGCTGTTCGTAGGTTTTATTACCCCACGCAAAGGGCTGGAATACCTGGCGCAGGCAATGCATCTATTACCGGAAGATGTTCACCTGCTCATCGTAGGACGCTGGGCTCCCAATTACCGGACGCGCTTCCTGCGGGCGTTGGGGTCGGCGGCGGAGCGGGTGCACGAAGTAGGGTTCGTGCCCGATGAGGAACGACCTTACTATTATTCGATGGCCGACATATACGTGTCGCCTTCTCTCCTCGAAGGGTTGGGGATCACACCGATTGAGGCGCAGGCATGCGGCACGCCGGCCGTCGTCACGTCGGCCTCATCGGGGCCGGAGGAGGTGGGCGAGGCCGGGTTGGTCGTCGCTCCGTGTGATCCAGAGGCGCTGGCTTTTGGCATTCGTCGTCTACTAGAGAACGATGACCTCCGACACCGGCTAGGGCAACGTGGTCGGGAGCGTGTCCTCCGAGACTTTTCCTATCGTCGGATGGCTGAACTCACGCTGCAGACATACGAGCGGTTTCTGCCAGGGGAAAACTGAGGAAGAGATTGCGCGAGGTTGTTATGAGCTATCGCAAATTGATTCGCCAGGTACAGAGTGGTATAGACATACTTCGCCATCCAGATCAAGTATCCACCATGCCCTATTATCTTATAATCGGTGCTACCACAGCTTGTCCACTCAATTGTATTATGTGCAGCCGCGATGCCATAATCAACAAGATAAACCGGATGCGCTTTGTAGAATACAAGCGATTGATTGACATGGTACAGCCACTGCGAGTATACATAGGCGATCTGGGCGAATCGCTAATCGACCCAGAACTAGATCGAAAGATCCGATATGCCAAAGAACGAGGCGCTAACATTAGTGTGGTCACCAGTTATATCGTCAGCAAGTTTGTGCCACAAGTGATAGTCAAGACTGGCCTTGATTTGCTCAACGTCTCCATTGATGGAGCCACGGCAGAA
Source organism: Anaerolineae bacterium (assembly GCA_049589355.1). GTDB lineage: Bacteria > Chloroflexota > Anaerolineae > VGOG01 > VGOG01 > JBAWAP01. The sequence continues at coordinate 3,035 of JBAWAP010000048.1, forward strand.
ATACATGATGCAATCCGTGGACAATCTTGTTTTGAAGTATCGCTCGCAAACATGCAAGAACTTATCGAAGTACGAAGGAGGCTGGGCAGCCAAACGCCTCTTGTATACCTCCAATTCGTTATCCAAAAACGTAACTACAAAGAAATCGTAGACTACGTGCAACTGGGCGCAACTCTCGGCGTTGACGCCATTGTTTATGGTCCCCTACAATTGGACATGGCACTGGAGAGACACACGGAACTCGTTGGGGATATGACAGTGGAAGAGGTGTGCTCATTGCTGGAGGAAGCCGGTCGCCTAGCAAACACACTGGGCATCCAAACGAATGCGCACTTGTTAACACGCAAGAGGCTACGACCTCATTGGGCAATCTATAATGAAGCGAAATCCACACCACGAGATCTAAAACGTTGTACGTTCCCCTGGTACAGCACATACATAGCTGCGGACGGCGGAGTATATGGATGCTGTTACCATCGTTTCCACGATGCTGAAGTGCTAGGTAATATCCACGAAAGTGACTTCACTTCTATATGGAACGGGCCAGCCTACCAAGACTTCCGTAGTAAAATGCGAGATGGCCACAGCCCTTTCCAGGCTTGCTATTCCTGCTATCCTTTATCCCTCTCAGACAAATTACAGGATCTCTTCACAAACCTCCTGGCAGGGGTGTGCTGATGGATCATGTCGCCATGAAACCGAACTCCCTATATCCTCTGCATGTGGTGATCTTGAATTGGAACTTACCAGAGGAGACGATTCTATGCGTGGAATCGGTTCAACTGAATCCACCGCTCGATGTTGAAATCATCGTCGTGGACAATGGCTCCACAGACCGTTCAGTCGAGTTATTCCAGAGTCGGCTTGGGGATACGGTCAGGATCATTGAAAACTCAGAGAATCTGGGATTTGCGGCCGGAATCAACGTTGGTATTCGACGAGCCTTGACCGAAGGCGCTCACTCCATCCTGCTGTTGAACAACGATACCATCGTTGACGCGAACATGATTTGTCATTTGGTTTCGGCGGCGATCAAATCCCCCCAGGCCGGGATCATAGGGCCTATTATCTATTACTATGACCGGCCAGAGCGCATTTGGCGTTTTGGCGATCGGGAGTATCGCTGGCTGCCTGTGCCTTTGCAGCTTCCCGCAAGCGTGTTGTCGAAAGCCCGCCAGACCCCATTTCGGGTGGATTACGTGACCGCCTGCGGGATGTTGGTCCGCCGCCAAGTGTTCGAGGCAATTGGGCTGTTCGATACGCGCTATTTCATGTACTTCGAGGATGCCGATTTTTGTCGGCGCGCCCGGCAGGCCGGTTATGAGATTTGGTGTGCTCCACAAGCCCGAATGTGGCATAAAGTATCGTTGAGCGCTAGCAAGCAAAAACCGGCTACTCGCTATGCCGAATCGTGGGGACGTGCCCAGTTCTATCAAAGACATCCTCACGGCTTTTCTCGGGGGCTAACCTTCGCTCATCTACTGGTCAAATCGGTAATGACTACATTGCGGGATGCTTTGTCCAAAGAATGGGAGCTGATCAAGCCTCAGTGGATGGGCATGCTAGACGGTCACTACGACAGGCCCTCGAGGGTTTTTGATTTCTTCAAATGATGGAGACGCCTTCGCGTTGCCGGACCATTGCGGAACCTTGTGGGGGGAGAGAGCGTCAGCACGGTGGATGGTTGTAGTTGAGTTTCTCACACCGCACGCACGCTGGCAATAGTCCCTGGGCCAGGTGTTGCCGGAAGCGACGGTAGTGCAGACTGTTCCAGGCAGCCATCACGCCATCCTCTCGGACGTTCCCCATGGACAACTCAGGGATATGCACACAAGCACCGACATCGCCGTTGGGTAACACCCACAACTCGCGATAGATGGCCGTGCAGAACTGGTCACTGAAGGGCGGCGCATGGGGCACGTAGTAAGCTTCCAGATATTGTTCTACACCCGGCGGCGCGACAACGACCCGGTCAGCCCAGGGGCCGGCGCGGATGGCTGACATCTCGCGTCGGATAAGTGCGGGGTTCACGCCAAGCTGCGCGCGATTGTTAAGCGCCTTACCATACCACTGAGCATTAAAGCTCGCGTGTAGCACTTCGCTTTGAGTGTCCACTTGCCCGGCTGTGGCATAGATTAGGTTGTTAAACACGATCCGATCCACGCCCAGTGGTCCCACGGCTTCTACAAATGCTTTCAAGTGCGCCTGAGTGTAGGCCGAGATGGCGCAGCTTACTTGCACGAAGGGGCTCGGGCATATCCCTCGCTCCGCCACCACGCGCCTGATTCCTTCGGTGGCGAGTTCGTAGCCGCGAGGGTGCCCACGTATTACGTTGTGCACCTCGGGCGGGCCGTCAATCGAGACGATCAGCCGGTTCAATCCCATGTCCACCAACTCGGCAGCGACGCGGGGCAGTGCAATACCGTTGGTGATGATCGTGAGCGGCAGATCAGCGGCCTTGACCGATCGCAACAACTCCAGCGCTTCGGGATAGAGAAACAGCTCGCCGCCCATGACGATCACGTGGAGACCCAGGGGCTTGATCTCGTTGATGACTGCCTGCCATTCGGCGAGGCTCAGGCTGCCTTCCTGATGGGGACGCCAGGCTGGGCCGCTCTCATCGCGCTGGAAACAGTAAAGGCAACTCAAGTTACAGCGCAGTGTGGGCACTAATACGACGACGCCAGGCGGCAGGCTGCGTCCCTCGGGCAGTGCGCCATCTATCGGCAGTAGTTTGCGCAGGCCGCGCACCAGCCGACGCGACATGTGGCGATTTCGTCGCTCCCCCATGTGGTGAGGGCAATCGCCCGATGCAGCTTTGCCACATTGAATACACTCTGATGGAAGACGTTTACTAAGAATACGAGCCATCACTCATCGAACAGCCCTGGTGGCACTTGCCCTTCCATATTCTCCGGCACGGGCAGCCCCAAGGCATACAGGGCCAGCGGCGCGACGTCAGTTAGCGAACAATCTGGCAGGCGCTGAGGACGGACCCTCGCGGCCGACACAATTAGCGTGCCCTGTGGGGCGTGATCGCCGCTGATCAACGGGTGTAGTCCTTGGGGAGCGGCGTCGGGATTCCATTCCAGAAGCAGGTCGGGCGGCAGGTAGCCAGTTCCCTGCGCCTGGTCGTAGGGTTGGAAATGCACGGCGTTAACATACGCCAGGCCGCTGTGTTCGTCACGCCAGGCCAGCAACTCTGCAGCGATGCGCTCACACAGCGCGTCATAATCAGTCGGCACGACGCACCCGTTGGGCTGGCGTCCACGGAGGTTCACCCACAGTTCCTGATGGTCGAGGGCCGCGTACACCTGCGTGTGTGGCCAATCAATCGCACCGATGCGGAGTTGTGTTTCCACGGCACGGCGCAGTGCGGGGATAGACGCCAGGAGTTGCTGTCGCAGGCGAAAGCTTACCCGTCGCCGCGCCTGGGCTATGAACACACCAGCGAGGCGCGCCAGTGGGTTGCGCCGTCTATCCTGCCGATAGTGTAGTAGCCCTTGACTTGCCAGCCAGCCATTGAGATGATCGCGTGTGCCGCACAGCGGCCCAAAGCCGTGATCCGAGCAGATGATCACCAGGCCGTCGGCAGGCAGATGCTTCAGCAGACGCGCCAAGTGGCGGTCTAGTATCCGATAGCCATCGTAGATGAGAGCGCGGCCTGTCGGATCGGGTGTTGTGTCCAGTGCACTCCAACAATAGTGTTGCCACACATCGGGGAGGCTGTAGACAACCACCAGCAAATCCCAGGCAATGTGCTGCATAAAGTATTCGGCGGCGCGAGTGCGCCCTTCAGTCTCACGCTCGACGGCAGCTTTGCCTGCTGCCACCTGACCTGCTTGCATGTAGGACGCCAGGCCACAGTCAATGATGTAATCGCCGATGCTCCGTCGCAGCTCGCGGTAGGTGCCAGGTGGGTAGTCGAAGCCGGACGCGCGCTCGCTGGGTGCGTCTATGCCCGCCAGCAACACACCGCATAGGGGCCGAGCCGGGTAGGTGTGAGGCACATTGAGCACTATGACCGTTCGACCCGCCTCACTGGCCACTTGCCAGAAGGAGGGCACCCGACAGTCCGAGCCATTCGTGGGACGGAGCGCGTAGGCGTCCGGTTGGTGGTGAAAGTCATGCAAAATACCATGGCGCAGCGGGCTGCAGCCGGTCGCAAAAGAGGCCCAGGTTGGCCCGGTGGCCATGTTCGTCACCGACCGCAGTACGCCGTAGGCTCCGTCCCGCAGCAACCGGGCGAAGGTGGGTAACTCGCCAGCCTCCACCAGTGTCAGTAACACCTTGAGTGTCATGCCGTCCAAGCCAATGACCATGACTTTGTGGCTGGGGGGAGATATGTGTGTAAGCATGTGTTCTCCAGGAACCTCTGTAGCAAGTCTTCAACGGACATCAGTCGCTTTGCCACATAAATAGACGAGGTAGTTGGCCCAGTTGAGAGGCACAAAAGGGCCTAAGAACAACCGGAGCAAGTCTTTGGGATGCATCAGATACCAGCGAAGGTCAGCCAGGCTGCGAGGCCACGCTCGCTCGTATTTGACTGTCCGAATAACTTCCATGCCGGCCGCCTCAAGCAAGTCCTGCCACTCCAAGCGAGCAGCGTAGCGTTGGATGGGCTGACCGTCGTCGAAGGTGCGGCCAGTACGCAACGCAGTCCACACGTTGCCCAGCAGGCCAAAAGTGTTGGGCAACAGGACACAGGCACAGCCACCCGGCTTTAATACTCTGGCGAGTTCTCGCGCCCCCACCTCTGGATGCGCATAGTGCTCCAGACTGCCTATGTGGGTCACGTAGTCGAAGCACGCATCGGGGTATGGGAGTCGTTCCCCATTGCCTACGACCAGATTCGCTGCTGAGGCTTCTCGCTGAGCAATACGCAACGCCGCTTCAGAGAGGTCAACCCCGTGGGCTTTTAGCCCTGCTTGGGCTGCCAGACGGGGCAAAGAACCAACGCCACACGAGATGTCGAGCAGGCGACGACCCGGTTGAACATCCAGCAGGCCTAACAGCCACTGATAAAAAGAGTCCAGATGCCGGATCTCTGCGGTGCTGTAGATGTTCTCGTAAGCACTTTTGCTCCAGCGAGTGGTAGCATCCTCTTGGGGACGGATTTCAAGCACTGCTTTCATAGTTTCTGTCGGCATTGAGCGAAGACGGTCATAACCGAACTCTGGTTCCAACGGTCGGCTATGGCGTAGTAGGGTAGCGTCAGCAAACGCAGCGGAAGGGAGCCCATAGCCCGTTTCAACCAGTAACGCCTTCTATCGCTGCCCACTTTTTCGTCCAACCAGAAGCCCAGACTGAGGGCTAGAACGTGGTGACGACCAGTGAAAGAGGTGATTTCTTCTACCTCAAAGCCTGTCAAGGCTAGCATCTTTTCCAAGGTACGGCGCGAAAAAATGTAGAGATGGCGCGGGGCATCCAGCCCAGCCCAGTAGCGCTCAAAAAAACTGGCCTCAATGCAATCAGGATTGGGTAAACTGATGGTCAGCAGACCCCCTGGTCTGATGATCCGGGCGATCTCAATGAGGGTAGCCCGAGGCTGATGAAGATGCTCAAGCACATTCCACAGGGTAATGATGTCGAAGAAGGAATCGGGGTAGTGAGCGTCGGTCAGGGTCCCAGCGAAGACGTTTAGCCCCAGGCGTTCCCTGGCGTAGTTGGCTGCTTCAGCATTGATCTCCACTCCATAGGGCTCCCAATTACCCCGCTGGCGCATAGCATTCAGGAAACTGCCTGTCGAGCACCCTATGTCCAACACCCGCCCCTCTTTCACATCTGAACGGGCAATGACGGCTCGACAGCGTTTGCTCACACCGTAGCGATGATCCAGCCGGACAAGGACTGAAGGGTGATCGTCAAGGGTTGAGTAAGGGTGGTAGTCGCTGGGATAATAACGAGCCATTTCCTCCATCGTGGGCCGGGGGGTGAGATACATCAGGCCGCACTGGCGACACCGCACCAGGTGAAAAGTCCCATCGAGATGATGCAGACGATCTTGCTCTTCGAATACGAGTTCGGTGTCATTAGCACCGCACAGATCGCAGTTGACCTCTTCTAACATTTTTTCACTAGATGGGCTCATTGGCCACACTGGACCGCCATCCATGGTAGAACCCCCTGGCACAGGCCCATGCCGCTTGTCCATTTCCTCTTGCAAAGTCTCTCAACATCACCCACAGAGTGCTTGGGATCAAGTAGAGCCACGCCAGTGACGAGTAGCGATGGCGGTAGAATTGAACTCGATGACGATGCTTCAAGTAGCGTTGGCTGCTGACATCCCCCCGGGTACTGAGAGAGACTTTGTGCCACATACGAGCAGCGGGCACACAAAGAATGGCAAATCCAGCTTTAGCCGCGCGCCAGCAGAAGTCGGCGTCCTCATAATACATAAAGTACTTCGGATCAAATAGGCCGATGGTGGAGAAGACCTGTCTCCGGATCAACATGCCGCAGCCGGTCACAAAATCAACGGGCAGCGTCTCCCGTGTTTTCAACTCTCTGGCTGGGACCTTAAGCGGGATTGGCAGCCAACGATGGTGCCGGTCACCGATCCGCCAAACTCGCTCCGGTTGGTCATAGTAGAAGATAGCAGGGGCAAGGATGCCCACATCCGGCCGGCGACTGGCCATGTTCATTAGCCGTTCGATCATATCTGGGGCGATTATGGTGTCGTTATTCAAGAGCAAGATCCAATCGGCGCCCTGGGCCAGTGCGTGTTGGATTCCCACGTTGATCCCTTTTGCAAAACCGAGGTTCTCTTCGTTGACGATGAGATCAATGGCCTCACCAAAGCGGTCAACGAGGGCCGAGGCTGACCCATCTTGAGACCCATTATCAACGACCACCACTCGCAGGCGTTTACAACTGCTTGCAAGCACAGAATTGACACAGGCAATGGTATCGTCCTTCAGGTTCCAGTTCAGGATGACCACGAAGACCTTGGGCTTGTCCATCTTCTGAAATCATAAAGTGTCTAGGAAACGCCAGTAGACGGCTTCGATCTCGGCTGCGGCGCGGCGTTCGTCGAACAGGGCGCGAGCGCGATCCCGCCCGGTTTGGCGCAGCCTATGGCCAAGATTTTGCTCAGTCAGCACACGGTCTAACGCAGAAGCCAGCGCGACGCTATCACCGACCGGTACCACCAGCCCAGCGTCGCCCACAATCTCGCTGGCGGACCCTCCCGTGGTTGTGACCACAGGTAACCCTGCCGCCATAGCCTCCACCAATGGGATGCCAAATCCCTCTAGCAGAGTTGGTAAAACGAAGGCGTCAGCAGCAGCGAAATAGGTCAACAAGTCCGAATCGGGTACATACCCGGCGATGTGAGCTCGCGAACGCATACTGCCTAAGGCGTCCCAAAATCGCTCTTGATAGTGAGCTTCCCATTTGCCGACCATCACCAAATGGGCCGGTGTCTGCATCACCCTCAGCGCACGTGCTAAATACTCAACCCCTTTGCGGGGTGTCGAAAAGCCCACGTAAAGTAGGACTGGGGCGTCGGCGGATAGCCCCAATCGTCGCCGGGCCTCGCCCCGCTCCGGCAGCGTATCGAAGCGGTGCAGGTCAATGCCAGGATAGACCAGGGTCGTGCGCGCCGGGTCAACTCCGTAATGTTCAACGAACTCCCGCTGGGTAGCGATACTGGGCATAATGATGTGCCCTGCACGCTGCACAGCCGGTCGCTCCATCACCCACCGGGCTCCATTGTAATACATCAGGCGGAAAAGATAATTGCGCCGGTTGGTGTGATAGGGGCGGCCATGGTGGCTGGTGAGACGCTGGCGGAAAGATTGAAAGGTCGAGGCTACGAAAGTGCCACGGTAAGCATAGGCAAAGTGAATGTCGGCGAAATGAACCACGTCGAAGTGGTCACTATGGGCACGCAAGTACCTGGCGGCCTGCCAGCCGAAACCAGGCCACTCGAAACAGCCGATAGGCACTCGGACAACGGAAACGTGGTCGGGTAACCGCACGTCATCTATTCGGTCGCCCTCGGAGCGTTTGGAGGCCACCACTGTAACAGTGTGACCCCGCGCAGCAAGCCCCTGGGCGACTCTCTCGGCGTAGATGGTCAGGCCGGACGAGCGGAAGGGTGGAAAATCGAGGGTCAGAAGGCATACCCGCATAGCGTCTCCCCTACAACAGAGGCCAACTGGTCGGCGACGATGTGGGTAGCAAGCCGCTGCTGAAAGAGCCTATAGCCACCCCATGCGATACAGCGGCGCAACGCACCGTCATCGGCAAGAGTGCGAATGGCTTCTGCCAAGGCCGCCGGGTTGCCCATGGGAACAGTGTAGACATCCTCACCAGAGGTAAAGACTTCGCGAGTAGCAGGGTTGTCGGCTACGATAGTAGGCTTCCGCATGGCTACAAACTGAAAAGTCTTGGTGGAGATAACTCGTGCCGCCTTAGGCACAGTAGAGAAATGTCCCCCCAGGCAAACGGAAGCCCGGGCGATGTACTCTGGCAACTGTCCCAACGGGATCCAACCCACCAACTCGACGTTGGTCAAGCTCAGGTCGGTGATCACCCGCTGCACGGCAGCGCGGCGCCTGCCGTCACCGCCGAGGGTAAAATGGATCTCGGGCCGGTCACGCAGCAGGGCAGCAGCTTCCACGATAACCTCTGTACCGTGAAGTGGAAGAAATGCACCGTAATAGAAAACCTCAAAACGTGGTGACGCGATAGGCGTTCGATCGCGCGGATAGAAAAGCGCTTCGTCACAGCCCACGTAGACGGGTGTAATCTTGTTTCTCGGGACCCCGAAGGTTTCTGTGAAGTAATGAGCATGAGCCTGGGTATCGGTGATGACGTGAGTCGCCACCTGACAGCTACGACGGTCAAGCCAGTGGGCCAGGCGTCCTACGGGCGAGCGGGGGCGGAACCAGCGGCGGTCTTCGCACAGGGTGTCGTAAGTAGACACATAGGCGTCGAGGACAATGGGCTTGCGCTGTAGAAGAGCAAGAGCGATAGCAATAGGTTGTCCATAGAAACCAGCGAAGCAGACCTCGTAATCCGGGCGTCGGGCGATGAATCGGGCCAACCCGGAGATTATACGTGCCACAGTGCTGCGGACACCGGTAGTGAATACGGCGACCTCGAAATGGGTGCTTAAAGCGGCGAGCAGGACGCGGTTGCGTATATAGCCCACCTCACGGCCAGAGATGAATAGCACACGGGGCTTCATCCCCTTCTCCCTTCAAGAAATACACCTTGGCGTGGTTCTCTTATTGACGGCTCGCGATAGATAGTTTGCTACTTGGGCTTTCCAGCAGCAAAGCCACTCCCTGTCCATACAACTGGAGTGAGTCATGAGGTCTATCATTGTATTCCTCCTCGGTCAGCATCGGCCAGGTTGGCCCGGATACGTTGATTACAGTTCCATCAGCCAAAACCTGACGCCATACACCCAATATAGCTGCCTGCACGGTTGGGGCGTAGGCATCCTTGTCCAACCAACCTTCTTGAATGCCTCTCCTTAGAGCATAGCCAATCAACGCAGAGCCAGAAGTTTCCAGGTAGGAATCGGGCCGGGTGAGAACTGTATGCCACAGGCCGCTCGCATCTTGCAGCGGTTTGAGACCCTCCACCTGCTTCTGCATGATGTCCAGAATCGTTGAGCGGAGGGGGTGAGTGGTGGTTATGGCTGACAAGACCTCCACGTCCGCCAGTAACGCCCAGCCATTGCCGCGCCCCCAGTAAACCTCTCCAGCAGGGTCGTTCCCACTCTCATCCCAGGCGTGATAGTATAACCCGCTCACTGGATGCTGCAAGTGGTCTGCGTGCTGGATCACTTGGGTGATTGCCTCATCAGCATAGATGTCGTTACCACTGATTTGGCTCATTTTGATCAAGAATGGAACCGCCCCCAGAAGCGTGTCAACCCATACTCTGTTGCTGTCGTGGGTCAGTGTGCCGTCAGTTGTACGCGGGGCTGTGTTCACGAGGTAGTCGGCTACTTGCTGAGC
>JBAWAP010000049.1:0-6177 GCA_049589355.1 Anaerolineae bacterium
GGCGGGCGCGGGGAATGTAGAGTTTGGTGGTCAGCAATGGCATGGCCATTTCGCCTTCCCTGGCAGCACTTGGCGACCGACTTCACTCGTGAACCAGGAGTCTTGGATGCCACTATTCTACCACATCTTGTCCATCCCCGCAAAACTGTTGACTTGCCTGAATACATACACCCCCCAGCGCATCGGCATCTGGGGGGGATGCAGTGAGCAGGTATCCAATCCTCCAAACTCCATTGGAACAGCAGTTCAGCATGTTATGGCCACTGGCTTGCACCTCCTCTTCGGAGGGATACAATGCTTCAGCACAGCCAGTCACCCGGCTGCACTGGTTGCCTGCTACGTGGCCTCCTGACAGTTACCACGACCGGACTTTCACCGGTTAGCAGACGACAGCTTCAGGACACACCAGCGACTGGTTATGCGGCGGCTTATGGATGCGTCCTCCCCGAGAATAGCCCCTGTACGAATGCTGCTGCACGCTCTTCGCCAAAGGAGGGATACGAATATCCCAACAGGTCTGCTGTCTCAACCACTAACCAACGAAATAGCTCCATCGTTGCCATCAACGCCCGCCATACATCTTCTTCGTCGTAGTGAGCAAAAACTACTGGCAAGGATTCCACTGCCCGTGCATCGGCCCATTCTTCCAAGAGCCGCCCTCGCATCCAAGTGTCTACCCCCTCACCCTTGGATACACGCGTGTGCCATTCCATCATTTGGCGCAGCAAATGCTTGAGGTAGCCATCACAACAGGACTTCGCCCACCATAGTTCTCCACGACGCAGGTGCTTCCCAGTCCAAACCGTGTGATACCAAAAGTCATTCACCAAATTGAGAAACTCAGATTCGGTCGGTAGGAAATAGGGAGGCGAGTCGATCTTGATACCCTGGAGTCGCTCTGAAAAGCCATCCTTATCCACCAAGAACCGTACACCACGGTGAATCATATCGGCAATATCTGGCGGGAAGCCCTGATCCAACATCGCCTGAAGGTCAGTGACAGGGCCTGGAACGAAATCTACATCCAATCCCCCTTCGAACAAGACTCGCCGCTCAAAACCGCTACCGTCGGGAGTCGGCTCTATGAAGGTCAGCCACGGGTTGCCTACATGGTGAAGCCAGTTGCTTGTCACCCAATAGGGTTCTGGGTCACTCGCAAAGATGAATACATCCAGGTCAGACCATTCGTCCGCAGGATGATCAAGCCGCGCTCGTGAGCCGATAACGACTGCGGCGCGGATATTGTCCTCAGTCTGAGCCCATTGAACGAATCTTTGTATCAATTGCTCGTAAGCCGCTGCCATTTCATCCATATCTACATCTAATTCCCCATTGGTTGAGTGCTACGCCTTATGCCCGTGACGCCGCCGCATAACAATTATTATCCCGACTGTCTATTATTGGACATAGCCACCTTGTACGCCTGATGGCCTTCCGGGTCCCAGTACGCCTCTTCCACAATGATCTCAGTTGTAGTTGAACGCACCCTCCGCTTCGCGTTCCCCCGATACCGCACCCTTACCAGCCGGTCTCCGTACCTTTCTTGCCATTGCTTCGTCCCAGGTGCCCCAGGCGACAGACTCTTCACTACCCCGCTTTCTCCAATCCCATCCCCACCTCGCTCCTCCCCTTCCCACTTACCACATAATTCTATTATACACCCACCTCTCTTTTTTGTCTAATGCATGTCAAAAGACACCCCCGCAGGCTCGTCGAGCCGGCGGGGGGAATCAAACCGGGTTGCTTTTGGCCCTTTATCGTTCGATCAAGCGCGGGCGTGAGACTAACTCCGGGCGGGCGCGGGGAATGTAGAGTTTGGTAGTCAGCAATGGCATGGCCATTTCGCCTTCCCTGGCGGCATTTGGCGACCAACTTCACTCGTGAACCAGGAGTCTCGGATGCTACCATTCTACCACATCTTATCCATCCCCGCAACGCTGTTGACTTGCCTGAACGCATACCCCCCCAGCGCATCGGGCATCTGGGGGCTGCATTGGGCAAGTGTCCAATCCTCCAAACTCCATTGGAACAGCAGTTCAGCCCCAAGTTGTGATTAAGCGCACTAACGGACGGCGTCAGCCGCGCCCGCTTGCGGGCGTCGGCTGCACGCAGTGGTTAGGTTCATTTGCTTTTCAAATGAAGTACAGTTGTAACGGTTTTCTCCAGTTGTTGCTCGAAAATCTGCATTCCTCTTGGAGTATATTCATACTGGATATGTCGAAGATACCTGAGATCAAAAGGGACATCTGCAAGATTCTGCGTTATCAGTATTACTTTCTTCCCCAAGGTATGAGCAATTCCAACCTCATAAAACACGTTTGGATTTTTGCTGGTAAGATCTGCAATAATTAGGCGAGCTTTGAAGATATTCTCCCATATATCCTCCATAATCTCAGACGTGTTAAAAAAATCATCTGCTCGCTTACATTCTAATCCTATTCCAAGGATCACTTTCTTGATATGATCTTCATATATTGGAGCTAACTCTTTTCTGAGTGGCATCAGAACAAAGCAGAGATCTGTTGGGGAGCCAAAGTCACGATGCCTAAAGATTGGATCGACTTCTATCTTCGTGTTTTCTGAAGATCCGTGCAGAATCGCAAGAGCATTTTCAACTTGGAACAGTATTTCGCTGCATTTGGGATGATCTGCATTAATAGGAAGCGTATCTTCGCGGAACAGAAAGAGAGGTTCATCAGGAAATAGCTCATTATAGCGTTGTGCCATCTTGTTATATAGCTTGATACCATCAGGAGATACTTCTCCACGCGTTGAGTCGTGTGGATCTCGCTCTTCTGTCGCAATGGATCGTAGAGTATTCTGCAGCCGCTTGAACTGGTCGATTAGTATTGCTTGATTCATATTGCACCTCATGGCACTTGCATAATGAACCTAACAATTATTATCCCGACTGTCTATTATTGGACATAGCCACCTTGTATGTCTGGTATCCTTCCGGGTCCCAGTATGCCTCTTCCACAATTATCTCAACGGTAGTTGAACGCACCCTCCGCTTCCGATTCCCCCGATACCGCACCCTTACCAGCCGGTCTCCATACCTCTCTTGCCATTGCTTCGTCCCAGGTGCCCCAGGTGACAGACTCTTCACTACCCGACCGTCTTTCTCCAATCCCATCCCCACCTCGCTCCTCCCCTTCCCACTTACCACATGACTCTATTATACACCCACCTCCCCGTTTTGTCTAATGCATGTCAAAAAACACCCCCGCAGACTCGTCGAGCCTGCGGGGGAACGAAAGCGTAGGTTAGTTGTGGGGTTTTGCGGCGGGCTATTCTGTTGCAGCCTCTTGATCTGCTGCTTCCGAGAGGTTCACGGATACAATCGGCAGGCGCAAATCTCGCAGCTTGGCCAACAGGCCATGTAACGCCGCCTGGTCAACGACAGGGCCGGTCAGAACTGTTTCGGCCTGGTCAGTGTGGGTAATCGTCAAGTCATCGAACCAATCCGACCAGTGCTCGTCAAGCTGCCCCTTCACCCGGATCTCAACGCTTTGCATAGACCATATCCTGAGGTGCTGCTATTCGAACTTGAAGCGCCACATGGCGATCAGGAAGAACAAAACTCCTACCCCGGCCAGCAGACCCACCTGAGATAGTATCTCCACGATGCCGGCTCCCTGGCTTGTCAACTTGAGGTAGCCCTCGATGGCGTGGGCGTGTGGGGTAAACTGGGACAGCAGGTGCAGGAACCCCTCCTTGGGGATGGGAATGATGGCGCCGCCCACGGCTCCCAGGACGATGCCGATCACCATGCCGACCGCATCCACCTGGCTGCGCGTCCGGGCCAACGCCGCCACCAGCATGCCCAGCGAGGCCGCCGCCAGCGCCAGCACCAGTGTGACCAGAACCAACCCGAGGGGCGAGTCTCCCAGCGGTATGTCGAAAAAGGCGCTCCCCACGCCCAACACCATCAGCACTTGCAAGCCCACCACCAGCATGTAGGCCAGCATCTTGCCGGCGATGATCGAACCGCGGTGGAGGGGCGAGGCCAGCAGGCGACGGAAGGTGCCTTCCTCTTTTTCGGTCAGGATCGAACCGGCGATAGTGCCCACGATGAAAAAGGCGAACATCACGGCGTAGGAGGGCATGGTATAGCTGTAGGCATTGTCCAGGCTTTGCGTCTCGACCCCTTCCAGATCCTCGCCCGTCACGGTAATCTGGGGATTCTCGAACATCTCGGCCAACTGGGTCATGATGACCCCCATCGTTTGCGCCTCTACCGCACTCCGGACTTGAGGGTTGGCCTTGTCAAAAGCCCCCGACTCGGCCATGACGGTCCGGATCCCATACTGGATCTCGCCCTGATAGATCACCGGCGTCACCACCTCGTTCATGATCCCAGTGATTATGCCCCCGTACTGCTGCTGGGTCGGATCCACGATCACCCGGACCTGGGTCGGCTCAAAGGCGTCTACCTTTTGACTGAAATCGGGCGGGATGACGATGGCGGCCAGCGCTTGGCCGTCGGCCACTTGCTTGTCGGCCTGCCCGACCGTGTCCAATTCTTCGATGCGCAACGCCTCAATCTCGTGGAGTATCTCGATTATCTGAGCACTGTACGGACCCGTGTCCTGGTTTACCAGGTAGACGGCAAGCCCTGGCGTGCCCCCGCCAAAGGCCGAGCCGATGACCGAGGCGAACATGACCGGCATCAAAAAGAGCACCGCCAACTGTCCCCGGTCCTTAAAGAGAACCTGCAAATCCTTCCAGGCTACTGCTAAAGCATTCCTAATCATGGTGGCCTCCTCTAGTCGAACTCGAAGCGCCACAGGCCGATGACGAAAAAGACTCCGCTAAAAACCAGCAGGACCAGCATCTCGGTCGTGACGTCGGCCAGGCCCCGCCCACGGACGATCAGGTCCTGATAGGCCTGGATTGCCCAATAGTGGGGCACCACCTTGCCGACGATGTCGAGCAGGCCGCCCAACAGAAACGGCGGAAAGAGACAGCCCCCGACAGCGCCCATTGTCCATAGCGCCAGGGTGCCCAATCCGCCGATCTGACCTTCGGTGCGGGCGATGGCAGCGATCAGGATACCCAGACCGGTAGAGCAGAGCACTAACAGCAGCGACACCAGGACCAGCGCCAGCAGGTCGTTGCCTAGCGTCAAGCGGTCTAATCCCACCATGGGCAGTATGAAGATGCTGACGGCAAAGATGACGACGATCTGGATCAGCCCGGTGATAAAGTTGGGGATCATCTTGCCGGCCAGCAGCGCCGCCTTGCTCATGGGCGCGGCCAGCAAACGGCGAAAGCTGCCCTCTTTCTTCTCTCGATATATGGAGAAAGCGGTCGCCTGGGCCGTTACAAAGACAAAGATGATGGTGTAACCGGGCACGTTCTGCTGGACGGCGTTGGGCTCCGTGCCCCGCTCGCCCAGGTTCTCGGGCCGCGTCTGCTCGACGACTACCAGCGGTGCGGTCTTGGAGCGCTCGAACTGGCTTTGGGCCTGGGCCACGATCCTTTCCGTCGTAAAGACCTGAAACTCCGAGGGCGATGTTCCCAGCATGTCGCCCATCTGCTCAAAGCTGGCGATGAGCTGGTTTTGGAGCGACATCCCTCGGGCCACGCCATTGACCACCCGCAGCACCGATTCGGTCGTTGTCTCGCTGGCGTCGGGGTGGCTGACCAGGCGCAGCATCACTGGGCGATTGGCGGTTATGTCGGCCGTGAAATCTGTCGGAATCGTCAACACCCGTTCGATCTCCAGGTCCTCCAGCAGGGCCTGTGCCTGGGCCTGATCATACAGCTTGACCTCTATCCCGCCGGCCTCGTTGAGGGCGTCAATCAGGGCCTGGGCTGCTTCGCCGTCGGGGTCGAGGTTCACCACCGGCAATGTGATTAAGCTGTCCCCATCCTCGCCCATGAATCCCTGCATCGCTGTGCTGAGCACGAGGATGAACACCATTGGCAGCAGGAACAGATTGATCACCGCACTCCGATCTCTGAGAAAGATCTGCACGTCTTTCCAGGCTACGTTTAATGCTTTCATGGTTTACTCCTTGGTGGTGGGTTAGTAGATTGGTAGACTCAGTAGATGGAAATTCTGAAGCAACGTGGTTCCCATGCCCAATGTCACTGGCATTTTGCGCTGCATCGCTTTGAGAAAACAATCGGGTAAGAGGGCGGTGGTCTGGTAGAGCGACACTACACCAT
>JBAWAP010000050.1:0-19997 GCA_049589355.1 Anaerolineae bacterium
CTGAAAAGTGTCAGTTTTTCAAGGTTCAGGACGATTGCTGCGCTGCGTGCGCAATCACTACGTTGAGTAGCCTGTTTTTGTCTTCGGAGTGAACCTCGCGCTGCAGGGCATTGTACCGCTCTTCTAAGAAATCTCGCAACTCGCGTTCCCAAAAGATCTTCATTGATACCCCCGCTGTAAAATGATCAAGTCGTCCTACGTCTCCAACACCAACCACTCCATCCGATACTCTCCGTACCGTCTCTACTCCCTCCCCCAAAGTTGGGGGAGGGCTGGGGAGGGAGCTAGATCAGAAACCAGAATCCAGGGAGAGAGCAGGAGCAGCACACCACCCCACCCGACAACCATGATGGTACCATACATGGTCGGGGACGCCGTACTGGCGAAACGAGCAGCGAGCGTGCCTCCGCCTGTCGAGGAAGGAGCCGCCCCGCAACACTCGACGACCACCTTTGGCCTCCAAATCCTCGCGGCCATCACCCGCTTTGTAGGGATAGGGGCGGAAAAGGCTACTGGTCCACTCCCGCACGTTGCCGGCCATGTCAGCCACTCCATAAGGGCTATCGCCCCGCGAAGAATACTGTCCCACCGACATGGCGTAGCCGATGCCCGATTCGTCGGTGTTGCACTTGTTCTTGTCGAACTTGTCGCCCCAGGGGTACCTACGTTCGGGGTTAGGATTGTCCACCAGTTGGAGGTCGGATATTGGAGATTCGGGATTGGGGATCCGCAGGCCGCCTCGGGCTGCTTTTTCCCACTGGGCTTCGGAGAGCAGCATAGCCCCCCGCCAGCGGGCATAGGCCACGGCCTCGTACCAGGTGATGTAGCACATCGGATCGTGAGGCTTGCTTATGTGTTCGTCCCAGTCTGAGGGCTTTGTTCGCCCTCCTTTCCACTCCCATCCTGCCTCTGTCCAATACTTCCGATCCCCATAGCCACCAGCCTTGATGAATTCGGCGTACTCAGCGTTGGTCACCGGGGTGCGAGCAATCCAGAAGGCATCCAGCCATACCTGGTACACCGGCCCCTCGTCACCGTACTCTGCACTGCCCATGATGAAAGGGCCGGCGGGGATCAGGACCATGCCCCGGGGCGTCCAGCGAGTCAGGGCGGTGCTGGCTTCGGGGCAAGTCATCTTGCTCAGGGCAGCCACGGCCCGCCGCTGGCGTGCGGTGGTCAGGTGCAGCACGTCGCGCCCCACGCCCCTGGTGAAATCAGCCTCTACCATCGGCGCCAGTCGCCGCACCAGCCGGGGTGTGCCAATGGCCCCTAACCCAGCAATAGCCGTCTCCACCGTCTGCTCCTCGTCTAATACAAGCCCCTCCAGCCACTTGTCCTCCAATCTTTCCAGCAACCCGGCGTGATCGGCCCTAGCCCGCCAGTACGTCACTTCGTAGCCTGTCGCCAGCGCAGAGCGGAAGAGGAGCTCCAGTTCTTCCGAACTCAGGTTCATCTCGTCGCGGTAGTGGTTCACGATCTCCAGCCGGTCCAGCGGCATCATGATGCCCAGGTTGCGGTAGTTGTTCAGGTCCTGGCGCAGCATGTCCCGCGCGTACTTGAAGCGGGCCTCCTCCTCGGTCACCCACTGCCACACTTTCTCCACCATCACCTCGTGGGCTAGCTCGTAGCTCTCCCCCTCGGCCAGGATCAGCTTGCGCACCACCCGGCTGTCCCGCAGCCCGGCCAGGATGCGCCCCACCGTCCTCTCGTCCAGCTCCAACTGTTGCACAATGTCGTCCTGAGCAATCTCCCTGGCGCTGAGGGTGGCCTTGGTCTCATCGCTGGTGACCATGCTCTTCATGATGCCTTGCGCCTGCTCTCGCTCCTCCTCCGGCAACTTCTCCACCACATCGTCCAGGTAGCCAGCCAGGATGGCCTTCGTCCCGCCCAAATCCTGGTAACGAGCCAGCGTAAAAGTGCCCGGTTGCCCGCTGCCCACCGTCCACTGGCCACTTTGAACCAAGTCCTCGTACAGCCTGTGACACACGATCTGCAGTTGCGCCGGCTCCACCCCGCCGCTCTCCAGGTCAGCCAACAGTTGCCTCAGCAGTTCATCCTCGTAAGAAAGGCCAAATTGCTGGGCCGGCAGGAAAATGGCTAGCCGTGCCTTCTCCTTGTCCAGGTTGCGCAGTGGGAAAAGGTTGTCAAAGACCTTTGGCCACCGTTCGAGAAACTCGTCCAGGCGCACAAAGTAGTCATCCCGCAAGGAGAGCACAGCCCGCATCTCCAGGGCATCGTCCTCCAGGCAGGCGGCCAGTTCCTCAATGAAGGCCCACCGCACCCCGTCCCCCAGCCGGATGAAGAACTCTTCGAACTGATCGAGAAAGACCACCAGCCGGGTCTCAGAGGGCAGTACCTGGCGCAGGTAGGGGTGCAGGGCCGTCCTTCTGGCCTCCTCGTCCAGCGAGGCTTTCAGGCCTCGGACCAGGTGCAATGCCTCGACCTTGATGGCCTGGGCCGGGTTTGCCAGGGAGCGGACGTAAAAGGTGTCATAGCCGTCCTCGTGCAGGCGGGGGATGATCCCAGCCTGGATCAGCGAGGTCTTGCCCACCCCTGAGGCCCCGTAGAGGACGGTCAGCTTGTGGGCCATGATCAGCCGGTGGAGGGTCGGTGTTTCCAGTTCTCGCCCATAGAAGATGGCCCGGTCTGCTGCCTCGAAATAGTCCAGGAACTTGTAGGGGCGCTGCGGGAGCGGGATTTCTTCTTTGACCTCGACGACGGGCGTGGCCGCCGCCACCGCCTGCTTGAGAGCGGTCAGGAACTTGGTGGCGTCGGCGTCAATAATCTCCAGTCGCTTGGCCTTCCAAAAGGCGACGTCCACGGGGTCGGGATCGAGTTGCACGGCGTAGGACTTGTAGCGGAACTCAGCCAGGTTGCGGGTCACCTGCAAGTAGATGCGGTTGAAATCGTCGTCTCCCAGTCCGTGCCCCACGAAGAGAAGGCTGCGCCGGGCGGCCTCCGCGCTCAGGATGTTGGCGATGTTGGGGCGATGCTCGAAGAACTCCCAATAATCGTCCTTGGTGATGACGATGGACTCCCACTGGCTCACGCAGCCGTGGATCTTCAGCAGATTCACCTTGTCCTCGTCCCAGGAACCGACCTGTTTGTCAGTGACAATGACGTTGAAGGGTTGGCCTGCCTCCTCCAGCGCCCACTCGATGAGACAGTCGTAGTTGGTGGAGACGATGATTCTGAAGGGCAGGGCAGCGATCAACTGGTAGGTTTCCATGGGCTCGCGCCTGGCTTCCCGGATGCGCTGGTAGACGTATTGGAGTAAGCTGGCCTTGTCAATGGTGTTGACGTAGTATTGGGCCACGCGGTCCAGGGAGAGGTCGTCGCCGGGGTAGTCACAGCGTTGGGCCAACTCTTTGGCCAGTTGCCAGCCACCGGGCAGGCCGCCCTCGCCCATGCTGATCCCCGCCCCCACAAACAGCACGCAGTTGCCCCTGCAAATCTGCTCGACCAGGTTTTTGGGTATGGTCAAATCGCTCATGGGCCCTCTCCAGGTTATTGGCTCTCAGAAGACGAATACGGTCTTCTCGTCATACTCGCTTTCCAAATAAAAGGATTCCATGCAACTATCTTGATAAGGTCGGATGTGCTCGTAGTTACGGGCGAAACGCAGGTGAGGGTGAAAGGCCCTGCCAAACAGATGCAAAGATTCCTCGCTGTGCCGACATACCTTTCTGGTACTGATTCCTAACTCCTGGCAAGCCTCCAACATCGAGCAGAAGTTGTAGCTCTTCCAGACGATTCTCTTGTCGTCCTCGAATACGATGGGAACTTCGGCCAGATTGACCTTCAGATAGAGCTCGAAGAATACGCGATATGCGTTCCGGGGTCGCGGTCCGTCAAACACTAGATTCTGAAGGTTGCTGTTGAGCCACCCCTTTCTCCTTTCGAGGACCTGGTCAGAGAGGATCCTCCAGGCTCTTTCACCCATTTCCTTCTCCACCCTCAGCACGTAATCGAGCAGGGTTTTGGTTTGGGTTATTTTGACGCGCTGGACCTCTGTGAGTTCGCACCTCCCCTTTGCCCCTAACTCAGACATACACCGCCACCTCAAAGAGGACTGATTTCAACACAAACTATAATCCATAATGTTGGATATGTCAAGGAGATGAACAGGGCTGAAGACGAAGAGGCGGTTGATAGTCCTCCGTCGGCTACCAACCGCCTCGCTTTTGCGCTCAATTGATCTGACCCCACTCAAGCCCACAGATGGGCATACTTGTGCCCGCTGCCGGTGTTTAGCAATACGACCTTCTCGTCGTCGCCGATCCAACCCTGGCAGCGCAGACGCTGGAACGCAGCCAGCGTGGCCGCGCCTTCGGGACAGGGAAAGATTCCTTGGGTGCGACCCATGAGCTTCGCTGCCTCCATTATCTCCTGGTCGGACACGGCAACGGCAGTGCCATCGCTCTCGCGCAAGGCTCGCAAGATCAGGAAATCGCCCACGGCGGCCGGCACTCGCAGGCCGTCGGCGATGGTCTTGGCCCCCTGCCAGGGCTCGGCAAATTCCCGGCCCTCGTGGAAGGCTTTGACCATCGGGGCACAGCCCTCCGACTGAACGGTCACCATGCGCGGTCGCTGCGGCCCAATCCAGCCCAACTGCTCCAGCTCGTCAAAGCCCTTCCACATCCCGATCAGGCCAGTGCCGCCGCCAGTGGGATAGATGATCACGTCAGGTAAAGTCCAACCCATCTGCTCGGCCAGCTCGTAGCCCATGGTCTTTTTCCCCTCCAGACGATAGGGCTCCTTGAGGGTGCCAACGTCAAAGCGGCCAAACTGGCGAATCCCCTGGGCCGCGGCTCGCCCGCAGTCGGTGATGAGCCCGTCCACCAGCGTGACCTCGGCGCCCAGGGCACGACACTCGGCCACAAAGGGCTGGGGCGCGTCGCAGGGCATAAACACATAAGCCCTCATCCCGGCCAGGGCAGCGTAGGCGCTCATGGCCCCGGCCGCGTTCCCCGACGACGGGATCGAGACCTGCTCGACGCCTAGCTCCCAGGCACGCGAGACTGCCACTGCCAACCCGCGCGCCTTAAAGGTGCCGGTGGGGTTCAGTCCCTCGTCCTTGATGAACAGGTGGGCAAACTGCACGACCTGGCCCAGCCGGGTAGCGTGGACCAGCGGTGTAAAGCCCTCACCCAGGCAAAGCACGTAGCGGGGGGCGCGGACGGGGAGCAGCTCGCGGTACCGCCAGAGGTTGGGTTCGCGCCCGGCGATCCCCTCTCGGGTCAGGGCTCGGCTGGCCCTCTCCAGGTCATAGCGGGCCAGCAATGGCTTGTCGCACGCGGGGCAAAGATTCCAGAGGCGGTCGGCCTCTAACTCCTGCCCGCATAGGGCACATTCCAGATGAGTTAGAAAGCTCATCGTTGACCCTTTCCTTCAATCACCCTTGCAAAGGCTTCGCCGTGAGCGCTCAGCCGAACGGTTGCGAATAGCCTTGGCAGTCGAGCGCCGTGAGAACCGCTACGACGACGAGCACGATTTTCGTCACGTCAGCGGCCATCAGCGCCCAGGCCAGGTGTGCCTGCCATTCAACCGGCAGTGTTTGGAAATTGGGCTGGCGATTGGAAATCGCGCCTGAAGAGCCTGCGGCTGGCCGTCCACCTGCGTGGACAGAAGGCGTCCATGTAGATGGACGCTCGGCTGAAAGCCCTCCAGGTGCGACTTTGAGTCTACCACAATGTCACAATGGGCAAGTCGCGCATCGTGACCAGGCCAGGCCCCGCTTCTCGCACTCGCTTGATGGCGTTGACAGCAATGGCAATCGTTGCCAAGTCGCCCTGCGTACCCTTAAGAGTCACCTCCAGATTAGGCTTGCCCGTGATAGAGACACGGTCGTGTTCATCAGGTTCATCAAGGGCAGCAAGGAAGGTCAGAGTCATGAACTCACCCTCGGCCGTGAAGGCCCGCGCTACCTGTTTGAGTCCTCTCACTTGTCCAGGCTGTATGTCAAAGTAGTCCGTCTGGACTGGCCGCTCCGCCACCACTGGCTCGACGCTTGTCTCATAGTGCGTCAGTTTCTTGCCCAGTGTATCAAAGACCATGCCTACAGACTCGGTGAGACCGACGTGCCCCATGCGCCCCGCCTCCATTTTGGAGCGGAAAGCATCTACCGCCAGTCCACAGCCAATCTTGGCCTGGAACGGACCCCGGCGATTGGAGGCGTTGATCACGCGCCGCACATCAATGCGATCCACGCGCTGACAAATGGCCGTCATGCTGAGCGGCAGCGAGTCCATCAGAAAGCCTGGATTGACGCCGGTCGCCAGGATGGTTTTGCCTGCACGCTGGGCCACCGCATCAATTTCGGCCGCGTCCTCAGCGTGGGCCAGCCAGGGGAAGGAAAGCTCTTCGGACGTGGAGACAATGTCCAGCCCGGCTTCCAGAATCTCGATGATCTGGGGTTTGAAGAGATCAAAGTACGAGTTGGTGGTGTGCAGCACGAGGTCGGCGGGTGTTTTCGTCAAAATGTCGGCGAGTTTCCCAGCTACTGGCAAACCCAGTTCACGATCGAGACCAATAACCTGACCCACATCTTTCCCCACTTTGGCGGGGTCAGTGTCCACCCCGCCGACTAACTTCAGTCCCGTCCGCTCCAAAACGTGCCGCGCCATCGCGCTGCCAATAGGCCCTAGTCCGTACTGAACAACACGGATTCGATCTGCCATCGTCGGTTCCTTTCTTTTCTGCCAGGTACTATCTCAGACCTTTTTTGATCCGTCGCGCCGCACGGCGGCATGCCTCTTCGAAAAAGGCGATGTCCGCTTCGGTATGCGCAGCGGTTAACGATCCTCCTCCGTGAACCACATGCACATCCTCGAGCAACAAAGCCAGTTGGCATACCTTGTCTCTGAGGGTCGTGTCGCATACCGTAGGGTCATTCACGTCCTCCGGCGTAGTCAGTTCGCGCCCTTCTTCGTAGGGGAAGTTGGGTATCACAACCGAACTGCCGGGCACAACCTCATTACCATAGCCCGTGCAGTGGACATAGATGCCTTCTTGGGCGAAGGTCTCTTCCATGACTCGGCGAGCCTTCTCGCCCAGACGGGCTATGTGGGGGTAGACCTGCTCTTCATGAGCGACCAGGTAAGTCAGTTGCGCCCTGGCGGCTAACATTGAAGCAGGGTGACAGGAATATGTTCCGCCGACGAACATCACCTTGTGGTCACCCTCGCGCCCACACAGTTTCATAATGTCCGCACGGCCAGCTACGGCTGCAACTGGCATGCCCCCTCCCATGCCCTTGGCAAACGCCGCCAGGTCGGGCTTCACACCGTACAGGGCTCCCAGGTCACCCGCGCGGAAGCGGAAGCCGCTGACTACCTCATCGAAGATGAGTACTACGCCGTACTGGTCGGTCAGTTGGCGGGCCGCGCACAGGTACTCAGGTGTAGCCAATATAAAGCCACCAGCAGCTACAAACGGCTCGACGATAAAACAGGCCAGGCGGTCGCCGTATTGCCGAAAACTGTCGTGCAGCATGTCTGGGTCGTTGAAACGGGTGTTGATCACTTGCTGACTCAGGCCAACCGGCAGGCCCTGGCTTTCCACTTGCCAGGGCTCTCCGCCGGTCGCATAAAAGTGCACGCCGATAACCCCCCAAGGTTGCGCGCCGTGCCAGCCGCCGCCCACTTTCATCACCAATTCACGTTGGGTGAAGGCACGCGCCAGCAGGATGGCGTACATGGTGGACATCGCACCGCTGGTCGTGAAACGCACGCGCTCTGCGCCCGTCTGCCGGCAGATGATTTCGGCCGTCTCTATTTGAACGCCTTCGGTGAAGCCCGTCAGCAATCCATAGCCGGACTGGAAGGCCTGGGCCAGCACCGCAGTGACGACCTCAGGGTTGTGGCCCAGGATGTTTGCATGGTGACCTTGCCAAAAATCTAGAAGGTCGTGGCCATCCTCATCCTTTAGCCAGGCCCCTTTCGCAGAGACGATGCGTGGCGGAAAGGGCTTAATGAGCCGCAACGAGTGGCTGCCGCCGTCCACCATCGTCTGCATTGCTCTTTCGTTCAGGGAGGCGGACTTGGGTGAGTGTTGCGTGTACGCTTCTGCAAGTTCGCCGAGTAGTTTAGTGTGATCTCTGGGCTTCATTGGTCCGTCCTTTCTTCGACTCCTCTCAATCCCCCGCCGTAGCTACTACGGCAACCCGCTCCGCCGCCGGGCGCATGAACTGCGTCAGCGTCAGCGAGACCAGCACGATGCCCACTCCCACCAGAAACGGGGCCTGCGAGCCAAACCATTCCCACACCATGCCGCCCATCACCGGCACCACAACGGCCGCGATGTGCTCGATGGTCTGCGCCACCGAGAGATTGCTGGTGACCTCTTCGGGGGTGACAGCGATCTTTTGAAAATAGGTCGTCAGCGCCAGGTTGAAGCCGAATAAGATGTTGTCAATCACATACAAGACAAACAGCGCTGGCAGGTAGGTCACATAGGCGTAACCCAGGAAAACAAAGACCAGCGTGCCAGAGGCGACGCTCAACATCAGCCGCTCGCCCAGCCGTCCCACCAGTTTACCCACCAATTGCAAAGCGTAGGTATTGATCAGGCCGTTGATCAGGAACAGCATCGCCGTCGTCTGGACACTGATGCCGTATTTGCGCACCAGCAGGAAAATGGCAAAGGTGGTAAGGATGTGGCGACGACTGCCCATCAGAAAGGTGAGGGTGTAGTAGAGCCAGTATCGGCGGCGCAGGACGACCTGGCGACGCGGCGGCAGGCCCTCCTTGGCCTCTCCCAGCAGCAACAGCAGCAGTCCCCCCGCAGCAACCAGCCCA
Source organism: Anaerolineae bacterium (assembly GCA_049589355.1). Taxonomy (GTDB): domain Bacteria; phylum Chloroflexota; class Anaerolineae; order VGOG01; family VGOG01; genus JBAWAP01. Next base: position 8,799 of record JBAWAP010000050.1, read on the forward strand.
CCCACGACCATGAACAATCGCCGATAGCCCCATGGCCCTACCAGCAAGTAGACCGTCCCGGTGGCTGCGAGAGCAGCCATCGCCCCTAAACTGCTCAGTTGCCCCAGACTCTTGGGTGCGTGCTGCTTCTCTACCGTCATCAGCAACACGGCGTTGTTGCTGGGATAAAAGAAATGGAAGCCGAAGCTCATCACCAACGTGCTAAGCAGCAGGAAAGGAATGTTGGTCACCTGACTGGTCAGAAAGGTGCCGGCACCCAGCAAGATGACGCTAAAAGCCATGATGCGGACTTCGGAGAGAAAAAGGGCCAGCAGGCCGACCAAAAAGCCCACCAGCCCTGGTATCTCGCGCACCGCCTGGATCCAGCCCACGCTCCCCGGCCCAACACCCAGCTCCTCCACGGCAAAGTTGTTGAACGTGGCCTGCCAGACGTTAAAGCCAAAGTAGAGCATGAAGTTGGAGACGACGAGGTAAACCAGTATCCGCCGGTTTTCTTTCAACATTTCACTCATGCGACTGACTCATTTGTGGCTAACGTTCCGCGCATGTGCGCAGTGCCGGGTCGCAGTAAAGTAGCCGACAAAGCAGATGGCCGACAGCCGATGGCTTATGTTATCTGCCACCTGCCATCTGCCATCTGCTAACAGAATTCGCAGCGTCAAGGAGTTTGCCTGCCGGCTGGCTTCAACCCCAGGTCAGCGTACAGGGCGTCGAAGTCGAAACGCTCGTCGAGCATCTCCTGGAAACGCTGCACCTTCTTTTCTTGATGGAGGCGGGTCTTACCGAAGAATTGCTCGACGATCTCCACAGTAGTCAGGGTGTCTTGCTTGGCCAAGATCACCGGCACCCCCACCTCCTCGGCCCGGCCGAGGATGAGGGGGCTGGGGTAGAGGTTGCCCGTCAGGATAAGGCACTTGGTCGAGGTCTCCAGAGCCGCAAGTTGGATGTCGGAACGGTCGCCACCCGTGATGACGGCTTTGTTAGGTTTGCGGCGGAAGTAGGTCAAAGCTGAATCCACAGTCATAGCTCCAACCATCAGATACTCCACTAACTCCTCGCCTGCTTCGGGGCAACAGACGATTTCGGCGCCCAGGCAGTCGGCCAGTTGTCCAACGCTGATGGACATGAGCAGCCTCTCCTGGGGCAAGACGGCAAAGACCTTGACGTCCCGTTCCTCCAGATAAGGCTTGACCATCTCTTGGACAAAGCCCATCCGTTGGCGCGGCACGGCGTTGATGACGATTCCGATCATAGAACCCCCAAACAGCACCTTGGCCCCCAGAGCGTCGTCTACCACCAAGTCACTGGCGTACTTGATCACTACCAGCTCTCGCGCCTCCAGGAGACCAGCGACCAAAGGTGCGGACAGGCCAACGAGGGAACCCTCCATGCAGTGAGCCCCACCTTCCAGGATGACCACATCCTTCCCCTGGGCAACCTGGGCATAGGCCTCCCTGAGCTTGGCCACAAAGTCGGTCTCCTCTTCGCCTGTTAATATGCCCTCCACCACATGGGGCATCAAGGCAATGGGGGCGATGGCTTCTAAGGGCTCAGCCAGATCGAAGGTCTGTTGGATGAACTGGGCGTCCTCGTCAACGATCCGGCCGGCCACCTTCCTGGCGGTGGTGCTCACCGGCTTCATGTAGCCGATAGTAAAGCCGTCACGCCTGAACTTCTTTCCCAGGCCGATGCAAAGAGCCGTCTTGCCCGAAAACGTCGCCATTGAAGTGATGTATAGCACTTTCATGTTCCCTCCTTGAAATAAGCGTCTTGGCGTCATAGCGTCTTAGCGCCGTAGCGTCAGTTGTAGATGCGTCCTTGCCTGATTTGTTCTTCGACAGTATTGATAAAGCGTGACTACTCAGCCTGTCATTGCGAGCGAAGCGAAGCAATCCCCATGCCGCAAGGAGGAGATTGCTTCGTCGCAAAAAACGCTCCTCGCAATGACACGGGCTGAGCAGTTACGATAAAGCCTTGTAAGATCTTAGCTGCATCTTGGCGTGTTTCTTCCAACTTGGCAACCTTTTCACCGTCGAGGTAACCAAGCCGATGGCTCAAGTGGATGTAATATTCCACCTCTGACAAAGAAGCTCTAGCTGTGTATAGGAATTGCCTAATTCCTTGAGGTACTGTTTGCCAGAGCCCTCAGCGATGTTAGCAGCCACAGATACCACTGCTCGCCGCAACTGCGACGTGAGGCCATAAAGCTCATCTCTTGGAAAAGCCTTGGTGACTTCGTAGACCAGCACCACCAAGTCATCGGCTTTCTCCCAAGCCATGATCTTGCGGAAATCCCTCATAGCCCACTCCATTCCAGCGTCGTAGCGTCTCAGCGTCGTAGCGTCTTAGCGGCTCAGCAGCGTAGACGCTTAGACGCTAGGACACCTAGCCGCTTGGACGCTAAGACGCTAACACCAGCCGCATGTCCACGCCTACCGCTCCCCGGCCAGCCTCGAAGACGATGAGCGGGTTCACGTCCATCTCCATGATCTCGGGGAAGTCGGTCACCAACTGCGAAAGCCGCAGCAGGGTATCCACGATGGCCTCCGTGTCCGAGGGTCTCTCACCTCGTACCCCCCTGAGCAGGCTGTAGGCGCGGATCTCCGCGATCATCTCCTCAGCCTCCTGCCGGGAGAAGGGCGCTATGCGGAAGGCCACGTCCTTGAGGACTTCGACGTAGATCCCACCCAGGCCGAACATCATCAGGGGGCCGAACTGAGGGTCGCAGTTCATGCCCACGATGACCTCCTTACCTCCCCTAACCATCTCCTGCACCAGACAGCCCCAGATCTCGGCGTCGGCCATGTAGCGGGTGGCTCGGTAGACCAAAAGGTCGAAAGCGTCTCGCACGTCGGTGGCATCGGAGATGCCCAGCTTGACGCCGCCGATGTCGGTCTTGTGGAGGATGTCCGGAGAGGCAATCTTCATCACCACCGGATAACCGATCTCTTCGGCGATCTCCACCGCCTCATCGGCCGTAGTGGCCAGTTTGGATGCGGGGATGCGAATGCCGTAGGCTTCCATTATGTCCCGCGCCTCGGCGTCGCCGATGGCCTGTCGCCCGTCGGCCCTCACTTGTTCGAAGATGCCCCTCACCCTCTCCCGATCAACATCAAACTCCTCGATCTCCAAGGGGGGACGATCCAGCCAGCGCCGGTAGCCCAACATAGCCTTCAGCGCTCCCACGGCCCGCTCGGGAAAGGGATAGTTGGGTATCTTGTATTCGTTGAGGATCTTGATCCCCGGGCTGACCCTGGCTTCCCCCATGAAGCAGCCCAGAACGGGCTTGTCGTAGCGAGCGACGATCCGACCCACAGCCTCGGCCGTCTCCTCGATCCTGGTCATCACCTGTGGGGCGAGGATGACGATGACGCCGTCCACGCCTTCTTCCTTGAGAGCGGTCTCCAGGGCCAAGGCATAGCGGTCGGTTTGGGCATCTCCCAGGACATCTATCGGATTGTAGATGTTGGCGGCAGCGGGGAGATTGTCCCGCAGGAAATCAATCGTCTCATGGCTAAACGAGGCCAACGAGAGGCCCTCGTGCTCCAGGGCATCAGTGGCCATGACGCCCGGCCCGCCAGAATTGGTGACGATGGCGATGTGGCCACCTCGGAGCACCGGCTGGTAGGCGAAGGCCAGGGAGTAGTCGAACAGGTGTTGGATGGACTCGGCCCTGAGCACCCCGCTCTGGCGGAAGGCGGCCTCGTAAGCTCGCGCCGAGCCCGCCAGGGAGCCAGTGTGAGAGGAGACGGCCCGTGAACCAGCATCGGTAGAACCGGATTTCACGGCGATGACCGGGATGCGGCGGGTGACCCTGCGGGCAACCTCCATGAACTTCCTGCCTTCGGAGAGGCCCTCTATGTAAGTGAGGATGACCCTGGAATGAGGGTCGTCCTCCCAGGCCTCCAACAGATCCACCTCGCTGACGTCGGCCTTGTTGCCCAGGCTCACGAAGCGAGAGAACCCGATCTCCGCAGCCAGGGCCCAGTCGAGGATGGCGGTGCACAGAGCGCCCGATTGGGACATGAAAGCGATCTTGCCCTGGGGAGGCATCCCGGCGGCGAAGGAAGCGTCGAGAGGGCAGATAGTATCTATCACGCCCAAGCAATTAGGGCCTATGAGCCGCATCCCATGCCGTCTGGCTATGGCGACCAGCTCCCGCTCCATCCTCACCCCCTCCAAGCCGGCCTCGCGGAAGCCCGCGCTGATGATTATGACCCCTTTGACACCCTTCTGGCCACAATCCTCCAGCGCTGCGGAAACGTATTTGTTGGGAATAACGATGATCGCCAAATCTATGGGGCCCGGGACGTCCAGCACGCTAGGATAACACTTGAGTCCCAGAATCCGATCGGCTTTAGGATTGATGGGGTAAACCTTGCCTAGGTAGTTATGTTCGATGATGTTCGATAGGACCCCATAACCCAGCTTTTCTTTGTCACGAGAGGCACCGATCACAGCCACCGCCTGGGGGCAGGAAAACATTTCGAGCATGGCTTGTCTCCGTATGCCGGTTAGATTCAACGGAAAAGCAACTTCTGCTTGCTGCCACGTGATGCGTATTGCGTATCGCGTGGTCTCAACGGAATACGCAACACGCGATACGTCTCCACGTTTTACAATGATATAACACAACCTCGAAAATGGCAAATCCGAACTCCAAATCGGCCTTGACAGAAACCAGTGGAAGTGCTAGAATAATTCCAGCGATTGGCAGAGGAAGAACAGTAGGAGAAACCAGGTTTTTCCGCTTGAGAGTGCCTGTCGGGGTACTGAAAAGACCCGCAATTAGCGGGTGTTTGGGATGCAAGGATCCCAAAAACCTGGTTTCTGACCGCCTCTGCAGAGGAAGAAAATGCAAAACCAGAAGACGATTTATATGGATCACGCCGCCACTACCGCCGTTGATCCGCGGGTGGTGGAAGCTATGCTCCCCTATTTTAGCTATAAGTACGGCAATGCCTCCAGCATCTACAGCCTGGGGCAAGAAGCTGCCAAGGCCATTGATGAAGCCCGGCGCACGGTGGCCGATATCCTGGGTTGCCAGCCCAGAGAGGTGATTTTCACCAGTTGTGGGACCGAGAGCGATAACCTGGTGCTGCGCGGCGTGGGTTGGGCGCGGCGCAACCTGGGCAAAGGGAATCACATCATCACCTCGTCCATCGAGCACCACGCCGTTAGCCACACCTGCGAGCAACTGGAGAAGCACTTCGGCTTCGAGATCACCTACGTGCCAGTGGATAAGCACGGCCTGGTTGATCCCGATGACGTCGGCCGGGCCATCAAGGATAACACCATCCTCATCAGCATCATGTACGCCAACAACGAAGTGGGCACCATCGAGCCCATCGCCGAAATTGGCAAGGTCGCTAAGCAAATGGGCGTGCCTTTCCACTCCGATGCTGTGCAAGCCGGGGGCGCTCTGAACCTGAACGTAGACGAGTTGAACGTTGACCTCCTTTCCCTCTCGGCGCACAAATTCTACGGCCCGAAGGGGATCGGCGTGCTTTACGTACGCAAAGGCGTGCCCCTGCTGCCGACCCAGACTGGCGGCGGCCAAGAGTACAACTGGAGAGCCGGAACTGAAAGCGTGCCTTTCATCGTTGGGTTAGCCACAGCGCTGAAGATAGCCTACGAAGAGTTGGAGGCCAACAATCAGCGCATCGCCGCCCTACGGGATTGCCTGATCAAGGGCGTTCTGGAGAGCATAGATGAGGTAGAGCTTACTGGCCACCCCACGCACCGCCTGCCCAACAGTGCCAGCTTGGTCTTTAAGTACATCGAGGGGGAGTCCATGCTGCTCAATTTGGACCTGGCGGGGATATGTGCCTCCAGCGGCTCGGCCTGTACCTCAGGCTCACTGGAGCCCTCTCACGTGCTATTGGCCATGGGCATCCCTCCCGAAGTAGCCCACGGCAGTTTGCGCCCTACCCTGGGAAGGGAGAACACTGAGGAGGACGTTGACTACGTACTGGAGATACTGCCCGGCATTGTCCAGAAGCTGCGGGCCATGAGCCCCCTGTACAAGGGAGAAGTAACGAGTTAATGAGGCAACGGGTAACGAGTTCCACGTTGTCCGTTGACTCGTTACCCATGATTGGCTTATCTAAAAGTTTTGTGCTATAATTCCCGACGAGAAAGGAGAACACCGAGGCATTGAAAGTAGAGACGGAGAGGTTAGAGAATTGTCAAGTGGCCTTGACCATCGAGGTTGATGAGGAGCGGACCGAGCAGGCCCTGCGCAATGCTGCCCGGCGCATCTCACAAAGGGCCAAAATCCCGGGCTTCCGCCCGGGCAAAGCGCCTTACAATGTCGTGGTGCGCCGTTTTGGCAAGGAGTTCCTGTACCAGGAAGTCGTGGACGAGTTGGGAGATTCCATCTATAAAGAGGCTTTAAAGGAAGCGGGCCTAGAGCCATTCGGCCAAGCGACGCTCACCGATTACGAAACCGAACCCCTGGTGTTAAAGCTGGTGGTGCCTATAGCCCCTGTGGTTGAACTGGGCGACTACCGGCAGATGCGACTAGAGCCCGAGGAGGAGACAGCCAGAGAGGAAGAGATTGCTGAAGCCCTCAGAAGAATCCAGGAACAAAATACCTTTTGGGAGCCCGTAAAACGGCCCGCTCAATGGAGCGATCTGGCTATAGTGGACATCGAGGGCACGGTTAAAGGAGAGTTGGCCATTGGAAACAAGGGAAGAGAGCTGATCCTGGAGGCTGATTCCCCTCATCCACTGCCTGGCTTCAGCGAGAAACTTTTGGGCATGACCGTTGACGAACAGCGGGAGTTCACGCTGACTTACCCGGAGGATTCCGAGAATAAGAAACTCGCTGGCCAGCAAGCTCACTTCAAGGTCCACCTCCAAGAGTTGAAAGAACAGGTGGTGCCCGGCATGGACGACGACCTGGCTCGCACCGTTGGTGACTATGAAACCCTGGAGGACCTCAAGGCTAAATTGCGCCGTGACCTGCAGGCAAAAGCCGAAGAAAGATTCGCCAATCGAGCCTTGACGGCCCTGGTTGAGAGATCTGAGATAGAGTTCCCCCCTCTGCTGCTGGAGCGAGAAATTGATGACTGGCTCGAAGACCTCGATCTGAGACTCAAGAAGCAGAGTCTTAACCTCGATAACTACCTGCAGATGAGAAAACTGACCAAAGAGGAGTTTCGCAAGGAGATCTCCCCCGAAGTCGAGGAGAGACTAAAGCGTTCTCTTGCCTTAGGCAAGTTCGTCGAGTTAGAAGGATTAGACATTGAATCTGACGAAGGAGTAAGTGAAGCCCTGAAGCGCTTGACAGCCATTGCCAGGGGTGAGTTGGAAGGAGAGCCCTTGTCAGCGGAGCCGCCCTCTGAGGAAGTAAGCGTCCAGACCTCCGAGGTTTTGACTGTAGATTCTGGCATATCATGACAACAAAGGCTGAGCGGAAGCTGCAAACAAGCATGACGAACAAGGAAACCTCGGAGGTCTTCCTGAGTGCACACGAGAACAAGAGCGAAAGGAGTTAAGCAAGATGAAGTCTCTGATTCCCTATGTCATCGAAAGCACAGGCCGCGGCGAGCGGATGTACGATATCTACTCCCTGCTTCTCAAGGAGCGGATCATCTTCCTTGGTACCCCTATCAACGATCAGGTAGCTAACGTGGTGGTGGCCCAACTGCTTTTCCTGGACCGAGAGGACCCGGAGAAGGAGATCTCTCTGTACGTCAACTGTCCTGGCGGCGAGGTATATCCCGGCTTGGCCGTCTACGACACCATGCAACAGGTGCAGGCTCCTATCTCCACCATTGCGGTGGGCTGGACGGCTAGCCTGGGCACTATTCTCCTGGCCGCTGGCATGAAGGGCCGTCGCTACGCCCTGCCCCACGCCACTATCCACATGCACCCCGCCGGTGGCGGAGCACGGGGTTACGCCCCTGACGTGGAGATCCAGGCCCGGGAACTGTTGCGTATGCAGGATCTACTAAAGAACCTCCTCGCTCGCCACACAGGGCAATCAGTGGAGCGGATCACCAAGGACTTCGATCGAGATTACTTCATGAACGCCCAAGAAGCCATCGAGTACGGCATCATTGACGAGGTGTTAACCCCTCGCCAGGAAAAAGTCGGAGAGGAAAAAGCCGAGGAAAGCGGTTAAGCCGCCTTGGTGGGCGAAGGTGTCCCCTACGAGCTTCAGGTTACGAGTTTCGAGTTTCGAGTTGCGGAATGAGAAACCCGAAACTCGAAACCCAAAACTCCAAACTCGAAAAGAAAGGTGGGCCAGGATGGCCAGGATTCGACCGGACGAACAATACTGCTCTTTTTGCCGGCGAGGTCAGAATGAAGTCAATCGCCTGATAGCCGGCCCCGACTCGGTCTACATCTGCGACGAGTGCGTTTATCTGTGCCAGGAGATTCTAGTAGAGGAAGCCCCCGCATCGCCCGAAGAGGAGTTCCTTTTAGAAACGATTCCCTCGCCCAAGGAGATCTACGACCGCCTGAACGAATACGTGGTCGGCCAGGATGAAGCCAAGAGAGTGCTTTCGGTGGCGGTGTACAACCACTACAAGCGTGTCAGCGCAGGAGCCAAAGCCGACGATGTGGAGCTAGAGAAGAGCAACATCCTGCTCATTGGGCCCACTGGCTGCGGCAAGACGCTGTTGGCCCAAACCCTGGCCAAGATCCTGGATGTCCCCTTCGCCATCGCCGATGCCACAGCCCTGACCGAGGCTGGATACGTGGGCGAGGACGTAGAAAACATCCTACTGCGCCTGATCCAGGCCGCCGATTACAACCTACCTCGTGCTGAGAAGGGCATCGTCTACATTGACGAGCTGGACAAGAAGGCCCGCAAGACCGGGGATAACCCCTCCATCACCCGCGACGTCTCAGGCGAGGGAGTGCAGCAAGCCCTCCTGAAGATCATCGAGGGCACGGTGGCCAACGTCCCTCCCCAGGGCGGTCGGAAGCATCCCCACCAGGAGTTCATCCAGATTGATACCACCAACGTTCTTTTCATCTGTGGCGGCACCTTCGACGGCCTGGAGAATATCGTGGCCGAGCGCATCGGGACGAAAGGGCAGCTAGGCTTTTTGAAGGGAGAGGCAGCCAGGCTGCAGAAGGAAGAAGAAGAAAATAGAATCGCCAAGCTCTTTAAGCAGGTCATTCCCGATGACTTGATGAGGTACGGCATGATACCGGAGATGGTGGGACGATTGCCGGTGATAACCATCGTTGACCCCTTGAGCAAGGAGGACATGATCGGGATCCTGACCCGTCCCAAAAACGCCATCACCAAGCAATTTCAGCGACTTTTAGCCTGGGACAACGTGGAGCTGGTCTTCACCGAAGAGGCGTTGGATACGGCGGCCGAGGAGGCCATGAAGCACGAAGCTGGCGCCCGGGGCTTGAGGACCATCATCGAGAGAGCCCTGCTGAATGTAATGTACGAGATACCCTCGCGGCGCGACGTCAAGAAGTGCGTCATCAGCGCCGAGGCCATCCTGGGCAAAGCACCCCCTTTGCTACTCACCCGGTCGGAGCGCCCCATCGAATTGAAAGAGACGGCCTAACGCCCCACCTCCACCCTCGATCGCCAAAGGTCTCTGACCGAGGCGGAAAGGGGCTCGGTCAGAGACCTTCGCCCATCGAAGAGAAACGGTCGGACACCTCGCGCTGACCAAGAAGAAGAAAGGGAGCAGAAGCTTGGATCTGCTCCATTTTTGCATTCTTGCTCTCCCCTCCCTGGCAGGGAGGGGCCGGGGGAGGGTGGGTCTCCGCAAACCAACCACCCTCACCCCAACCCTCCCCCTGCCAGGGGGAGGGCATGAAGGCTACTGCTCCACAACCACCGCCCGGATCATGTAGTCGCTGACCTGTTGTTCCCAGTACGCGCTGTCCACTTCGAAGCTGCGGCCGTCGGCGGAAGAGGTGTCAACCCCCAGCGTGGGGCGGTAACCCTCCAGGTGCAAGAAGCCCGCGTAGAAGTCGTCGCTCAGTAGGCCTTCAGGACGAGGGGCAGGTAGACCAGGTAAGCCGGTGGCGTGACCGTGCCCGTCGGTGTCACCGTGGCCGTACGAGTTGGTGTCCTCGTCGGTGTCGCCGTGCTGGTTGGCGTGGCCGTGACTACTGTGCCCGTCGGTGTCACCGTGGGGGTGGCTGTACGAGTTGGTGTCGCCGTAGGCGTAGCGGTGCTGGTGGGCGTCCTCGTGCTGGTCGGTGTAGCTGTGACCACTGTGCCCGTTGGTGTCGCCGTGCTGGTCGGCGTAGGTGTTGGTGTTAAGGGGGGAACTGCTTCTATCCCGTACCAATATCCCGCCCCCAGCCCATAGCTTGTGCTGCCTAAGGGACCGATGGCGGCCTGGCCTAGGGTGCTGTTCATCTTATAGCTGGCCGAGTTCACGGGCCCTCCCCCACCTCCGATCACGTCCCAGTTGATGGCATAGCTCGCCGAGGAAATAGCCCACACCACGCCCACTACCAGCAGCCCGCAGAGGAGGGCGGTGGAAAACGCGAATGCCTTTCGCTTGTCCATCGCTACCCTCCTCCGCTCACTTGTAGACCCAGATGCGGACGCGGATCTGGTCAGCATAGGGGTCGTCGGATTGGCGCATGACCTCGATGGTGGTATTGGTCAGTCTCCTCCAGTGTGCCCCTGTCCAGTCCCCACTGGCCGTTTGCTCGCCCCCGTAGCGGAGCTGGTTGATGCCGTATCCTACACCAGCGGTGTCCTTGAACTGGAGGTCGACGACGTAGTTGTCCGTGTCCCCGCCCAGGCTGTGGGTGAGAGTCTTTGCCTCACCTTGGCTGATGTTCACCCACCCGCTGTCGTAGGCAGGACGGGGGAAGAAGCCGGTGGCGGGGCCATCGACAGATAACCAGTCGGTTACCTTCACATCGCCCTTGAAATAGCCAGCCCAGTCCTCGCCGGCATCATCCTCTTCCTCGGCGTAGATGCCGCTGTCCCCCACGAAGTAGCCGCCATAGCCGCCAGGGAAGGCAGCAGGGTTGCTGCTGCCGACGCCGTAGACGCCAGCTATCCCCGGGGAAGTGCTGTTGCTCTGGCCATAGACGCCGTAGCCAATATCGCTCATACCTTGTACCCCAAAGACCCCTTTGCCAAACACGCCAGGGCCAAGGCCGCTTTCGCCTGACACCCCTGTCTCACCCTCACCACGCACACCGGTGCCGAAGCCACTCTGGCCATACACACCATAGGCATCATAC
>JBAWAP010000051.1:0-8713 GCA_049589355.1 Anaerolineae bacterium
GTCCAACCCCAACACCCCCTCGATGTCGGCCATGGTGCGCAAGCCGCCGCCCAACTGGATTCGAAGTTTGAAGTTTGAACTTTGAACTTTGAGCTTTGAACTTACTATCTCCTCCACCACTCGTAGATTCGCTGAGGCCTGGCCGAAGGCGCCATCAAGGTTGATGACATGGAGCCACTCGGCGCCTTGAGAGGCCCAGTGCTCGGCCATGGCTACGGGATCATCGGAGAAGACAGTTTCCGCTTCGGGGCGTCCCTGCCGCAGGCGGACACACCTCCCTTGACGCAGATCAATGGCAGGAAAGACGATCATGGCTGCTTACCCAAGACCTCCGAGGTCTTACAGAGCAACCTCGCCCGGTACATTGTCCGCAAAAGCAGCGATTTGACCATTGAAAAGCCCTCCTCTTAGACCTCGGAGGTCTAACCACGAGCATTTTCAGATGCACCTTCAACCAACGCCGTGAAGTTGCGCAGAATCTTCAGCCCCACCGCCTGGCTCTTCTCAGGATGGAACTGGATGCCAAAGACGTTATCCTGACCGATGATAGAGGCGTAGTCTATCTCATAGTCGGTGGTGGCCAGGACGATTTCTGGGTCATCAGGGGCGACGTAGTAGGAATGGACGAAGTAGGCGTAGCTGCCATCGGCCACATCCTCTAGGAGGAGGCTGGCCCGCTGGATGTGAATCTGGTTCCAACCGATTTGCGGCACCTTGAGGCCAACCTCGAAGCGCTTGACCCTGCCGTCAAATACACTCAGGCCCCGGTGCTGGCCTATCTCATCGCTCTCTTCAAATAGGAGTTGCAAACCCAGGCAGATGCCCAGGAAAGGACGCCCCTGGGCTATCAACTGGCGGATGACATCGGTCAGCCCTGCTCGCTCCAAATTGGACATCGCGTTACCGAAGGCTCCCACGCCGGGCAGCACCACCGCCGACGCTGATTCGATAGTCGCCCGATTCGTGGTAACCACTGCCTCGGCCCCCACGTACTCAAAGGCCCTCTGGACGCTACGCAGGTTCCCCACCCCGTAGTCAATAATGGCGATCATCTACAAGACTCCTTTGGTGGAGGGCACATCGGCGCGGCGAGGCTCAATCCTTGTCGCTGCTCCCAGTGCCCGCCCCAATGCCTTGAAGAGAGCCTCGGCCTTGTGATGGTCGTCGCGGCCGTAGAGGACGCGGGCGTGGAGGTTCATGCGGGCGTGGTAAGCCAGGGTCTCCAGGAAATGAGGGATGAGACTGGTGGCCAAACCCCCGATACGAGGGGTGGCGAAATCGGCTTCCACCACCGCATAAGCCCGTCCCCCCAGATCGAGGGCCACAAAAGCCAGGACCTCGTCCATGGGCACGCAACTGTGGGCCATGCGCACGATGCCCTCTCGCTCCCCCAGGGCCTCGTCGAGGGCTTTCCCCAGGCAGATGGCCACATCCTCCACCGTGTGATGCTCGTCCACCTCCAGGTCCCCCTGGGCCTGCACCGTCAGGTCGAAGAGGCCGTGGAGGGCCAGATGGAAGAGCATGTGATCAAAGAATGGTATCCCGGTCTCGATCTCATATTCGCCCTTTCCATCCAGGTTGAGGGCTACCTCCACCTGGGTCTCCTTCGTTTGGCGATGAATCCTCACCGTGCGGTTTTCTTTCATTTCGTGCCTTTCGTGGCCTTTCGTGTGATTCGCGATTCAAGTCTGCGCAACGCCTGTAGCAAGACCTCCGTCTGCTCAGGTCTACCGACGCTGATCCGGATACAGTCCCTGAGATAGGGCTTGTCGAAATAGCGTACCAGGATGCCATCCCTCTCCAAGAACAACTTGAACTGGCGGGCGTCCCACCCCAGGACCCGGCAGAGGATGAAGTTGCTACGACTGGGGTAAGGACGCAAAAAGTCAAACGTCCCCAACTCGACGTAGAGTCTCTCCCGCTCGGCCACGATGCGCTGCACATTGGCCCGCAGGTAGTCCAGGTCCTCCAACGAGGCCAGGGCTGCGGCTTGAGCGGCCACGTTGACATTGTAGGGCTGCTTGATCTTCCAGAGGTGGCGGATGATGCCCAGCGGGAAGACGCCGTATCCGATCCGCAGGCCAGCCAGCCCCGCCCACTTGCTGAAGGTCTTGAGCACGATGAGGTTGGGATGCTCAGGCACCAGATCTACCACGCTGGTGCCACTGAACTCCCCGTAGGCTTCATCAACGACCACCACCAGGGGGAGCTCTAGCAACTGCAAGAGATCCTCCCGCGAGGTCAGGCTGCCATCGGGGTTATTTGGGGAGTTTATGAACAATAACTTCTTGGTCAATTTGAACTTTGAACTTTGAACTTTGGAGTTTGAAGTTTGAAGTATCCCCTCCACATTGAGAGAGAAATCGGCGCGACGGGGAACCTCCACCACCTTCGCCCCGCAGATGGCGGCGTCAAAGGAATACATGCCGAAGGTGGGCGGACAGTTGATGATCGCCTCCCCCGGTCCCAGGAAGAGGCGCATGATCAGGTCAATGAGCTCATCGGAGCCGGCGCCGAACATGATGTGGCTCTTATCTACGCCGACGTAGTCCTGGATGGCCTCCCGCAGCAGAGTATGCTCAGGATCCGGATAGATGTGATAACCCCGGTAACCGGCCAGGGCGGCCAGGGCCCGCGGCGAGGGGCCGTAGGGATTCTCGTTGCCGTCCAGCTTAATGATGCGCTCCACAGGCAAGCCCAAACGAGCGCTCAACACTTCAAGGGGCTCAATGGGAGTGTATTCTTCCATCTCGTAGATGTCAGAACGGAGGAGGTCCTCCACGCGGTGTCCTGAGCCTGTCGAAGGATTGAAGTCAGCCATCTAGCTCCCCTCCCCCAAGCTTTGAACTTTGAACCTTGAACTTTGAACTTTGAACTTCTCTATCACATCCGCAATCCGCTTCATCAGGTGGTTGATCTCCCTCAGCCTGAGCTTGTGGCTGGCGCGGTTAACGATTAGACAGGCTTCAGAGGTCATGATCTCGTCAATCTCCACCAGGTTGTTCTCGCGCAGGGTGCGCCCTGTGTCAACCATATCCACGATGAGATCGGCCAGGCCCACCTGGGGGGCCAATTCTACCGAGCCCGAGAGGCTGACCACCTCGGCCGAGAGGCCTTGTTTCAGGAAATGTTGGCGGGTCAGGTGGGGATACTTGGTGGCCACCCGCAGCCTGTGGCTCAAGTGCAGGTTCTCGCCCCGGATCTCCGGCGGGCCAGCCACTACCAGCCGGCAACGGCCAAAGCCCAAGCTCATCGGCTCGTAAACATCCCGCTGCTCCTCACGTAACACATCACGGCCAACGATCCCCAGGTCAGCCGCCCCGTGTTCCACGTAGATGGGCACGTCCGTGGGCCTGATCACCATGAAGCTGAGGCCCTGCTCCGGTTCCTCCCAGAGGAGACGGCGAGAGGAGACGATCCCCATGAGGCCGGCACAGCCCAGGTCTTGGAACAGCTTAAGGCAAGGGTGAAGGAGGCGCCCTTTTGGCAAAGCTACACTCAAGGGAGCAAAGGAGAAGGTCTCACTCATGCAAAATCTCCTCCAGTTTTCTCCAGCTCACCCAGCGCTGGCTGTCCGTTGTGCGGCGTCCTGAGCCTGTCGAAGGGGTGAGCAAAACCCTTTCCCCATCCCCGGCAACGATGGTCCAGGGAATCCCCCGCACTCGTGCATACTCCAGCAAGCCAGCCTCGTCTCGGGCCATCACATCCACTTCTACCTTCAGCCCTCGGCGGCGCAGGCGTTGCAGGGCAGCTCTGCCCGCCGGCGCCGCTTCGCCAGCCACCAGGAGTTGGGGAGCCAGGTCTACTTCTTGCTCACCCTGTTCCTCCAGGGCCAGTAGCACCCGTTCCACCACCAGCGCGAAGCCCACCGCTGGCAGGGGGCGGCCATAGAGGCCGATGAGCTCGTCGTAGCGCCCGCCATTGCAGATGGAGAAACCCAGTCCAGGGCTGAAACCCTCGATGGTGACGCCTGTGTAGTAGTCCATACCGCGCGCCTCACCCAGATCAATGACCAGATGCTCAGCCAGGCCTCGGGCTGATAGCAGACCGTAAACTTGCTTCAGGTTCTCTATGGCCCGGCAGGCGCCCGCATTGGGGGCCAGACTGGCCGCTCGTTCCAATGCCTCCTCGCCGCCACAGAGATGGGGCAGCTCCCCCAGGGCCGTGGCGTGACTTTCACTTATCTTCCACTTTTTCAGGGATTCTCCCAAGCTCTCCTCGTCTTTGCGATCAATGGCTCCCTTGAGCTCCTCCACCTGGGCTGGCGAGAGATCCAACTCGGCCACGATGGCCCTGAAGAAGGCCATTTGGCCCAGGTTGATCTGAAAGCCCTGGAGGCCCACCTGCCGCAAGGCTTCAATAACTATAGAGATCATCTCAGCGTCAGCTTCGGGCCCAGGGGCGCCGATGAGCTCCAACCCTGCCTGATAGAACTCTCGCTGGCGGCCTGCCTGGGGCTCCTCGAAGCGGAAGACGTTGGTAAGATAATAGAAGCGGAGCGGCAGGGGCAGGTCGTGCAGCTTAGTCCCCACGATGCGGGCTACCTGGGTAGTGATGTCGGGACGCAGGGCCAGGATATTGCCCTCGCGGTCCAGCACGCGGAAGATCTTTCTCTCGAAGTCGGCCTCGCTGCCGGCCATCAGGACGTCGTAATGTTCGTAGGTGGGAGGGATGATCTCCGTGTAGGCCCAGCTCTCGAAGAGCTGACGCCAGGTGGCCATCAGCTTCGAGAGCTTAGCCGCATCCTCCAGAAAAAGGTCGCGCACACCGCAGGGCAGCGCGGCCTTGAAAGGTCCTTCGTAAGGCATGGCATTGAAACCCTTCAAGATCTTCGGAACCAGCACAAACGTTCAAGGCCGGCAGCGTGCCCCCATCAGGTCGGCAACCGTCCGGGGGCAGAAGGCGCATGTACGCCAGCCGAGTGTTTGCAGTTCGTGCACCTTCCCTTTATTTCTCTAACGCGAAGGCCTTCTGAACCTATGTCGCCCTGGTTCAATGACAACAAAGGCTCTCGTTAGCTCGTCTTCAGAGTAAGACTTGAGGACTCTTTCAAGTTCCTGGTGTACCACATTCTGGGTTGAAGGCAAGATGCGAAGGTAAATAACCCCCGCCCCTACACCCTTGATGAAGACAAGCCCGCCAAAATCTCTGTCCCTTGTAACAAATATTCGGCCTTGTTCTTGGGCTATTCTGAGCAAGCCCGAATCATCCGCTTGGGAGCAGCCTATTTGAGCGACAGGAACAACGTCGTGCCCTAAGTCTCTCAGGAGACGAGCAGTGACAGCGTAGACATCCTGGTCCAGAAGAAATTTCATGCTGGTACCGCCGCTATGTGAATGTCTTCGGCTGCCACGACATCAAGAGCATATTGAATGCAAGCACGAATGTCCTCGATTTCGAGATCGGGATAGTAATCCTGGATGATTTCTGTAAATGAAAGCCCCTCCCTCATCAACTCGAGCACACCCTGCACTGGAATTCTAGTGCCAGCAACACAAGGTTTTCCAAAATGGATGTTGGGGTTGACTACAATTCTTTCTTGCATCTTTCCACCTCACATCTGTGTGTCAGGTATTCGATCTTCTTTATTCACTCCATCTCCAGCCAGTTCCTGCCCACCTTCATATCCACCTTCAGCGGCGCGTCAAGTTGGAAGGCCCCTTCCATGATGGACTTGACCAGAGGTGCGACCACTTCCAGCTCGCCCTCGGGCACCTCCAGGACCAGCTCGTCGTGGACCTGGAGAGTCATGCCGCTCTTCAAGCCTCGGTCCTTCAGAGCCTGGTGCAGCCGGATCATGGCGATCTTGATGATGTCGGCCGCGGAACCCTGAATGGGAGCGTTAATGGCCATTCGCTGGGCGGCGGCTCTGACGTTTTGGTGGGCCCTGCTGTCACTTTTCAACTCGGGGAAGTAGCGCCGCCGGCCCAGGAGGGTCTCCACGTAGCCCAGATCGCGAGCCTTGCGCTTGGTCTCGTCGAGGTAGGCTTTGACCCGCGAGTATTTGGCAAAGTATTCCTCGATAAAGCGATCTGCCTCCTTCTGGGAAAGCCCTGTCCGCCAGGCCATGCCGTAGCCGCTCATGCCGTAGCTGATTCCAAAGTTTATGCTTTTGGCCACGCGCCGCATCTCCCGATCCACTTTGTCCAAGGGCACGTCGAAGAGAAAAGCAGCAGTGCTGGTATGGATATCCTCACCACGCGCGAAGGTCTCCAGCATAGCGGGGTCCTGGGAGATGTGAGCCAGGATGCGCAACTCCACCTGAGAGTAGTCAGCGGCCAGGAGCACCGAGCCCTCCTCGGCCACGAATGCGCGGCGCACCTCCCGCCCCACATCGGTGCGGATGGGGATGTTCTGCAGGTTTGGGTCGCTGGAACTGATGCGCCCGGTTACCGTCCCCGTCTGGTTGTAAGAAGTGTGCACCCGTCCCGTATCTTTATTCACCAACAACGGCAGGGCGTCCACGTAGGTGGACTTCAGCTTGGCCAGCTCCCGTTGCTCCAGGATGCGTTCTATAACCGGGTGTTGTCCTCTGAGTTTCTCCAACACACTGGCGGAGGTGGAGTAATGGCCGGATTGGGTCTTCTGCACCCCTTGGGCCGATAGCCCCAGTTTGATGAACAGGGCGTCGCTGAGTTGCTGGGTGGAGTTGATGTTGAAGGGGTAGCCTACCATCTCCTGGATCTCCCTCTCCAGGTCGCTCAGTTGCCGATGGAGCTGGCGAGACATCCCCCCCAGGTACTCTACATCCAACTTCACCCCTTTCATCTCCATCTCGGCCAGGACAGGCACCAGCGGCATCTCCACCTCAGTGAAGAGGGGCCATAGCTCCTTCTGCCTTAGCTCAGGCTCTAGCACTTTCACCAGGCGGTGGGTCATGTCCACGTCAGCGCCAGCGTAGCTGGCCGCCTGGGCGACGGGCACCTGGGCCATGGTAACCTGCCCCTTGCCGCTGCCGATGAGGTCGGTGATAGGTTTCATCTCCACCCCCAGGCGCACCCAAGCCAGGTTCTTGAGCCCCAGATTGTGGCTGGCTGGGTCGGCCAGCCACTCGGCGATCATCGTGTCGAAGGATAGGCCCTTAACCTGTGCACCGTGGCGAGCCAGAACGGTGAGGTCGTATTTGCTGTTGTGAGCGTACTTGGCGATGGCCCCATCCTCCAGTACCGGCCTGAGCTTGTCTAATTGGTAGACTGGTAGACTGGTAGATTGGTAGATTGGTAGATTGGTAGATTGGTTTCCCAATTTACCAGTTTCCCAATTTCCCAATTTCCCAACTTCCAGCCTATGTCCAACAGGAACATAATACCCCTCCCCCTCCCTATCGGTCAGGGCGATGCCCACCAGGTCAGCCACCATAGCGTCGGTGCTGGTGGTTTCCACGTCCAGGGTGATGGCCGCCGCTTTTGACAGCCGAGCCACCAGCTTTTCCAGAGCTTCTTCATCTCCCACAATTTGATAGTTAGCGGGGGGTGCTTTCTCCTCCTCCTCGACCTCCTCAACTTCCCCGAACATGGCAAGCTGTTGGGGAGGTCCCCGGCGTTCCGTCTCTGGCTTGGCCTCGGAGGGAAGCCGATTCACCAGGGAGCGGAACTCTAGTTCCCTGAAGAGCTCCATCACTTTGTCCCGATTGAACTCGGCCGTCCGGCAGGCTTCTAAATCCAGCTCGATGGGCATATCGGTGACGATGGCTGCCAGGAGCTTGCTGAGGAAGGCGCTCTCGCGGCCCTCCTCCAGGGCTTTACGGAAGCGGGAGCTCTCTACCTCGTCGAGATGGGCGTAGATTCCCTCCACGCTGCCGTACTGCTGGAGGAGTTTAGTCGCCGTCTTCTCGCCGATGCCCCGCACACCGGGGATGTTGTCGGAGGTATCGCCGGTGAGGGCCTTGTAGTCAATGAGCTGTTGGGGCTTGAGGCCATAGCGGTTTTCGATACCCTCCAGATCGTACACTATGGTATCGGAAAAGACGCGGCGGGAGGTGAGCACCCGCGTGTGATCGTCAATGAGCTGGAAGGCGTCGGTGTCCCCGGTGACGATCAGGGTTTCTAACCCTTCGTGCTCGGCCTTTTGGGCCAGAGTGCCCAGCACGTCGTCCGCCTCGTAGCCCTCCACCTCAATGATGGGGATGCCCAGGGCGTGGACGATCTCGCGGATGCGGGCCATCTGGGGCCGCATTTCGTCGGGCATCTTGATGCGGTGGGCTTTATACTCCTTGTACTCTTCGTGGCGGAAGGTCTTGCCCACGTCGAAGGCCACGGCGATGTAATCGGGGTTCTCGTCGCGCAGCACGTTGAGGAGCATGGAGGTGAAGCCAAAGACCGCGTTGGTTAGCTCGCCTTTGGAGGTGCTTAAAGTCGGCGGCAGGGCGAAGTAAGCACGATAGGCCAAAGCGTGGCCATCAATGAGCACTAATTTCCCCTTGGGCATTCAAAACCCCCTCGCAACCAGATTTGTGACTACTCAGGCTGTCATTGCGAGCGAAGCGAAGCAATCCCCAAGCCGCAAGGAGGAGATTGCTTCGTCGCAAAAAACGCTCCTCGCAATGACACGGGCTGAGCAGTTACCCAGATTTGACAGTTAAGCAGTGAGGGGACGAAGAGCCTCCACTACATCGCCATTTACCACGTAGAGGCGGCCTTCTGTCCCCGCCTTGGCTGGCTTCCACTATTTTACCATCTTATGGCCGAAAGTCAACCGCTGAACCTTTCTACTC
>JBAWAP010000052.1:0-15790 GCA_049589355.1 Anaerolineae bacterium
GTCTTTTAAGTCTGCCATGGTAGTAATGAACCTCCCGATTGGGATAAACTTCTAGGTTCACGAAATCAGAAAACCTGATTCTTCAGAGCGAAAAATGGCTTCCAGTTTTGAAAGAAGATCCTCGCTCGGATTGTGGAAAGGCCTGGCTTCTTGCTCCCGAAAGCAGTCACTTTCTCTCTAACACAGTTGTGGAAAAAGCCAGCTCAAGCCTCGACAGTGAAAGGCTGGCAATAGGCAACGTCTCAGCCTCCAGACGTTATGGGCTAGCTGTCTTATCCTCAACCTAAAAGAGCCTCATCTGCCGTTCTTCTAAGAGCACGTCTCTCGGATTCTGCTGTTTCCAGACTCTCTCAACAACTGAACCTATCTCCTTTTCGGCAGAAGTCAAATAACCAAGAATCTTTTCCAGATCGCGTGCTCGGGACAAGGTTGTTATCAAGCGAGCCATCATAATGACGGTTACGTCGCTGCGGCTCAATCTTCTGTTCGACCTGTTGAACGCTTCAACGATCTCACTGGTTTCCTCAACACACTCGCTGAACAGGTCTACCGGAACCTCCGGGAAGGGCTCGATCAAGGCGAGTTTCCGGCCAACGATGATGATGTCAATGTCTATGGGACTTTTGGCTTGCTGCTTCGGTATGGCGACCGACATTTCTGACTTCACGGGATGGGTGGCCTCGATGTAAAACCCTGCTTCGTGGATGGCTTCCAAGATCGCAGACCAGCCTTCTGGCCGTGAGTGATGATAGGTGAAGATAAGCAGCCCGTCATCTTTCAGCACCCGGTGGCAGTCTCTGAATACGGCAATCAGATTGTCCGTGAAACGTCGCGAGTCCGTTTGCTGAACTTCCTCGGATGAGCGTGTGGTTTCGGCTCGAAAGATCCCCTCACGGCCCATCATCTCTCGTATCCAGACGTAAAAGAAGTCAGCCAACTGGGAATAGTGCACGTTGTCAAAGAAAGGCGGATCCGTTATGACGGCATCAACAACACCATCTTCGATATCTGTCTGGCTGGAACTTCCACACGACAGATAGATGTCCAGGCCATTACTTTGAAAATCATCGTAAGCTGACGCTATCTCGCCTCCCATTTTCCGATTGATGTTGAATACCTTCCTACTTCGTCCTCTTCCATTCACCCTATCAGAAAGCTGCAATTCAAAAGGGTTATCCTTGTACTCGAGGGCTCGAAGAATACGCCGCTCGAACAGAGTTGAAAACGAACCCGAAGATTCAGGCGTTCCCCACAGGTTCGCTTCCAGTGGCGTGCGTTCGGGTTTTAGAATGTGATGGGAAAAGGTGTGCCGCACCGCCCCCGTTCCCTCTCCCTTGAAAGAACAAAACATGCTGTTAAACTCCAGACATCCCGACAGCAGACAGGCAAACAGGGCGCGTAGAGAGTCTTTCTCGATAGTACGAATCCGCTCGCTCAGAATACTCAGGCATAGCAGTTGGCGGTCGTTGAACATCTGGTGCCAGTGGGTGTAATTGTAATTCAGCACCTGATCTGTGTTGTAGCCCGGTTCAATCGCTACCTGAGGATATACAAAGTTACCCGTTTGCAGTTCCGCCGATGCTTCTCTGTAGAGGGCTTGATCGTACTCATCAATGGCTAGATACTCTTTACCCCCATCGGGCTTGAGGATGACTTTTGCGTGCATACGGTGATGCGGTGGATGATCCAATGTCCTTACGGCTTCGATGATCGGAAAGGTGCTTTGGCAATCAGGACACGTTGCATTTGTCCGGCCCGCTGAACCTTCTTGGGGATTGTAAGATGTGCCACATTGGTCACACTTGACTTCTGTTTGATATACCATTGTGGAATTGATGGTCTCGCAAGTGGGGCACAGGGATTTTGCCTCTGGTTGTTTGCTTGGGCGAGCGTTCTTGGCAAAGATACGACTATCGAACAAATCAACTTGTGCGCCACAGCAAGGACAGGGAACAAACTTCACCCAGAAGTAATAGAGCACGTCTACGAGACCGTAATGCTCAGTTCGTGCTTTGTAATACGCTTTGATTCTGTGGCTCACGTCTTTTTCAATCGCCTTGAAAGTCTGACGTACTTCGGAGATGTCATACGTGCTCAATGCATTCCTGACCATAAAGTAGGAAACCGGATTGATGTCCCGACCAATGACACGGCATCCTAGCTTGTACACTTCCCCAACCGTCGTCCCGCTTCCCATAAATGGATCGTAGATGAGTACGTCTGGAAAGCGGACAGGTTGGTATAAAAGGTCAAGTATACCATTTGACCCTCTGTCAGCAATGCCTTCCGCAGGTGCACAGGCTCCTAACACGATGGCGCGAAACACGCTACTGAGTCGCCTGGCCCACCACTTGTGAATATAGTAAATGGGTTGGTAAACATCCTTACGCCACGACTGCCGCTCGGCAATCTCGCTGATTTCCACGAACGGAAAAGACCGCTCAATGGCCTTTCGCTTTTGGGGCAGATCGCTGCTGGCGTAAACGGGACGGACCTCAGCCACTTCATGCGTCAAGGCACTCATTGCCCAACCTCATTCTGCAAAGGCTCAATCGGGAGTCTGAACCTGCCTCTACTCTGTGTAAGGGTACTGCGAGTCAACGGTGTGGGAAAGGGATCCTTCAAGTCAGTTATGGAATGGCCTGTTTCAATATCCGCAGCGAGGCGGTAACAATAGAAAACCCGCTCTCTATCCTTGGTCGTTCGGATCAGTCGGTAGACCATTTGCAAACCCGTCTCCGATTCTGCCAGGGTTGCGTCTGGATGGACGAGAGTAGCCGCGTTATCCAACTCGGATATGCCGAGCGGATTGGCAAAAATGAACATCGGTCTGTGCCTGTCCGCTCCATTCCCATACGTTCCGAGCCCGATTTCCTTCTCCCGCTGACCGATGGCCGAGAGATACAGGCCAAAGTCTTCGTTCAGCACGTTGCCGTCACATAGCGCCAGAGCACTCAGTTTGTAGGTGTTCTCCACGCCCGGCTCTTGCTCCTGGCAGACGAAGAGATAGAAACCACGTATGTCAAGCGGATTGTCGTTCGCATCGTACACGCGAATCGTTCCACAAGGGGGTGTCGTGTTGTAGTCGAGGCCAGATTGTCTAGCCACTGCACCCGACTTCGTGCGCTCCAGTTTCTTAACCTCGATCCCAACAACTCTCGTCAAATCGTCTCGCAGGACTACTCTGGAAACGCTGTTACACCGCTCTGGACGGAGCAGCACCAAATCAGGGTTGATCAACGGGCCAGGAGCGGGCACACACTCGCTATCCTGTAGATGGCTGCGCAACACGTCACAGATGTGCTCGTCCAGCGGATTGTCCTGCGTGTTTCGCTTTTCCCGCAGTGCAAATGTTTTTGGCACGCTGTTCTGGTCGAAGAAGTGCTCACGGAGGATCGTGAATGCTTCAAGGATCAAGTCAGAATTACTGGCCATGAATGCTGCATCCTGTTCTCTGCTTCAACAGTTCTCGCTGTTCTTCAGGGACGTGTTCATCCAGAATATTCATGCTGGCATTGGCTCTATGAGGTATTCGTCCGCATGTTCAAGGAAAGCCTGATTTGATAGACACACCGCTTCGGCGATGGCTTCTTTAGTTATGCTACCTCCCCACCTTTCGGTAATGCTTTCCCAATCCATTCCACGAGCCACCTGTTCCAGCACTTGAGAAACCATAATGCGTGTGCCGCGAAAAGTTGGCTTACCATGACAAATCTTGGGGTCAGCTACAATGTAGCGCCCTAAGAGTTTGGCCTGCGATTGTCTTTCCATCTGAACACCTCTCCGTAATTCAATTCTGCGACTTGATTACACGTATGAGTTGAGACGCAACTTGGCGGAATAGCGTGTCTGTAGCGATTGCGAGGCCAGAGAGATTGCCTCCTCAATCGCCGGCCGGGTGAGTTCGGGCCAGCTTCTGAACAGTTGATCCACCGAATAGCCTTTTGCCAAAAAGGTCAACGCCGTGTCTACTCTGGCACGCGCGTGCCTTTGAAGGTCATCTGACCATGACAAATCTCCGGGTCAATTACCAAATAACTGCCGATTTCAACTTTTCGCATTGTTCCCATTTCACTCTCCTCAACCAAAGTTGAGTTACTGATCCTTACAAGCTTACTCTTGTGCGGCGTAATAGCGATGCAGGCTGATGTCGAAAGGAACGTTGTTGAGGACGGCTCCTATCAAGCGCGCGTTGACTTTGTCCAACAGGGCTTTGGCCCGCTGAGCGTGATCCCTTTTGGTGCCGCCGGCTTTGAAGACCAGCAGCACTCCATCCACCTTGGAGGCTAACACGGCCGCATCGGTCACGGCGATGATGGGGGGGACATCGAAGAGGATCATGTCGGCCCGCTCCAGCAGGGTGGCGATGATTTCCTCCATGCGGCGAGAGCCCAGAAGCTCCGAAGGATTGGGCGGCAAGGGGCCGCTGGGAAGGAGCCAGAAATTGGGGACACCAACCTCCTGCAGAGGGGGATCCTTCATGGCCCGATCTTCCACGACCATTGTGGTGAGCCCGGCCCCGTTTGGGACACCGAAGAT
Organism: Anaerolineae bacterium; assembly: GCA_049589355.1. Taxonomy (GTDB): domain Bacteria; phylum Chloroflexota; class Anaerolineae; order VGOG01; family VGOG01; genus JBAWAP01. Next base: position 4,540 of record JBAWAP010000052.1, read on the forward strand.
GGTGTGCTGGGAGGGGCGTCGCAAATCGCAATCAACGAGGATCACCCTCTTTCCCCCCTGGGCTATGGTGATAGCCAGGTTGGCCAAGGTCGTGGATTTGCCCTCCTCAGGACCTGGGGAAGTGACCACCATGGTTCTGATGGGCTTATCCAGGCTGGAGAATTCCAGATTGGTGCGCAGCGTGCGATAGGCCTCGCTGACAGGCGAGCGGGGATTAGTCATAGTGATTAAACTCTCTTTGCGGTCAGTTGTCATCGTAAATCTATCCTCCTGTGCTCAGTACTCGAGAATTTGGAATCGGAATGCAGGCGCAAGCCTGCAAAGGCGGACTGGCGTCCGCAGTCCAGTGAGTTCTCCCATCTACTGACACTTGGTAGAACTGTCTCACAATTTGAGGCTCCTCAAGAAGGCCCACCGGCGCTTTCGCCTCGTCCCGACGGGCACGACCTCTTCCGAGGTAATTGCGGGAATAGAACCTACCACGGCCATGCCGACGTGGCGCTCCACGTCCTCGGCGGTCCGCACGATGTCCGACTCCAGCCACTCCAGAAAGAAGGCTATCACCACCCCCAGCATTACGCCGAAGATGCCCCCAGCGAGGGTGTTTATCTTCGTCCTGGGTTTAAAGAGACCGATTCGGGCTTCTTTCCACGCAATGTATACCTCTACCTGGTCCCGTATGTCCTGATGTTGGTTCCACGTGTCTTGTTCCTCTTTGAACACCTGGGCGAAGGTCCAAGCTATGTCGCCGGCCACCTGTGGATCGTGATCGCGGGCATCAATCTGGACGGCAAAGGTCGCTTCGTCGGCACTAGTAGTGACCTTAGCCAGCAGGGAATCCCTGGACATGTCCAATCGCAGGCGGTCTATGACGTCATCAGCCGTTTCGTCCTTCTTTATGAATTCCCTATAACTGGGGAGCAATCCCTTGGCTGCGTTTTGCAGCCCCCAATCGGCCCGGGCTGGCCTGAATAGCAGTTTGATGCTGCCTTTGTATTCCGGCATTTGCATCTTGCTGAAGCCGTAGGCGCTGACGGCGGTGATGGCAGCAAGCAGAACAATGATCCAACCCCGCCGCCACAATATCTTAAAATACTCCTGGATTTCCACTCTTACCTCCTGGATGGTGGTCAATCTATTTTACCATAGCCACTGCTTTTGCGCAAAACAAGACAGCCACTTTAGGGCAATTTCTTCTGCCAGGGAAACCGACGATGACCAGGTAAGCGCGGTATCTCGCCCAGAACGGCCAGCCCCATGGCCTGCACCTCGGCCCGGTCGCGCACGGTATCGTCCAAGTAATCCAGTAGGAAGGTCAGGGCCACTCCGGCCAAGAGAGCCAAGAATAGACGGATGGGCAGGTCCAGCTTCCCTTTCAAGCTTCGATCAGCAGGTAATACCACCGGCTGGTCAATGAGGCGGATGTCAGCGTCGGTGGTGCCAAGCTGGCCCAGGAAATCGGCGCTGCGCTCCCGAAGCACTTTGGATGCGGCATTAGCTATTTCCCCGAGTTGCTCTTGTTTCCCCCAGGTGATGTGTACGGTTAAAATGCGATGCTTTCTATCTGCTCCCAATGAACCGTGAATGTCTCCGGCAGGGAGATCGAGGCCACTATTTGCCAGTTCTTCACTAACCGCCCTGGCGAAGGCTTCGCTTCCCACTATCTCCGTGAGTTCGTCAACGAAGTACTCCGAGGCCATCCAGGTGTAGTAACGGTCATAGGCATAGTAATTGCCACCCCTGGATTCAGGCACCACGGCGACGGTGAAGCGCATGGAGGCTTGATAGAGAGCCGGATGCCCTGGTTGAAGGACTAGACTACTGACCAGAACAATAACAATTAAAGCGATGACAATCCAAAGTCGCTTGTAAACGATTCTCCAATACTGACGAAGCTCCATAGTGGCCTCCTGCGTGAGTAACGAGTTAACGAGGTAGCGAGGAATGAGGCGTACTCGTCACTCATTCCTCATTACCCGTTTCTGATGCTCCGCATATTTCTCTTCAATAAACGCGCTCAGCCGCTCCTTGAAGACCTGCTTATCAAACCGCTCGGCGTGGCGGCGGATGACGGCTGGATCGTAGCCAGTCTCATCGAATTCTTTGATCACTTCGATCAGGGCCTCAGGCGTTTGATCGTAGAAGAAGGTCCCCGTTACCCCTTTCCTCACCATGTCCATAGCGCCGCCGGCAGCGTAGGCAATGACCGGCCGCCCTGCCGCCTGGGCCTCCACGGGGGCGATGCAAAAGTCCTCCTGGCCGGGCAAGATGAAAGCCCGACAGCGGGCGAAATAGTCACCAACCTTCTCATCGGGTATGTGACCCAGGAATTCGATGTTGGACTTGGCCAAAGCCTGCAGACTACCCCGATCCCTTCCATCTCCGATGATCACTAAAGGTAAACCCAGCTCGTTGAAAGCCCGCACAGCAAGGTCAATGCGTTTGTAGGGAATAAGGCGGGAGACGATGAGAAAGTAATCATCGTGAGAGTCGCTCGGGGCGAACCTGCTCGTATCCACCGGGGGATGGATGATGACAGAATCGCGGCGATAGTATTTGGCGATGCGCTGCTGAACCATCTGAGAGATGGCGACGAAGTGATCTACCCGATTAGCCGCAGCCCGGTCCCAGAGCCGCAGGTAGTTCAAAAAAGGCGGCAGAGCCAGGCGAGCTAGCCTTATCAGCCCCTCACGTTCGGCGTAGGCGGGGTAGTCCCAGAGGAAGCGGGTGGGGGTCAGGCAGTAGCAGACGTGCAGGGTGTCAGGTGAAGTGATAATACCATGGCAAAAGCCGCTTTTGTTGCTGATGACCAGGTCATAGCCGGTGAAATCGAAGCTCTCGAAAGCGAGGGGATACAGAGGGAGGAAGGGCTGGTGGTATCTCTTGACCAAAGGAAGCTTATCCATGAATGAGATGCGAATGTCCCAAGAGCGATATTCCTGCGGCATGGCCTGAGGCCAATACATGGAGGTGTATACCGGGGCCTGGGGATACATCTCCACCAGGGCCTCCAGAACCACCTCCGCCCCTCCCATTTGATTGAGCCAATCGTGCACAATGGCCACTCTCAAATCCGGCCTTCCCTCGCACTCGTGTTGGCGTAAGTATACCAGAAATGAGGAAAATAAACAAGAAAAACGCCCTGACAGTTGACAAGCCCGCGCAGGCGTGATACAATATCTTACACAGTAAATGACTCTTGGACCTCTGGCTGACATTCCATGCTCGACCCTTGCCAATGGGCAACGGCACCGTGCCAACCAAATCACGAGAGGAAGGAGGTGAAAGTGATGGGCAGGAGAAAACTTAGACTGGTGGTGATGGCCCTCGTGCTTGCTGTTATGGTGACGCTGGCTCTAACCTCAGTGGCTTCGGCTGGGCCACCACCGCCTGGTGGGTATTGGTATCACGTGGTACCTGGGGATACATGGTATGGGGTCTCCCGGAAGACAGGGGTCAGCGTGTCGGCGCTAATGAACGCTAACCCTTCCCTCGTCCGGTGGAATCAGTGGTTGTACGTCTGCGATTGGCTGTGGATCCCATCCCCCCCTGTGCCTGGAGGTTATTGGTATCAAGTACAGCCTGGGGATACCTGGTACGCGCTCTCTCGGAGAACCGGTATTAGCTGGTGGACGCTGTGGAGCGCTAACCCGGCTCACCAGCATTGGAACAACTGGCTGTACGTCGGCCATTGGCTATGGATTCCTAACTGAGAGAATCCTCCACCTGGCATGCCGCGCCCAGTGGATGTACCTGCGTCAACATGACATCCACCAACAATGGCTTCAAGATGCCGGGCACATGTTGTTCAGGCCAATAGCAGTATGGCCAATCTTGACCATATCTGTGTCAGCCAGAGGTTTGTTATCATTAACCGTAGCGTTGCGTTCCTGCTAAGGCCTGTTGCAAGATCAAGGAGGGTATCAGGAAACAGTCAATATCCTGATACCCTCCCATTTTATCTCGGTCAGACAGAACCCTCTCAGGCTATGGAGGGTCTGTGTTTAGGTTCACGATTTCAGCAGATCACAATTCTCCCCTCAGATTCATCGCTACGGAATGTGACGCCACTTACTGCCCTCCGGCCCCAGTTCCCACACCCCGCCGTCCAGCGCTTTGACATAGGTGACATTGTATTTGGACCGCGAGGTGCGCTGAATGGCCATTGGATAGCCCACCTCCTTGTCCACCGCCCAGCCCAGACGGTCGCGGACGCCAGGCTCCTCTCGCCACACCAAGCCGAAGCCCCGCACCGGCTGATGAAGCCCCATCGGCGGCACGACGCTCGGATCCGACTCCGGCTCGCCCTCGTCCCACTCATCCACGAAGGCCTTCACGGCGGGTTGCGCACCATCATCGAAGAGAACATAGATCATATCCTCGGCCTTGCTCCAGAGCATCAGACCGTGCTCGAAGTGCTGCTCCGCCCCATCGGTGAGGATGGGAGGGTTGCTAGGACACTCATCCGGAGCCGGCGAGAAGAACCAGGCGTCAGGGCAGCGCAGGGTCACCATCAGCGTGGCCTGGGCCGTGCGCCCTGCGTCGTCAAGGACGAAAAGCACAAACCCCTCCCAGTTGCGGGACTCGGCCGGAATGACATAGCCCATTGAATCACTGGGCTCGACCTCCCAGAAGCGACCGAGCTGACCAGTGGGCATCAGGTGATACAGCGTGGCCTGGTCGCCGCCGCTGGACTGCCACTCCAGGGTGATGGTGTCCCCCGGATCAGCCTCGGTCACGTTGGCACGAAAGTAGGCGATGACGGGCTCTTCGTCCGGTGTTGGGCTTGGCGTGGGCGTAGCTGTTTGCCTTGGGATAGGTGTAGGTGTCGTCGTTGATGTAGGGGTTGCTGTTGGCTTAGATGTTGGCGTGGCAGTTGGCATCGGCGTTGAAGTCGGCTCCGCTGTAGGTGTGGCCGACGCCGTCGCTACAGGAGTACTAGTTGGCATCTCCGTAGGCGTGAGAGTTGGCATAGCGGATGCAGTCGCTGTGGGATTAGCCGTAGGCAACATGGCCACAGGTGTAGCAGTCGGAGCAGGTGCACATGCTGCCAACAACGAGATGCTCAGGCACACCACGCTAGCGCTGCACGAAAGTAGGGGTTTCATCTTCCCCGACCCCATTCATCTGAAAAACCTCACTGCCTCTAAAACGCGGCCCCTCTCCGGCAGACTCGAGTCGTAGCCATGCTGACCATAGAACTCGACGGGCTAGATGACCCCGGTGCGGTCGCGATGGTAATCTGGATAGCAGCCCATCCGCGCCTGGACGAAGACGTTGCCGGAGTCCTCGCCATCCAGCCGCAGCCCGCCCAACTCCTCCCGCCTCATGATGCGCTGAAAGACGGGCTTCTCATCCACGGGGTCGGTTATCGCGGAGAGGACGGTGATGGCCTCCGACTCAGCGGCCGTTTTGCGGACAGGGAAGTAGTTGGCGGCCATGGCCCACTCGGCCGTCTGCTCAGGGGCGGTGAAATACTTCAGGAACAGCCAGGAGGCCAACTGCTTCTCCGGCGTGCTCTTGAAGACAGTGATGGAGGGGCCATACATATCCACGATGGGCTTTGCCGTCTCGTGGGGGAAGGGAGCGATGGACCATTCGAACTTGCCCTCTACTGCTTGGGCATAGTAGGGCAGTCCGGCCGTGGAGCCGAAGGTGAAGACTACCTTCTCGTTGGCGAAGTCGGTTTGGTCGCCGTAGCGCTCGGCCATCTGATAGGCCCCGCCCTCGTCCACCAGCTTCTTGAGGAAGGTCAGGGCCTCTGTGCCCTCCTTCTGGAAGACCACGCTCTTGCCGTCGGCGCTGAGGATCTCCCCTCCCCTGGTCCAGACCCAGCCAGCGAAAGTGGAGGCGCTGGGGGAGATGCAATAGCCAGCGGTTCCGGCCGCCTCATCGGTGGCCGCTTTGCACACCTCGTAGAACTCATCCCAGGTCTCAGGTGGCCCATCGTAGCCCAGCTTGTTGAGCCAGTCCACGTTGTAATACATCACCTCCATGCTGCGGTTGGGCGGGAAGCTGAGCACCTTGTTTTCCCAGGCGGCGAAGTTGCCCATTTCACGCTCGCCTCTCTAATCCTCGCGATAGTGGCAGCCCCGGCTTACCTTATTCTCCCAGGCGGCACGGGCGACGATCAAGCCCACCAGCACGCTGTTGCGCAACCCGATCAGTCCATCGGTCAGCTTGGTGGCTCGATAGAATTTGTCAATCTCCACCTGCAAGTGGCTCAGGTCGTCAATGGCCCGGTCCAGCCGCCGGGCGCTGCGCACCAGCCCTACATAGTTCCACATGATCCGCTTGATGGTGTCCATGTCCTGACGGATCAGCGCCGGATCAGGCGGGTGGAGGCCAGTGTCCACCCACAGGGGGATGTCAGCTAGAGCCACCTCCAGTGGCTCGTCTAAAGTGCGCCGGATGTCCTGTGCCGTTCGGCTGCCCCAGACCAGGCCCTCCAGTAGCGACGCGCTCCCCAGCCGGTTGGCTCCGTGCACGCCGGTGCAGGAGACCTCGCCAGCGGCATACAGATGGCGCAACGAGGTACGACCCCATTCATCCACCCAAACCCCGCCACAGAGATAATGGGCCGCAGGCACCACCGGGATCAGGTTCTTGGTGATGTCAATCCCGTAGGTCAGACACTGGGCATGGATGTTGGGAAAGCGCCTCTTGATCTCGTCGGCTGCCAGGTAAGAGCGCAAATCGAGGTAGACACAAGGGGCTTTGGTCTCCAGCATCTGCTGATGGATGCTACGGGCCACCACGTCGCGCGGGGCCAGGTCCTTCCAGTCCGGGTCGTACTTCTGCATGAACGCCCGGCCCTCTTCATCCACCAGCCGGGCACCCTCCCCCCGCACCGCCTCGGAGATGAGGAAACGAGGCGCATCGCGGTGGTAGAAGGCGGTGGGATGGAACTGGACGTATTCGGCCTGGATGATGCGCGCCCCTGCCCGGTGGGCCATGGCTAGTCCATCTCCGCGGGCCTGCTCGGGATTGGTGGTGTGCAGGTAGATCTGACCCAAGCCGCCGCTGGCCAGGATGGTCTTGCGGGCCAGACAGGTGATCACTCGCTCCTGGCGCTGATTGAAGATGTAGGCTCCTACGCAGGAGACCGGGTCGTAAATCGCCACTGGATTGCGGGAGTGGTGGGCCGGGGTCAACAGGTCCACAGCGGTGTGCTCCGAGAGGAGGGTGACGTTAGGGCATGCCTGCAGCGCTTCGATCAGCCGTTCCTCGATAGCCCGGCCGGTGGCGTCGGCGGCGTGCAGGATCCGTTCAGTGGAATGAGCTGCTTCGCGGATGTATTCCAACTCCTCCCCGGCCGTCTCGCTGAAGGTAACTCCCAGCCGCTCCAGCAGGAACTCCAGCAGGAGGCGCGGCCCCTCCTCGGCCAGGATGCGCACAGCGACTGGGTTATTCACCCCCGCGCCAGCCCGGACGATATCCTGAACCAGCAACTCGGCCGAGTCCTCGGGCCCACGGGCGATGATCCCCCCTTGGGCATAGAAGGTACTGGACTCGTGGGGATCTTGAGTGCTGGTCACCACCGTCACCTGGATGGCCGGACCCTCTGCCAGGCGCAGCGCAGCCACCGCTCCGGCGATGCCGCTGCCGATGATGAGAACGTCGGTCATCACCTGGTCTGAATGACCAGATCCCGATGGGCCAGTGTCCCTTTGGTCATTGGTCATTGAGTAATTGGTCATAGTCGCAACATCCGCTCCAGTGCCAGGTTGGCCCAGCGAGCCGTTTCGGCCGGCACCTGCACCTGCCCCACGAACCGGCCGTGGAGCAATTCCTCCAGGGTGTAGAGCAGGTTGTGAAGGTTGATGCGGTACATCGCCCCACAGAGGGAGCGGGCCAGGGGTACCACCGTCCTGTCCGGGTATTCCCGGGCCAGCCGGGCCACCATGTTGATCTCGGTCCCAACCGCCCACTGGCTGCCGGGGGGCGCATCGCGTACAGTGCGCAGGATAAACGAGGTGGAGCCGTTGAGATCGGCCGCCTGGACCACCTCGACCGTACACTCGGGGTGGACGACGACGGTGATGTCCCCATACCGCTCCCGCACGGCCCGCACGTGCTCCACAGTGAAGAAGGTGTGGACGTGGCAATACCCTTTCCAGACCATCACTTGCGCCTCGCCGACGTCAGGGCACCCACCGTCCAGCTCGGCCGGGTCCCAGACGGCGATCCGCTGCGGCGGGATCCCCAGGGCCAGGGCCGTGTTGCGCCCCAACCACTCATCGGGAAAGAAGAGGATCCGCCGTCCCTGAGCTAGCGCCCAGCGGAAGACCTGCTGGGCATTGGCCGAGGTGCAGACCGCGCCGTTCCGCTGCCCGCAGAACGCCTTAAGCGCAGCGGTGGAGTTCTGATAAGTGATGGGTAGCAGGGAATCCTCGCCCCATCGCGCTGTCAGCGCGTCCCAGGCCACGAGAGCGTCGCCCACGTCGGCCATGCGGGCCATAGGGCACGGTGCTTGCACGGCCGGCAACAGCACCATCTGTGAGGGGGCGCAGAGCATGGCCGCCGTCTCGGCCATGAAATCCACCCCGCAGAAGACGATGTACCTGGCCTTTCGCTGCGCCGCAGCGACCTGCGAGAGCTCTAACGAGTCACCGAGGTGATCGGCGAACCGGATCACCTCGTCCCGCTGATAATGATGACCCAGGATCACCAGGTCGGTGCCGAGTTTCTCTTTGGCTGCGGCAATACGGGCCACGAGTTCGGGCTCAGGCAAAGTTCGGTATTCGTCAGGAAGCATCCTGCCCTCCCTCAATTTCCAAACTGATGTCCAGCGCTCTGACTGAGTGGGTCAGCGCACCCACTGAGATGTAGTCCACTCCCGTGGCAGCGATGGCGGCCACGGTCTCCAGGGTCACCCCGCCGGAGGCCTCCAGCTCCACCCGTCCGGCTGCTATCTCCACCGCCTGGTGCATCGTCGCCAGGTCCATGTTGTCCAGCATGATCCGGTCCACCCCCAGCGCCAACGCTTCCTCTAACTCGTCCAGGTTTTTCACCTCCACCTCAATCGCCAGTTCGCGCGCTGGCTCCCTCTGCACCCGTCCCATCGCCTCTGTGATCCCGCCGGCCGCGGCGATGTGGTTGTCCTTGATCAGCACCATGTCGTAGAGGCCCATGCGGTGGTTCTGGCCTCCCCCCAGGCGCACGGCCCACTTGTCCAGCAGACGCAGACCGGGGGCTGTCTTACGGGTGTCCAGGATAACTGCCCCCGTCCCAGCCACCGCCTCCACGTGACGATGGGTCAGCGTGGCGATCCCCGACATCCGCTGCAAGAAGTTGAGCGCGGTCCGCTCCCCGCTCAGGACAGCCCGGCCCGGCCCCTCCACCTCAGCCACCACATCGCCGGAACGCACCGCAGTCCCATCTTCCATCAGGGGCCGGAAGTGGACCTCGGGGTCCAGCAACTCGAAAACCAGCCCGGCCACCGCTAGTCCGGCCACCACCCCGGCCTCCTTGGCCAGGAAGCGGCCGCACAACTGGGCCTTCGGCGACACGATCCACAGCGTGGTCACGTCCCCCGAGCCGATATCCTCCTCCAGCGCCCGTCGCACGATTTCCTCACAGCGCGCCCGTTTTCGTTCATCGGTCCACCCGTCGTCGCGCAATGGCAACCCTCCTCCCACTTGTTGTACATATTCTAACACATTGCGCCTCTAGAAGCAAAACCCCCAGCCCGTCGCCGGACGGACCGGGGGGATAACTACGCCAGAGTAGTGGGCACCTCGAAGGTCAACGCCTAAGCCATAGCCACAGCGCTCGACGATGCCACGGTGGAGGTGATGTAAGGCAGAAAATAAATGGTCCTGTATATGGAGAGGCCCTTGATCCTCTGAAAGAGGAAGTAGGCGATGATCAAGGAGAGAGTGATGGTAAGGGGAACGGTACCGATCACATAATAGACAGTGACAACCAGGGACTTCCAGAACCTGGAATCGGACAGGGCCTGGGAATAATTGGCCAATCCCAGGAAGGCCACCTTCTTGATCTTCCAATTGTGCAGGCTGATGTAGAAGGCGTAGCCCACGGGGAGAAAGTGAAAAGCAGCCAGGATGATGGTGGCGGGAAGAATGTAGAGATAACCCAACAAGTTCTCTTTCAGGCGGCGGCCCTTCTGCCCAGCGAAAAGGCCCCTTTTGATTCCCAGGGAAATCTGGCGACGGCTCACGTTCGCTCCCTTCCTATTTCCCAGTTCCATGTGAAGCCAATTTTGCTAGGATTATACCAGAAAAGCCTGGCCTAGTCAAGGCAAATTGCCCCCACCTCCCTGATCGAGGACGGGTAGCGACTCTACCCCAGCCAAATAAAAGAGGCGGGGGAATCGAACTTCCCGCCTCGCTTTATGTGCCAGGCACGTCGTGTATCTGGGAGGTGAAAGTCCTCTGCAGGCCATGATGACCGGCACTGCTAGCCTAAACAAGGGTGTCCGTCGCGAGGTGGAATCTGAAGGAAGCTGTGAAACAAAACTCGGACCGTTCGGCTGAGCCCTTCGGCAAGCTCAGGGCAGGCTCATGATTTGCTTAGCCCAATCCGCAGCTCGTTCAAGTTCGCCTTCTTTCAGTGGACCTTCCGTCCCTTCTACAAAGAACCCTTCAGGAGGAATTATCAGTTCTCCTCCTTTTTTCTTGAGCCTATCTGAGGTAGGCTTGGCGGCATAGCCAAATATGTTTACCAGGATGGGTAATATGAATACGGATGATTCTATTTCATCCATTGTAAACCTGGTATCAAATGCAGCTACCTTGACCCCTTTTAGACCATTTTTAGGAATGCTTTTCAGAAGGTTACTGATTGCTGGTGTTGGTCTAAATCCCCGGGTCGGAGAGCCGACGATTAACAGCTTCAATCCCGTCAGTTGTTCTGGCTTCACATTGCTTACCCGGAGTATCTCGACATCCTCTGGGGAACCAAGAGCATTGCCAATCGCCTGGGCTATCTGCTCTGTATTGCCAAAAAACGAATCGTAGACTATCAGTGCCTTCATCGAGATATACCTCCAACTTTGGAAATGTAGTCCTCAACTACTGTAAACCATAACCATTCTTGGCTCTCGGCGTTGCGTGCCCTCCCGCCGCAGGCGGGTCACCTGGTAGGGTCAGGGGATGGCGCCTGGGATATCACCTCCTGGTTTCCATCCCCTGCCACCTCGAACCGTACGTGAGGTTTTCCCTCATACGGCTCTCCGACAGCCTTCTTCCTGAGGCTTTCGTAGTGCCCGTCACTGTTGCCTTATCAG